>JAITMQ010000002.1 GCA_031277225.1 Clostridiales bacterium | reverse complement strand
TCCCTCGAAGTTGAATACATTAGCCACGACCCCGACGGCATCCGCATTATAATTTTGCTCGAAAATTAAATTAGGACTTGTGTAATTTTGGGAAATATGTTACAATCGAATTTGTTATTCAAAACAAAAGCGAAAGGATAGGGAAATATGTCAAAAAAACAAAGTTCTAGGAATAAGGACAACACTATTAAAATTGCGGTGGGGATTTTTGCCGCATTTATCGTGATTATAGGCACGATTATGTTTATTAACAACCGCAGTCTAAGCTTTATCGGCACCATTGACGGAACGCGAATTCCCATTTCGCAATTCCATTATCAATGGGAAATGACGCGCGACCAATTGGGCGATTGGCTCTGGATGATGGACGATATGAGCATTGCGGAAATTGCCTTTGAATCGCTGACAGAAATTCATGTACTGGCGGGAAGGGCCGACGAATTGGGCATTTTCCTCAGCACGGAGGACATTGAAAATGCCCGCGCCGAGGCCGACAATATTCGCGCATGGTTCACTTGGGAGGGGCAGGATTTAATTGCGCAAATGGGCTTTAGCCGCGCCGCTTTCTACAGATATGTGGAAATGCAGACTTTGGCGGCAATGGTGGCCGAGGAGGTTGCGGGGCGCGTGGAAATAACCGATGAGCGGCTTGCGCAAGATTTTGAGGACTATAAGAACGAAAACAGCCAAAATTATTGGCAGCCCTTTGTGTATTTTGTGGAGCGCGCAAGCTTCGAGGAGGCGCAAGGCGAGTGGGAAAACGTGCTTTTTGGGGATATTCGCGAGATTATTCGGGGCGAGGATGAAAATGTTGCAGATATTCTGCCCCTGCCTTTGAACAATTTCCCCGTAAGTCAAGAAATTGTCGACTTCGCCATGACTTTAGAGGCGGGAACCCTAACCGAGGTTACGTCTTTAACCAACGGAAATTTCGGTTTCTATTTGATTGAGCGTTTCGATTTTGCCTTCCCCGAGGCCGAAATTTGGAAGCCTTGGCATGAGGACAATTTGCGCTTTGAGCATTATAGGCAATATTTGGATTTGTGGCTGGCGCAGGCCGACGCTCAACGAAATGAACGAATTTTCCGCGATTTCTGGCAGATGCCTCAGCCGGAAATGGATATAGATTTTGATGTTGATATTGAATAGGTGAAGCATGAGAAGATTTGCAAATGGCTTATTTTTGGCACTTGCGCTGATTTTAACATCGGCGCAAATGGTGGCGGCCTTTCCAATTGAGCTAGACGGAGTTAGGGCGGATATAAATGTTTCCGTCATAGACAACCGCAGCCTAGTTCCAATGCGCGCTTTTGTGGAGCTTTTGGGCGGGGCTGTGGACTGGAACGAGTCCGCGCGGCGCGTGGAAGTCCTCAAGGAAACACCCGCCAAAAACCTGGAAATTGTGCTGTATATCGACAATGAAACCGCCTCCGTCAACGGCCGCGAGGTTGCGCTTGACGTACCCGCCACAATTATCGACGACAGAACCCTCGTTCCCCTGCGCTTCGTAACCGAAGCCCTCGGCATGAATGTCGATTTTTACGACAACACAATTTTCATAACCCGCAGCCATATAATTTTAAGCCATTTTATGCCCGCCGTGGCGCGCGGAAATGACGCAACTCTAAGCATTGTCGGCCATCCCAACACGCGCTATCATATCGGCGTAGAACTTTTGGCGGGGCCCAGCACGGCCGCCGGCCTTGGTTATGCCGATTCTGACGCATATGGAGCGGTTAGCTGGACTTGGCGCATTGGCCCAACGACAACGCCCGGTTTTTGGCCAATCACCATCACGGGCGCAAACGAAACTTTAAGTCTTTATTTTGAGGTTATTGACTAATGGAATATATTGTAAAAGCCGAAGGGCTTGTCTTTGAATATCAAGCCCCGCCTGTCGCGGAAGACTTGAAAAAGCCCGGAAAAAAGGCCGAAAAAATCGAAATCGAAGTCGAAATTGAAGCTCCCCCCGCCGCAACGCCCGCCCTTGACGGGGTGGACATGGGCATTAAGCAGGGGGAGTTTGTGGCGGTTTTGGGGCATAATGGCTCTGGAAAGTCCACGCTGGCAAAACATATAAATTGCCTGCTTATGCCGACTTCGGGCACGGTTTGGGTCAAGGGAATTGCCACTTCGGACGAGGAAAAAATTTGGGATATTCGCCAGTCCGTCGGCATGGTTTTCCAAAATCCCGACAATCAAATTATTGCGACAATTGTCGAAGAAGATGTGGCATTTGGGCCCGAAAATTTGGGCATTGAACCCGCCGAAATCAGGCGCAGGGTTGATGAATCCCTGGCAACCGTCGGCATGTCCGAATTTGCGGGGCATCCGCCGCATCATCTTTCCGGCGGGCAAAAACAGCGGGTTGCAATTGCGGGAATTTTGGCCATGCGCCCCGATATTATCGTGCTGGACGAGGCCACGGCCATGCTTGACCCCATTGGCCGCCGCGAAGTTATGAAGGTCGCAAAACAGCTTAACGAGCAGGAAAATATTACCATAATTTTAATCACGCATTATATGGACGAGGCCGCGCTTGCAGACCGTATTGTGGTCATGTCCGAAGGCAAAGTCGTGATGAGCGGCGCGCCGGGAGAGGTTTTTACACATATCGACACCCTGCAGGGCATAGGCCTGGACGTGCCGCAGGCGGCGGAAATCGCGCACAAACTGCGCCTGGCCGGGGTCGCTCTGCCCGATGGAATCGTAACCGGCGCGCAATTAGTGGAGGCTTTATGGCAATCGAAATAAAAGATTTGTGCCATACTTACAGCAGAGGTTCGGCCTTTGCGAAGAAGGCGTTGAATCAGGTGAATTTGACCATTGACAGCGGCAGTTTTGTTGGGCTTATCGGGCATACCGGCTCGGGTAAGTCTACTTTGGTTCAGCATTTAAATGTGCTGCTCCGTCCCGAATCGGGGCAAATTCTCATTGACGGCGAGGATATAAATGCCGACAAAGCGCGGCTTAAGGCCATTCGCACCAAGGTTGGCCTTGTTTTTCAATATCCCGAACATCAGCTTTTCGACATGACGGTCTATAAGGATGTGTCTTTTGGCCCGAAAAATGCGGGTTTGGAGGAGGACGAGATTAAAGAGCGTGTCGAGGCGGCTCTGACCCTGGTTGGCATTGCGCCCGAATTATGGGAAAAGTCGCCCTTCGAGCTGTCGGGCGGGCAAAAACGCCGCGTGGCAATTGCGGGCGTTTTGGCCATGCGCCCCGAAATTCTTGTTCTGGACGAACCCGCCGCAGGTCTTGACCCGCGCGGCCGCAATGAAATCCTTGACCAAATTAAGCAGATGCACGAAACGCTGAAAATCACGGTGATTCTGGTGTCGCACAGCATGGAGGACATCGCGCGCTTAGTCGAGCGAATCCTTGTGATAAGCCACGGCGAAATCGTTTTAAGCGGCGCGCCTGCGGAAATTTTCGCGCAAATCGAGGCTCTCGAAGCCCTCGGCCTGTCCTCTACGCAAACGGCCTATATCATGCGCGATTTGCAGGCGAAGGGAATGTCGCTGCCCGACAATATCTTCACCGTGGAAGATGCCGTGGCCGCCATTCTAAGAGCATTGAAGTAAGGGGGCGTTATTATGCTCGATAAAAGTATTGCTTACAGAAATATTATAATGAAAATTGGGCATGAAAAAATTAGCGAGATTGCGCCGCCGATTTTGCCCGAGGGCTATTCATTTCGCTTTTTTAAAGCGGGGGATGAGGCGCATTGGGCGCGGATTGAAACCTCGGTTCTGGAATTTGAATCCGAGGACAAGGCGTTGGAATATTTTCGGGGAATGTATCTCCCTCATAGGGAAAAATTGGAAAAACGGCTGATTTTCGCCTTGAATCCGGACGGCTTGCCCATTGCCACGGCGAATTCTTGGTTTACCGAAGATGAAGAGGGCTATAAGGCGGCCCTGCATTGGGTTAGCGTTTGTCCCGAATATCAAGGGCTTGGAATAGGCAAGACGATAACCAAGCAGGCATTGCTGAATTTTCGCGAACTTGAGCCGAATCGTGATATTTGGCTGCATACGCAAACATGGAGCCATGTCGCCGTCAGGCTATACAGCGACCTTGGTTTTCATATTATGAAAGCGGGGAAATTGGGCACGCGGGAAAGTGATTTTAAAGAGGCAATTGAAATTTTAAGAACAGTCATGCCCAAAGATTTTATCGACAAAATTCTTTCAGAAGCGATTTAATTTAGGAGAATTTTATGCTAAAAGTAACAATCGGACAATATTATCCCGCCGAATCGTTCATTCACAGGCTTGACCCGCGAATGAAACTTTTGTGTACCCTGCTTTTCATCGTCTTTATCTTCTTTATCACGAATTTTCTCGGCTATATAGCGGCCGCAATCTACCTGGCCCTAATCGTCAGAACTTCGACCGTGCCGCCGCGATTTTTGTTGCGCGGTCTGCGCGCGATATTCTTTATTATTATTTTTACAGCTGTGCTGAATATTTTCTTTACAGCCGGTGAAACAATCGTCCTACAGCTCGGCGGCTTTCGAATTACGCAAGAGGGCCTGCTAAACGCCGGGCGTATGGCTTTGCGGCTGATTATGCTGATTATAGGCTCGTCAATTTTAACGCTGACCACCACGCCAATACAACTTACAGATGCAATTGAATATGCACTTAAGCCCCTTAAGAAAATTCGCGTGCCCGCGCACGAAATCGCAATGATGATGACCATTGCCCTGCGCTTCATCCCCACACTAATGGAGGAAATGGACAAAATTATGAAGGCGCAAATGGCGCGCGGCGCGGATTTTGACACGGGCGGGCTGATTAAAAAGGCGCGGTCGCTTGTGCCGCTTTTGGTGCCGCTGTTTATTTCGGCCTTTAGGCGCGCGGAAGATTTGGCGCTGGCCATGGAATCGCGCTGTTATCGCGGCGATGTCGGGCGCACGCGCATGAAAAAAATGAAGATGGCCGGGCGGGATTATGCCGCGCTGGGCGTACTTCTGCTGCTAATTGCCGCAATTTTCGCGCTAAATTATGTGGCGGGGGTCTTTGGGATTTGGTAGTCGCTGAACGGGGACGCTGAAGATTAGAGAAAAGGCGCGCGCGAGTGGGGTGGGCGGGTGGGCACGAGCGCGCGCCTGCGCGCGCCCAAGGAGGGCATATGGGAATTTTGCTGACAATTGCCTATGACGGCACAAATTATTGCGGCTGGCAGGAGCAGGACAACGGCATTTCTATTTGCGGTACGCTAAAGGCTACTTTGGCGGCCGTTTTAGATTGCCCCTTCGGGCTTACCGGCGCAAGCCGCACCGATGCAGGCGTACACGCCCTTGGCCAGCGCGCCCATCTTGTGCCCGCGGCAGCCCTTAAAATCCCGCTTAACAGGCTTCCGCAGGTGCTAAATTCCGCCCTGCCCAAAGACATTGCAATAAGAGCCGCCGAAGCCGTTCCCGACGATTTTCACCCGATTTGGGACGCAAAATCCAAGACCTACAGCTATAAAATCCATAACGAGCCGCATCGCAACCCGCTTATTTGGCCATATTCCGCCTTCATCCCCTCAAAGCTGGATTTGGCGGCCATGCAGGAAGCCGCCCAACATTTCGTGGGCGAACACGATTTTGCCGCCTTTTGCGCGGCGGGGGGTTCTGCTAAAACAACTATTCGTAAAATTTATTTCCTTAATATCATTGCAAATGGCGGTCTGTTAGAGATTCGAGTAAATGGCAATGGCTTTCTATATAATATGGTTAGAATAATTGCCGGAACCCTTGTAGATGTGGGTTTGGGCAAAATAAAACCGGAAGACATTCCGGATATAATTCGCACAAAGAAGCGCATAAAAGCCGGCAAAACGATGCCGGCTAAGGGTTTGACTTTATTAGAAATTTTTTATGCTTAATTAAACCTGAAGCAATTGCAACACATTTTGCGGGGCTTGATTGGCCTGTGCAAGCATTGCCGTGGCGGCCTGTTGCAGCACATTTGCATTCGTCAAGCGCATCATCTCCAAAGCCATGTCCGCATCACGAATCCGAGATTCGGAAGCCGAAAGATTCTCGGCCGCAACGTCGTTATTATTAATAGTAAATTCCAAACGATTCTCATATGCGCCGAAGGCTGCTCTCATGCTGTTAATATTATCCAATAACAAATCTACTTCGGATAAAAAGGCGTTTATGTTGGCATGTTGGTTAAAGGGAACACCGTCCCGCATTAGAGCAAATAGTTCTTCTTCACTCGTAGAATCCAATCGGGCGTTAATCATCTCTTGAACAATCCCAACTTCATAAGAAACATTTATCGGAAGGGAGTCGGTGCTGTTTGCGCCCACTTGCAGAAAGAAGTTATCTTCCTCGGAAAGCACACCCGGATCGTGGTCGTTAAACAGCGGCAAGCTGTTAAAAGTAGCATAATCCCAAATTCTGACTATTTCTTCAAGCTTCATTTCAATCTCGGCGCGGATAATTGCACGGTCTTCAACACTATATGTATCGTTAGCACCTTGAACAATTAGTTCACGAATTCTTTGGGCAGCCTCGGTAATGGCCTGCAAATACCCCTCGGAAGTTTGGATGAAGCTTATACCATCTTGACAATTCCGGCTAGCTTGAATTTTGCCGCGAATTTGGGCGCGCATACCCTCGCTGATGGCCAGGCCCGCCGCGTCGTCCGCCGCGGAATTAATGCGAAGCCCCGACGCCAAACGCTTAGAAGCCGAATTTTGCGCATTGCCCACCTGCGTCAAATTCCTATGGGCATTTATTGACATTATATTAGTAGCAATAAACATATTTTGGGCCATAATCGTATCCTCCTTGTGTTTTTGTTTTTCCCTCTCAAATTATATATCGTCATATCCAAAAAATACTTAACCCCAAAACAGAAATTTTTTAAAAAAGTTTTACTGCGCGCGCCTAATTCCCGCACAAACGGTTGACAAGAGGGGCTGTGTGGCGTATAATAGGTGCAAATGAGGGGATTTCGGGTCATGCTCGGAAGACGGTCGGGAGGATATTATGAAAGTTTTGGTGATTGATGGCATGGGCGGGGGGATTGGTCGGGCTGTTATTGAGGGGCTTGTTGGGCTTGAAGGGGTCGAGATTATGGCGGTTGGCACGAATTCGGCGGCCACGCACGCCATGCTCAAGGCGGGTGCTTCTACCGCCGCCACGGGCGAAAATGCCGTGGTTTTTAATGCCGCGCGCGCGGATTATATTGTTGGCGTTATAGGCATTATCGCCGCAAATTCCATGCATGGCGAAGTGAGCCCGAAAATGGCCGAGGCCGTTGCGTCAAGCCCCGCGCAAAAGATTTTGATTCCCATTGACAAATGCAGCATAACAATAATAGGCGCAGAAAACACGCCTATTCAAGCCTATATTAACGCAATTCCGGGATATATCACATCCCCCGCAGGGTCTTAACCTGCACGCCATAAAACCCGTGCGGATTGCGCACGGGTTTTGGAATTGGGGGTTCTTAGATTATAGACGCAATTTACCCAACATTCCTAATGCCAGCAAGCCGCGCGCGGGCCATGAGGATTCGGGCGCGCCGCCGATATTTTGCGTCGTTGTGCCGACCGTTGGAATTCTCAGCACCTGCCCTGCTCTTATGCTTGTATTGGGAAGTTTGTTCAGCTGCATAACGGCATCCGGCGTTGTGCCGAATCTTTGCGCAATTATGCCCAAAGTTTCACCGGGCGCGACATCGTAGAAGAAATAGCCCACGGGCGGCGTTTCAACCAATGAATCCATTATCCCGCGCGCAATTGCGGCGGCATAGGCATTGAAATTTTGGTCAAAAAGCTGATTATCCCGCGCATTCGTCATAAAACCAACCTCCAGCAACATGGCCGGAGCAACCGTATGCCGCAGCACCGAGAAATTTGCCCGCAACACGCCGTGATTGCGTTGCACGCCCGCATCAACCAGCTCATCCAGCACATTAAACGCATTTTGCACCGTCCTCTGCGGCGTATTTGTGAAAATATAATTCTCAACGCCGTTTGCGGCGGCATTTGTTGCGGCATTTCTATGAATCGACACAAACATATCCGCATTATTTCTATTGGAAATATTGCTTCGCTCAAGCAGGGGAATAAAAACATCCGTGCTTCTTGTCATGATAATATTCTGCCCCTGCCCCTCCAGCAGCCTCTGCACAGCCAGCGCAAGCCGCAAATTGTCGTCCGCCTCCCTGCGCGAACCAACGACAGCGCCGGGGTCTGTTCCGCCATGGCCTGCGTCAATTACAATCGTTCTTCTGACGGGCGGCGGCGGTGGGGGAGGGGGTGGCGGCGGTGGCGTTATGTCCCTGCCGGGGATTTTAAGCACCTGCCCCGGATGGATTAATGTGCTTGTAAGGCCGTTAAGCTCCATAATCGCTTCCATTGTCGTGCCGAATCGCTGCCCGATTGTCCATAAATTGTCGCCCGCAACGACGGTATAGTTAAAATGGCCGTCTGTAGGCGGTGTTTCGCCCGGAATTTTAATTACCTGTCCGGGATGGATTAGAGTGCTCGTCAAGCCGTTTAGCCGCATAATTGCGTCCATTGTCGTTCCGAATCGCTGCCCAAGCGTCCAAAGATTGTCGCCCGGAACTATGGTGTAGTAAAAAAATTCGCCTGCCGGGGCTTCGCTTGGAATTCGCAGCACCTGTCCGGGATGGATTAATGTGCTTGTCAGGCCATTTAAGGCCATAATCGCTTCCATAGTCGTTCCGAATCTTTGTCCAATCGTCCAAAGATTGTCGCCTGCGACAACGGTATAAGTGAAGAAATTGTCCATTTTTTGCACATCCTTACTTTTTACTACAATCTATGAAATATGGCTTTTCCTAGTGAATAAAAAATCCGTGGCTTGACGGGATTTGCTTATTATGGTAAAATTACGGCATTACGCTATTAGGAGGATAAAAATGTCAACAATCGTAGTAGCTTTGGGCGGCAATGCCCTGGGCAATAATGTCGGCGAACAGCGCGAAAACGCCTCAATCGCCGCAAAATCCATTGCGGATTTGGTTGAGCAAGGACATAATGTCGTAATTGTCCATGGAAATGGCCCACAGGTGGGCATAATCAAAAAACTTATGGACGCGGGCGATTTCATCATGCCCATGCCCGAATGTACGGCCATGAGCCAGGGCTATATAGGCTATCATCTGTCGCAAAGCATTGGCAATGAGCTTAAACGCCGCAAAATTCAAAAGGATGTGGCCTGTGTGCTGACGCAGGTTATTGTTTCTAAAGACGACCCTGCATTTGAAAATCCCACAAAACCCATAGGAAATTATTATAGCGAGGCCGAGGCCGCCGGGCTTATGGCCGAAACGGGCGCGAAATATGCAGAAGATGCGGGGCGCGGATGGCGGCTTGTTGTGCCTTCGCCAAAGCCCGTCGGCATTGTTGAAAGCCGCGCAATTAAGCTGCTTGCAGACGGCGGCGCAATTGTGATTGCCTGCGGCGGCGGCGGTATGCCCGTTTTGGACGAGGCGGGCGCGCTTATCGGCGTGGATGCCGTCATTGACAAAGATTTCGCCGCCGCAAAACTCGCCGAAATAATCTCCGCCGACTTTCTATTCATTTTAACGGCCGTTGACCGCGTCAAAATTAATTTTAACAAACCAAATGAAATGCCTTTAGCCCAAATGACCGTGGCCGAAGCCAAACAATACATAGCCGAAGGCCATTTCGCCCCCGGTTCTATGCTGCCCAAAGTCGAGGCCGCCATGGCCTTCGCAAGCCGCGGCCTCGCCAAAAAGGCCATAATAAGCTCCCTAACCCGCGCCGCCGAAGCCATAAAAGGCAAATGCGGTACAATTATCGTTGCAACGCTACAAGACGAAAAAAGACTATGAAATGCACAAAAAACCGGCCAAGGCGAAACCTTGGCCGGTTTTATATTTCATTATCTTAAACTCTAACGTCTATTACTGGAAAATCACAAGGAATCTTGCGAAAATCGTCGCAACTTCCGCTCTGTTTGCAAAGGCCCCGGGGTCAAAACTGCCGTCAACACGCCCGACAACAATGCCGGCCGCTTGAATATCTCTAACGGCATCAACCGCCCAATAAGAGATTAGATGCTGGTCCACAAAGGGCAGCGCCTCTCCCGTAGGCAGAACAGTTCCCGTTTGATTTGCAAATCTTTGAAGCATAACCGCCATTTGTTCGCGGGTTACATTGTCCGTCGGCGCGAAATTGCCTTCGCCAACGCCCTGAACCAAACCAACACTAGCGGCCCATTGCACGGAGGCAAAGTACCACTCGGTCGGCGCAACGTCGCCAAATGTGGCCGCTCCTGCGCCATAAGCCGTCAAGTCAACACCCATCATATTCGCCAAAACCCGCGCAAACATTGCGCGCGTCATTCCTGTATAGGGCTCGAATACGCCGGGAGCCATCCCCTGGAACAGCCCATGATGCGCAACAGTAGTAACATAGCCATGATACCAAGCACCGACAGGCACATCCCCAAACAGATGGCTTGCAGGAATCATAACCACGGGTTCAAGCACAGTAGGCGTAATTGTGCCGTCCGCCGCAACATCAATGCTAAATGCGGCAGTAGGAAGCGAAGGATTATGTCGCCCGCCCTGACCAATCGCCCTTACTTGAACCAAATAAGTTCCGGGGTCAAGACCAAGTGTTCTAAGGTCAAACGAACGCTCGGTAATAATTCCCGTACGGGCCACGCCATCAACATAAATCCTAAATCCGATGGCATTTGCAACATCATCCCAGGTCAAGATGCCATTGGCCAAGGCAACACCACCCGGCCGCGCCAATGTCGGCAATTGCGGCAAATGCCCCGGAGTAAGCGGCGGAGCAACGGCACCGCCAACAGGAGTCCATCTTGCCCAAAGAGGCGTGTGGCCACTAAAGGTAAAGCCGGGCGAACGTTGCACACCACCCGTAACAGCCGTAAACCA
This sequence comes from Clostridiales bacterium, assembly GCA_031277225.1. Taxonomy (GTDB): domain Bacteria; phylum Bacillota; class Clostridia; order Lachnospirales; family WRAX01; genus JAITMQ01. The sequence goes on along the minus strand of JAITMQ010000002.1, from coordinate 3,781 downwards.
TCCCGAGAAAATATGACCCGGACGCGTTGGGCTGGCGGGGAATTCCGCCAAAGTGCCGCCAACATTGGTTGTTCTGGTGGCTGTGGTTGCGCCATCCGCAAATCGCCCGCCATTGGCGTTGAATGTGATGGTGAAGGGCCCGCCGGGGGTTACGCCGGGTCTGGTTATGGTGATTCCGCCCGGAGTAAACACCGTTCCGAGAACTGGCACTGAATCGGGAGCAGGTGTACCTAATTCTCCATCCGGCGTTACGTCAAAATTCCCTGCCAGTGCATTTGGCCTAATCTCAAAAGGAATTGTGAATAGGGTTGTAGCAGCCGTAACTGCGTTTGCATTTCCTATCGCAACTATGTTAAGAGTTGCACTAGACAGGTTACGATCGACAACATACGGAACGCCCATTATGCTAAGACCCCCCAATACATTAGTAATAGCTGCACTAATGTCCTCATTCGGAGGAAGTTGTAACCTTGTCCCGTCAAAACGTATGGATAAATTAAATCCACCAAGTGCCGGGCTGTTTGCTATGGTTACATTAACAGGCAGAGATACAGCATTCGTTGCATGGCCTTGACCCGATGTGGGGGTTATGGCTACTGTTGGCCCCGTGGGTATTTCAGCCTCTTGTACGGTTACTCCGCCCGGTGTAAACACCGTTCCGAGAATTGGTACTGAATTGGGAGCAGGTGTACCTAATTCTCCATCCGGCGTTACGTCAAAATTCCCTGCCGGTGCATTTGGCCTAATCTCAAAAGGAATTGTGAATAGGGTTGTAGCAGCCGTAACTGCGTTTGCATTTCCTATCGCAACTATGTTAAGAGTTGCACTAGACAGGTTACGATTGACAACATGCGGCTCGCCCGTTATGATAAGACCCCCCAATACATTAGTAATAGCTGCTCTAATGTCCGCATCCGGAGGAAGTTGTAACCTTGTCCCGTCAAAAGGTATGGATAAACTAAATCCACCAAGTGTCGGGCTGTTTGCTATGGTTACATTGACAGGCAGAGGCACAGCATTTGTTACATGTGCTCGTCCTGTTGTGGGGGTTATGGCTACTGTTGGCCCCGTGGGTATTTCAGCCGCTTGTACGGTTACTCCGCCCGGTGTAAACACCGTTCCGAGAACTGGCACTGAATTGGGAGCAGGTGTACCTAATTCTCCATCCGGCGTTACGTCAAAATTCCCTGCCAGTGCATTTGGCCTAATCTCAAAAGGAATTGTGAATAGGGTTGTAGTAGCCGTAACTGCATTTGCATTTCCTATCGCAACTATGTTAAGAGTTGCATTATTCAGGTTACGATTGACAACATGCGGCTCACCCGTTATGCTAAGACCCCCCAATACATTAGTAATAGCTGCTCTAATGTCCGCATCCGGAGGAAGTTGTAACCTTGTCCCGTCAAAACGTATGGATAAATTAAATCCACCAAGTGTCGGGCTGTTTGCTATGGTTACATTGACAGGCAGAGGCACAGCATTTGTTACATGTGCTCGTCCTGTTGCGGGGGTTATGGCTACTGTTGGGGGAGGTTCTCCCTCAATTACAAAGTTATCTTCATCCGGAGCTATGATAATGGGGACATTTGCATCATTATGAGCCGAAGAATTAGGGCGGATTGGATCGGTCATGCGTATTGTAATGGGTGGCGTTGTTTCATCGTATTCACCAATCGCTCTAAAAGTAAGTGTTGCTATATCACCGGTTGAGACGGTGTCTCCTTGGCCCCTTGCAAATACAATTACAACAACACCGGAACCGGGATTAGCTGGGTTGGGTGTGTGAAAACCTTGCCCAAGTTCTCCGGTTGCAATTAGCTGGCCATCAACAAATTCAAGTGCTTCATAGTCAAAATCCACCGCCAAAGTAAATCTGGATACACCCGGATTATTCCGTATTCCCACCGTTATAGTTATTTCATCTCCAACGCCAATTGTTGCCTCCGGGGACACTACAGTTACCTGTAGTGTCCCGTCGGCAAAAACATTGATAGTGAAAATACCTGCCAGCAATATTACTAAGATAAATCCAAGTGCAATTTTAGTTTTTCGCACAAGTAAGACCTCCATTCATAATAAATTGCTGGTTAATTAAGCATAGGAATCTTCGTAAATATAAAGCAAGTTTATAAGGGCATTCAGCGCCGTACCACCGGGTGCAGCAAGACTAACTACCTGCTCTTGAGCCGGGCTTAAATCAAATCCCACTGGACGCACAAGATATTGAACCAATCTAAGAAGATCAGCGTTGTCAAGCTCGCCATCGCCATCTATATCATTCTCAACAACAACAACAATCTCAAGCGGCCCGTCTGAGGTTTGGATTGTTACTGTCCAACCCGTTCCGAGGGTATAACCTGCGTCAAGAGCAACAGGAGCATCGTTATGGTCTGTGATTGTGATAAGGCCTTCGTTAAGCTCTGCGCCTGTTGGGTCTTGCGTGAGGGTATAGACTAAATCCGCAACTGTTGGCGCGTCGCCTGCTACAAGGTCATCACCGACAAAGAAGTGGTTGTCGCCTTCGCTGGATACGCCAAGATCCGCGTCGTCTCCAATGCCGCCGAGAACGTCATTTTCGCTTGGCAAGCCGACTGATGTGATTGTGAAGTTTGCATCGGTGATGTTGACTGCGTCTACAACAAGGGTGTTTGGCGCGATGCTGGCGTGATAGTTGACTCCCGCATCAAATGATGTTGTAACTGCCCAAGTTCTTTCGGCAGGGCCAACAGGGATTGTGGCGGTAAATGCTCCGGTTGATGCCGCAACATTCACAGGGCCAACAACTGTTGAACCATACGTAAAGGTAATGGTTGTAGCAATATCACCGGGAACGGTTACAACACCACTAACGGTTACATTGACAGGCCTTTGTGCCGTCCATTGTGCAAAGAAGGCTATGGGTGCTGTGATGACTGTAGCGGCAGTAACTGCAACGCCACCTTCCGCCAGAGTAAACCAGCCGTCAAAGTTGTAACCCGTTCTTGTAACAGTAGGCAAAGCTCCAACTGCCACATTATGGTCAACATTTCTGGTTGCTTCTTCGGGGTTAGCCAAAGCGCCGCCTGAAGGGTTGAAGGTTACAACATGCTGTTGAATCCATTGTGCGTGGAAGGTTACGACTGCTGTGATAGTTGTAGTGGGGGTAACCTCTGTGCCGGCTGTGTCCGCTGTAAACCAACCAAGGAATCTATGGCCGGCTCTTGTTACAACAGGCAGAGTTCCGACTTCGGCATTTTCGTTAACTAATCTTGTAGCCTCGCTGGGGACAGTAAATACGCCGTCATGCGGGTTAAAGGTTACAAGGAATTGTGGCACTGTTGAAATTGTAAAGCTTACGCGGTAGACTGCGGTTGTTGTGCCGTCTTCTGCGGTTACTGTAATGTCAACAGAACCTTCTCCGGCGACTAAGTTTACAATATGACCGTCAGCATGGACAACATTAGGAGCGGCGGAAGCTTCGGCAGAAACTGTTCCGCGAAGAACAACAGCCGCTGTTTCAGACGTTCCGAGAGGAAGCACAACAGGCACGAGATATGGTGCTTGTGCAGTTCCTGCACCCTCCAAGTTGGCTAAGCTAATAGTATTAACAGGATTTTCGCCCGTAACCGCGCCAATAACCCAATTCAAAGTAACAATCTCGGCTGCGTTGCTTGGGATATCCGCGGCAGGAACATTAACAAGGAATGTACGTGTTGCTGTTACTCCGGTAGCTGTTGGATGCTCAAATGTAACTGTCAATCCAATATTATTTACAGCTGCAGCCGCAGGGGTTACTGTTCCG
>JAITMQ010000106.1 GCA_031277225.1 Clostridiales bacterium | reverse complement strand
ATCAGGCATAAATGCCGCCAAACTGTCGACATTCCCCGCCAGAATTTCCCGCCGCAACGCAGAGGCCGAGGCAAACGAACCCACCAGCTCCTTGCCGTGATGGCCGACCCCCTTGCGCGCCACGCCAAAGGGCACAATCGCCGAATTAAATTTGCGCAAGGCTTTCAAATACTCAATCGCCAAAATATTATTCGGCGCAACCAAAACTTCCTGCGAAAATTGCTCCAAAGCAGCGGCGCGGGCTACCGGAAAACTCTTGCCCTGCCTTAGGTTCGCCCGCAGCGCGGCCTTAAAATCTTCGGTTTCGTTCACAAGAAAATTCGCAATTTCCGACAAAATTCCCAAGTCATTATTTTCGCAACCAAAAGCCAGGGCATCGATAATGCCCGATTTTTCGAGAATATAAACAGCACCCCGCGCAAAACCCTCCGCCGAGGCCGTCGCAAAATTTATGGGCAATTCCAGCACAATATCCGCGCCGCCCAAAAGGGCCGCGCGCGCGCGCACAAATTTACAAATTATGGCAGGCTCGCCGCGCTGGACAAAATTTCCGCTCATCACCACAACAATATTTTCAGCCGAAGATTCGCGTTTTGCCGCCTCTAAATGAAATTTATGCCCATTATGGAAAGGATTATATTCGGCAATTATGCCGCAAGTCTTATTCATAACTCCATTATACCGCATAATTTAGCCATTTGCAAGCTTTGACAATAATTTTCATTAAAATTTACATAAATCTTGACACGGGTTAAAAAATGGTGTATTATAGATTGGTACAGGTGTAATCCGCTGCGAGGGGGTTTTAGCGATTGAGCTAAAAGACAGGGAATTTCAGGAAATTCGAGAATATGTAAAGCGGAATTTCGGCATTGCCATGGGTGAGGAAAAGCGCACATTGGTTTATTCTCGCTTGCGGCCAATTTTAAGGGACAAAGGTTTCAACGATTTTGTCGACTTTATGGAATATGTCCGAAACGATAAATCCGGCGATGCAAGGGTGCTTTTGGCAAACCGCCTAACCACTAATCACACATTTTTTATGCGCGAGCCGGAACATTTTGAGCTTTTAAAATCCAAGGTTTTTCCGTGGATTGAGCGCGAATTCGGCGGTGAGCGGGATTTGCGCCTATGGTGTGCGGGCTGTAGCTCCGGCGAGGAGGCCTATACCCTGCAAATGCTTGCGCAGGATTATTTTGAAAACAAGCAGGGGTGGAATTTAGAAATTTTAGCCACGGATATTTCCGAAAAGGTTCTGGCGCAGGCATATCAGGGGGTTTATTCCAAAGAAAGCCTGTCAACCATGCCCGAAGACTGGCTAAGGCGATATTTCCGCAATTATGACGCCGCAAATATGATTGTAAACGACGCTGTTAAGAAAAATATCACATTTCGCAAATATAATCTAATGGAAGAGAATATGCCTTTTAAAAAGCCCTTCCAAGTGATTTTTTGCCGAAATGTAATGATATATTTTGACGGGGCAACGAGAGAGGCCATGGCCCGGCGCTTCCAAAAGGCGCTGGCAAAGGGTGGTTACCTTTTTATAGGCCATTCCGAATCCCTGTCCAATATGAACGTAGGTCTGGATTATGTGCGTCCGGCGGTTTATAAAAAATAGAAAAAAATTAGAAATCAGAAATTAGAAAAAGCATTGGAGGTTATTTTATGGCTGATTTTGACAGAGAATCCATGTTGGAGATGTTCTCTTTTGAGATGAACCAACTGGTCGACCAATTGGAGCAGACCATCATTGAGAGTGAATCGGGCTTTTCTGAAGACATTATCAATGAGGTCTTCCGCATTATGCATACAATAAAGGGGTCGGCGGCCATGATGCTCTTTGACACCATAGCCACAGCCACCCACTATGCCGAAGACTTGTTCTTTTACCTTAGAGAGGAAAAACCGACAAGTGTCGATTATTCCGAGCTTACAGACCATGTTTTGGCCTGTATGGACTTTGTAAAAGAAGAGTTAATCAAAATTGAAGAAGGCGTGCCCGTGGATGGTAATCCGCAGCCAATTGTTGACGTTATTACCAAATTTTTGGCGGATTTAAAAGACGAAGGCAGCGGCGTGGGCGCATCTATGGCGGCAAAAGAGGAACAATTGATTTTAAGCCAAGGTTCGCAGGCCTTGCAGGTTGATGACGAAGACCGAACAACGCCCTTTGGCTCCTATCGCTTTAAGGCGAAAATTCGTTTTGACGAAGAAGCGCAGATGGAAAATGTGCGGGCGTTTACGGTTTATAACAACTTAAAACCCTTTACTTTAGGTATTGTTTGCGACCCGGAGGATTTAACATCCGACGATGCCATCACCGCAATCCGCAAAAGCGGCTTTGTAATCACCTTTACATCCGACTTGGAATACAGCCGCATTTTCGACATTTTGAACAGGTCCATTTATATTAGGGACATCTTTTTGGAAGAATACACAAAAGAAAGCGCGGAAATGGACAGACTTAACAGCTTTGACATCATGTTGAAATTCGACGAAGGCTCGCAAATGGAAAATGTGCGCTCTTACAGCGTCATTCACAATTTAAAACCCCATGCGGATTATATTCTTTACCATCCTTCAAATTTGCTGGAGGAGGCGTCGATTGATATAATCCAAAGTGAGGGTCTTCACATAGATTTGGTCACCGCAAGAGATTATGACGAAGTTTATGACCTGCTTTCGCAAACCATCTACTTAAAAGAACTCTTAGTAAAGGAGAAATATGCGGATATGGATAAAGATGTCATTATGCAAGAAGAAGTAAGGCCAATTGAAGTCGAACAAACCGTGGTTGCCTCTTCCCCCGTCGCTATTGCCGACGCGCCGCCTGCGCCCGCCGCCGAAAAAGCCGACGCGCCCGCCGCTTCTGCCGAAGCCGCCGGGACAATGAAGAGAACAACAAGCCAAGCGGTAATTTCTGTAAGCGTTTCAAAATTAGACCAATTGTTAAAGCTTATGGGCGAGCTGGTTATTGTTGAGGCAATGGTTACGCAAAATCCAGAGCTTGAGGGGCTTACGCTGGAAAATTTCCACAGAGAGGTTCGCCAGCTTAAGAAGATTATCAAAGATGTTCAAGAAACGGTTATGACAATGCGTCTGGTTTCTTTGTCGGGCACATTCTTGAAAATGAACCGCATTGTGCGGGATATGTGCAAGGCATTGAATAAAGAGGCCGTGCTTGAAATTATCGGCGAAAACACAGAAGTGGACAAGAATATTATCGAACATATCGGCGACCCGATTATGCATATTGTGCGCAACTCGCTTGACCATGGCATTGAAAAGCCCGAAGTGCGCGCGGCTGCGGGCAAGTCGGAAAGAGGGCGCATTGTGCTTGAGGCGCGCAATGCCGGAAGCGAAGTTTGGATTATTATTGAAGACGACGGAGCGGGCCTTAATAAAGAGCGCATCATGGAAAAAGCCCGTGCAAACGGACTTTTAAGAAAGCCCGAAGACGAATATACCGACAGAGAAATTTTCCAATTCATCTTTATGCCGGGCTTTTCCACAAATGAAGTGGTTACGAGTTATTCCGGCCGCGGCGTTGGAATGGACGTTGTTAACAAGAATTTGGAATTTGTCGGAGGCACGGTTATGGTGGATTCCGTTCCCGGCGTGGGCTCGATTTTCACAATGAAAATCCCGCTTACTCTTGCCATAATCGAGGGCATGATTATCAATGTTTCGGGCGCGAAATATACCGTGCCGATTGTGTCTATAAGAGATTCCTTTAGGCCAAATCCCGAACATTTGTTCATGGATCCCAATGGCAACGAAATGATTACCGTAAGGGGAGACCATTACAATGTTGTGCGCCTGCACGAGTTCTTTGCGCTTGAGGGTGCTGCCAGGGAAACGCACGAAGGCATTATGATGATTATCGAAAATGGCGAAGATGCCGTATGTCTGTTCGTGGATGACCTTATTGGCGAGCAACAAGTTGTTGTAAAATCTATACCGAAATATATTAAGAAAATCCGCGGCATATCGGGCTGTACGCTCTTAGGTAATGGCGAAATCAGCCTTATCGTCGACGTCGCCGGTTTCTTTGACCGATAGGAGGGTAAATTATGGCTTTAATGGACCATGATATGATGGAAAGACGTGCGGCGGATATTACCAAGAATTTGTATTTGGCCTTTGTTATTGAAGACGAGCAATATGCCGTGGAAGTCAGCAGTATTAAGGAAATTATCGGGGTTGTGCCCATTACGATTGTGCCGCAAACCGAGCGTTATATCAAGGGCATAATCAATCTTAGAGGGGATATTATCCCCGTAATTGACATGCGCACACGATTTATGAAGCCCTTGGTGGAATATGACGACCAAACCTGTATAGTCGTTGTGCTGTATCAAGAGTATATCTTGGGGCTGATTGTTGACCAAATTATCGGGGTTTACACCCTTGAAGAAGATGCGATTTCGCCGCCGCCCAATGCCAAATTAAGCTATTCTAATCAATTCGTAAAGAATATCGGGCGCAAAGAAGACGGAATCCTGCTTTTAATGGATTTGGAGAAGGTTTTATTTACCTAAGAAGGAGACTTAAATGAAAATTTTGGTTTTGAATTGCGGCTCGTCTTCGTTAAAATACCAATTAGTGGATATGGAAACGGAGGCGGCCTTAGCTCGCGGTTTAGTCGAGCGTATCGGCATTGAAAATTCCCGCCTTGTGCATGAAACCGACGCGGGTAAGGTTGAAATGAATGAGGACATTCCCAATCATCAAGTGGCTGTACAGCTTGCAATTGACGCGCTTATAAGCCCCGAATATGGCGTAATTTCGGACGTTAAAGAAATTTCTGCGGCGGGGCATCGCGTTGTGCATGGCGGCGAAAATTTCTCCGAAGCCGTGATTATCGATGGCGAAGTCAAGAAGGCCATCGCCGAATGTTCAACATTAGCTCCGCTGCACAATCCCGCCAATTTGGTTGGAATTGAGGCATGTGAGCGTATTTTGGATGTAAAGCAGGTGGCAGTTTTTGACACGGCCTTTCACCAAACCATGCCCGACAAAGCCTTTATGTACGCCCTTCCCTATGGCCTATACGAAAAATACAAAATTAGGCGATATGGCTTTCATGGCACAAGCCACAAATATGTGGCGGCAAGGGCGGCGGCACTTTTGGGCAGGCCGCTTGACGAGCTTAAGCTGATTTCATGCCATTTGGGCAATGGAGCCAGCGTCTGCGCCATTGATAAGGGGCTTTCCGTGGACACGTCCATGGGGCTGACGCCGCTTGAGGGCCTGATTATGGGCACAAGGGCGGGGGATATGGACCCTGCGGCGGTTACTTTTATTATGGAAAAAGAACGCCTTAGTCCCGGCGGAATGGAAGGGCTTTTGAACAAAACCTCGGGCGTGCTTGGAATTTCGGGGCTTTCCAGCGATTTTAGGGATTTGGAGGCGGCCCGCAATGAAGGCAATGAAATGGCGGATTTGGCCATAAAAATGTATTGTTATCGGGTTGCGAAATATATCGGGGCCTATGCGGCGGCCATGAATGGCGTGGATGGCATAATTTTCACGGCCGGCGTTGGCGAAAACGGCTCGATGGTGCGCCGTGAAATTTGCGAATATCTTGGGTTTTTGGGCGTTTCATTGGATGAGGAAAAAAATGCCAAGCGGGGCGTGGAAATTGACGCTTCGGCGGAGGGCGCGCGCGTGCGCGCGCTGGTAATTCCCACCAATGAGGAGCTGACAATCGCCCGGGAGACGCTTGCTTTGGTGAAATAGGAGGTTTTATGGAAGCTGTAATGGAAGCCGCAGTAAATTCCCATGAAGAACTTGCCGAGCGTTATCTATATGAATTGGTTGCGGAAAGATTGCGCACCCCTTCCGAGGGGAAAATCATGTCTTTTAGTGAAGTGCTTGCCAGGCACAATATCAACGAGGAAGAGCTTGAGGACATCCCGATGGAATACGGGGTGGATTTTTCATGAGCAATTACCAAATTGAATTTGACCCTAGAGCCCAAAAAGATATGGATGCCCTTAATAGTTCTCAGCGGAAGCCGGTTTATAGTGCAATTAAAAGGATTTCTCGCAATCCTTTGCCTAAAAATGAAGGGGGCTATGGGAATCCGCTCGGTCATAAATACGGGATGAATTTAACGGGACTTTGTTCGATTAAACTTCATAAACTCGGAATTCGGGTTGTTTACAAGGTTATCCGCGTTGGAAATATTATGAAGATTATCGTGGTGGCGGCTCGTGCGGATGAGAAGGTTTACAGGATTGCGCATAGGCGGATAAATTAATGGGGCGTTGCGTTGGCTACTATCCCGCCATTGCGCGCTTGACGCGGAATCCCCCGCCGCGAAGGTAGGGGATTCCCGCTTTCGCGGGAATGACGTTTTCGTGCTTTTCGTGTTTTTTGTGGTTTAAAAGATTGAACCACGAAATGCACGAAAACACACGAATTGGGGGAATTATGAAGATTGCAACAGCAGGCAATTTGAATTTTGATTCATTATGTTTTTTGAATGTGGTTACGCGGGATGAATTTTATTTGGACTATCACCGCGAGGAATACGAGCGGTTTTACCCGCTTTTAAGCGAAGGGGTCAAGGCTGGCGTTAAGGCCTTGGCGGCGCGCCGTGGCTCTACAATGCTGTGGCCGGTTTTTGCTTTGCTTGTGTCGGCTTTAGATGGGCATGAAGGGCGGGATTTGGCGGAAATGCTTAGCGCGCATGATGAAATTCGCGAAGGAATAGGCCGTTCGCCTTATAGCTTTACGGACGAGGAATTTGACGGGCTTTTTTGCGCCCTAAACGAGGTTGTGTTGCCTTTTGTAAACGAACTTAAAGACATTGGCTTCGTTAAATATTGGCAT
>JAITMQ010000062.1 GCA_031277225.1 Clostridiales bacterium | reverse complement strand
GTTTAGGCCATATTTCACGCCCGCGTCGGCCAGCGCGTCAATAAAAATAAAGGCATAGGCGGGGGATGAGCCCGCAACGCCGATAAATGCGTCAAAAAGGCGTTCGGGCAGGATTTGGGTGCGGCCGATTGCGCCAAAAATTTCGGCAACGGCCCGAATATCCGCTTCGGAAACATCCTCGGCGGCGCAAATCGCTGTCATTGCGGCATTTACAAGCGCGGGGGTGTTGGGCATAACCCGGACAATCCGCGCCTTGCCGCCAAACGCTCCCTGAAGTTGCGCCAAAGTCCAACCCGCCGCAATGCTGATGATTAGCTGTTCTTCCTTAATATGCGGGCGAATTTCCGCAATGACCTCGTTTAGAATATTCGGCTTAACGCAAAGCAGAATTATTTCGGAATTTCTAGCTATGCAAATATTTTCCGCAGAAATATTTACGCCATATTCCCCACGAATTTCCTCACAACGATTCACATCAACATCGGAAATCGCAATCTCCGCCGCCGCAAAAGCCCCATTTTTAACGATTCCCCCGACAATAGCGGCGGCCATATTCCCCGCCCCGATAAATCCTAATTTTGCCATTTCTGCACCTCCAAAAAAGTCTATACCACATTATAACATAAAAGTCTAAAATTTGTAATATAAATGTAATTTGAAAATTTCCGGAAATATGGTATAATGTTATTCACAAGTTATCCACAGTATTTCCACAGGCTTATCAACAGGTTTATCCACAGAGAGGTGGGCAATGGAAGAAATTAACATTAAGGCTGCGGCGAAGATAAATTTGGCCTTGGACATAAAAAACAAGAGGGACGACGGCTATCACGAAGTGGCGACAATTATGCACTCTACGGCACTTTTTGATAATTTATTTATCAAAAAAGTGTACAAGCCCGACTATCTTAAAGTTGTGTCGAATATTGTCTGGCTGCCGACGGACGACAAAAATTTGGCCTATAGAGCCGCCGAATATCTAAAGGCGCGTTTTGCCGTTGAAACGGGCATTTTCGTGAATTTAACGAAGAATATTCCCGTGTCGGCGGGCTTGGGCGGCGGAAGCGCAAATTGCGCCGCGGCCCTCAAAGGGGTGCGAAATCTCTTTAAACTGCCGCTGACCGACGCTGATTTGGCGGAATTGGGGGCAAAATTCGGGGCTGATGTGCCGTTTTGCGTCAAGGGCGGCGCGGCACTTGCCACGGGAATTGGCGAAAAACTTACGCCCCTGCGCAAATTGCCGTTTTGCCATATTTTGCTGGTTAAGCCGCCTGTGATAGTTTCCACCGAGGAAGTTTTTCGGGATTTTGACCCGGCGAAGGTGAAGGCGCGACCCGATATTGAAAAGCTGGTGTATTTCCTGGAAAATAAGGATTTAAGCGGCCTTGCCGCAAATATGGTGAATGTGCTGGAAAGCGTAACCGCCGCGCAAAATCCGATAATTTACGCCATTAAGGAAGAAATTATGGCCCTGGGGGCATTGGGCGCAGCCATGACGGGTTCCGGCCCGACGGTTTTTGGAATTTTTGAGCGAAGGGAGTCGGCCGAGCGAGCCATGGCGGTCATAAAGGCCAAATATCCCGATTTTACAGAGATATTTCTAACCAAATCACAGTAGACCTCTTGCATAACTTCATTCCGCCATCTTTTCGGCTTATTTCCCGCCATGCGCCGCCGTGAAAAATCCTGCGTGCCTTTGGGCACGCGGCGATTTTCCCCGACGGCACCTGACGGAAAAACGCTCGAAAATATGACGAAAGCAAGTTATGCAAGAAGTCTAATAGATAATCCAGAAGGAGGCAGAAAAATGAAAAATTTTGCAAGAAAAATCGTGCTTTTTGGCTTGATAGCGATGCTGGCGGCTATGCCGATGACGGCGTATGCATCGGGCTTTGGGGCGAATTTTAGGGATGTTGGGGCCAATCATTGGGCGGCAGACGCAATTGCGCTGATTGGCGACCTCGGCATAATGTCGGGCGATTTGTCGGGGAATTTTAACCCCAACGGCAATATCGACAAATTCGAGGCCGTGCGCATTTTTGCGCGCATGTCGGGCTTTAATCCCGCAACACAAACCCCCGCCCAACGTACATATTATGACGCCGTTTTTGAGCAGCGTCGCGCGCTGATTGAGGGCTTTAGCGGCAATTTCCTGTTGTGGAATGCGAATTTTAACAGGGAAATTGCGTTTTTGCTTTACACGGGGGTGCTTGTTCCCGCAGACTTAAGCAATTTCATCATCGTGCAGAATAATATCGAATCGCGTCGAATTCTCACGCGCGAGGAAACCGCCGTATTCTTGGTGCGCTTTATGGAACGCGTGAACCAAGCTCTCAGCACCTTTGGCGTGCCGCTTTTTAACGACGACCATTTGATTTCGCCCGCCGCGCGCCCACATGTGTACTATCTACGCTATTTGGGCATTATGATTGGCTCGGAGGGCAATGTCAGCCCGCGCCAGCCCGTAACCAGGGCGGCAATGGCGCTTTTGGTCGAATCCACCCTTAGGGAAGTCGATTCGCCGCTTTTAGGCGGCCAAAGCGGGTCTAACACGCCGCCCGCCGTCGAATCCATCAGCGGAACTATCGCCAACACCTTCCCGTCTTTCCGCTCAATTTTGGCAACAACCGCCACCGAAAACCGCATTTTCCCCATATCCCAAACCGCCATAATCACAATTGGCGGCATTAACTCAACTTTTGCGGATTTGGCCGCAGACATGACCTTTACGGCAATTTTAAGCGGCGGCGAAATTGTGTCGATTAATGCGCTTTCGCCGAATGTTCAGCCGCCTGTAACGCCCGTGCCGCCAATCGGCGAAATTATCCCGCTTCCGCCAATTGCGGACATGCGTGTGCTTGACGGCACAATTGCGCGCCTTAACGCACAAAATCGCACAATTGGAATCGAAACGCGGACAATTAACCCGCGCGGCGAAATTGTCAGCGAAATTCGTGATTATTATGTGCCGATAACCACGCCAATTACGCGCAGCGGCACAATGGATGTGAATTTTAACGCAATTAATGTCGGCGACTTGGTTATTGCGCGTGTTCACGGCGACACGGCCTTTTTGCTCAATCTTGAGGAGCGCGTACGCCAAATTTCGGGCACTTTAGTTGAGAAAAATTTTGGCACAAATAGCCTCTTCCCGTCCTTGGTGATTGCGGATGCCGATGGGAATAATCATAGCTTTACCGTGGACAGCTCGGCGCAAATAAGCCGCGGAAATCAGCGCAATCTTAACTCGCGCCAGCTTCGCATCGGCGACTATTTAGAGCTTTCCGCCGAATATGGGCGCGCCACGCAAATTCAAGCCCGCGCCGTCGCACAGGTTACGCGCGACGCATATATAAGGGATATTTTCATCTCGACACGCGGCCAAAGCTTCATTGTTGTGTCGGACAATCTCTATGCGTCCACGCCCGACCGTATGCATTTGCTGGTGGATGGGCAGGTTGACCCATTCGAGCTGACCCTGGGTTCGCGAGTGCGCCTGTGGTTTGATTCGCAAGAGGTTATTGGAATTACGACCCTGCATGGCCCTTCCGCCACGAATTTTACGGGGCATATCCAAAATATTACAAGCAATCAAATCGTCTTAAGAGATGCGAATTTCCAAACGCGGACTTTCGTTTTTGATAGCAATACAGTATTTGTAAATTCTATTACGGGGCAGATTATCAATGTCCATCATTTGGGCATAGGCATGAGGGTACAAATTATCTCCGCCGCCGCGCAAAATAACCGCGCCGTTTCCGTTACGGTTTTGGTGAATTAGATGAAAAGGCGGCGCATTGTTAAGAAAGACCGAACACTCCATATATTCGAGACCTTGGGAAGAATTGCCTCCCTTCCCAAGGTCGCCTTTTTAAGGCTTAAAAAGGCCAAACGCTATCGAGAGATTTCCTTGGTGGCTTTTGGCATTTTTGCGATTTTGGCGGGGCTTTTTGCTTTTGATATTTTAAGGCAGCCAAACGCATTGGCCGTCTATGTCGATGGCGAAAATTTGGGTATTTTGCGGCAAAATGGGGGGCGTTTAGACCCAGAATATTTGGAAATGCATACTTTGACCCGCCTGCAAAGCCGCTTTGGCACGGCAATTTTTCCTACTAAGGAAATTTATGCAAGCCCCGTTAGAGTGGGGCGAAATGCCGAAACTATCAGCTTTGACAGCATGGTTACTGCCCTTGAAAATGCCCTAGATTTTTATGTATATGCCGCCGAAATTCGCGTAAATGGCGCGCGGGCGGCGATTTTGCCGAGTGCGGCGGAGGCGTATGCGCTGCTTGACGGCATTAAAGGCGAAAATTATGAATTTATTGAGGATATTATTGTTGCGAATATTGCCATACATAATAGTTATGTTTTAAGCCGGGACGAAGCGTTGGAGATTTTGACGACGCCGCGAGTTGTTCGTAAGGCCTATACGGTGCGGCCCGGTGATAATCTTTATAATATCGCGCGGAATTTTGGAATGAGCCTGAGCGCGCTGCTGGCGGCAAATCCCGATGTGAATCCCGAGGCATTTTTGCGGGAAGGGGATTTGTTGGTGGTTATGCCGAATATTCCCGTGCTGAATGTGCGACCCGTGGGTGCCGACTAGGGTCTGTTGACACTAACGAAAACGCATCTTTGCGGGCTTATTTTCCGCCACTCTTCGCGAAAAAATTCTTGCGTGCCTACGGGCACGCGGCGAATTTTTCCACTTCGATTGGCGAAAAAACGCTCCGCAAATCTGCATTTTCTTATAGTGTCAACAGACCCTAAAGTCGGCTAAAGTAACGCTTGCAAAGCATGGCCGACTTTCAGTCGGAATCTTTAGCCGGTTTTAACCGGCATTACCCCCGAAACTAAAAGCCGGCCTTAGCGACCGGCTTTTTGTGTTAATAGGTTTTCTTCTGCTTCTTCTTCTTGCCGCCTGCGTTTTGGTTCGCGCCGCCGGCGTCGTTGATAAGGTCAATATCATTCGTTGCATTTGGGTTTTGCTTGTTCTTGTCCATTCCATTTCCTCCTTATGTGCTTACATATCTTGAAAAAACTTGTTAACCCGATGCACGGCGCGCCTGCCGTCGCGCATCATTTTCCGCTTGGTGCGCTTATCGCTTAGGGCAATTGCCAGGCCCATAGCACCAAGTGCCGACCCCGCAATAAGGCCGCCCGTAAACTTCCCCATAAAATCCCTCCCTTTGGAATATACTTACAATAGTAGTATTTACGTTTGGGAGAAATTTATTCAAGAAATTTACGCCTTTTTAGCGGGCTTTTTGCGGTTGATATGGCCGCTGATTAAAAAGCCCAGGCCAAATATGGCGGCGGCGGCGGACAGGATATGCGCCGTGGCAACATTGCCGACCATGAGGGGGTCAACGCGCATAAATTCAAGGAAGAAGCGCGTTATGCCGTAGGAAAGGAAATAAATGGCAACAAGCTCGCCATTGAATTTTTTGTGCTTTCTGTAAAAATTTAGGAAAATGAAGAGGGCGAGGTTTATTGCGGCCTCGTAGAAAAAAACGGGATGAACTTGAATATATTGCAGGCCAAATTGCTGAAACGCGCTGTTTTGAACCACCTCGGGCAGGCTTTCAAAGCCGCGAACCTGGTCAACCCGAAGTTGCATGGCAAAGGGCGCGGAATCCGAGGCGACGCCGCCAAAGGCCTCCCTATTCGTGAAATTGCCGAAACGCCCGATAACATGGCCTATAATCAAGCCCACAATGCCCGTGTCCATAAAATTCCAAAACGAAATCTTTTTGCGGCGGCAATAGATGGCGGCAACGGCCACAGCTGTGATAATCACGCCCCAAATGCCAATTCCGCCCAGCCGAAGATTGAACACGTCTATAATACTTTGCGGCTGCCAATCGGCAAAAATCACATAAAACAGCCGCCCGCCCAAAATCGCCGCCGGAATGACCCAAAACGCGAAATTTTCGTAAATTTTGGTGTCCTGCCCGGTTTTTTTCGGCGCGTAAATCCCCCCGAAATAAACGCCGGCGACAATGCCTATAACCACGAAAATCGCATACCAATAGACCCCAAACAATCCAAAGGGCGTAAAAGCGATTGGGCTTAGGCTGTCAATGCTAATTCCTAAATTTGGAAAAATTATATCGGCCATAAAAATCCTCCTATGTATGACATAGAAGGATTATACTAAATTTTCCAGAAAATTGCAAGTACTATTTTTCGCAAAGCGTAATTGCGAATTATAGCACGTCATTCCGCGCTTGACGCGGAATCCCCAGCGGGAATGACGAGGCTAGTACTTAAACCCATTTCGTGGTTTTCGTGCCTTTCGTGGTTCAGTTTTTACCACGAAAGGCACGAAAGGCACGAAAATTTCGCAGAATCACTTCTTGAGCATTGGGGGATTCCCGCTTTCGCAGGAATGACGGAATTTCTCGCAGGCTGTTTGGCGTGAATGTAGAGGTGATAGCCCCGGCGTGGACGCGAAGCGTCCAC
>JAITMQ010000038.1 GCA_031277225.1 Clostridiales bacterium | reverse complement strand
TCGTTGTTGATGGTGAATGTGTATCTTCTGTCATCAACGCCCTGTCCGGGATGCGAAACCGTAACAACAACAGTATTCACACCATTTTGCAACACAACAGGCGCAACAAACACATTGCTGCCCAAATCCGCAACGTCATCAACCGCATAGCCGTTCAAAGTTACGGTTACAGTCGCCGCACTCGCCCTTGCCACAAATTGCAGGGTCGTTTCCCAAACTTTTGAAGCCGTGAGGCTATAATTGACTATTTCGGGGTCAAAGTAAAGCAAAACGCCCGCTATAGTCGCGTTGGTTAAATGAACCGAAGGCGGCGCGCCCGGTTCGTCTGTAAAGAACACAGCCGAAACGCTGCTGCCCATTCCCGCAAACGTATATGTCGCCTCAACTATCGCTTCTTCGCCCATTGCGATTAATTGGTGCTGCTCGCGGGCGATAATCGTTTCGATAATCTCTCCCTCGTCGTCAAACAGGTTAAGAAGCAGATTGCCGTTTTCAACGGGCTCCATCAACAGGTTTTGCAACGCAAACGTAATGCTTGTGCGCCCTTGCTCCAAATCATTTTCCATTTCAAATGTTACATTCGTGCGCTCGTTATTGTTTCTGGTTGAAAGGTTTTCGAACAAAACGCTGACGGAATCGTTTTGAATAAAGAAATCCGAAACAGTTGTCCATTCGTCCTCAACCTCGCGCTCAACCCTTGCTCTAATCCAAATACGAACGCCGCTGTCGGGAATTTCATAAAGCTCAAGAGCGGTTATATATTCCAAAATATCAAACTCTACAAGCGCCACAAAGCCGCCTTCGTCGATTAGCGCAAAGTCGGTGTCGTTGCTGATTACAAGCACCCTGTCTATAAGCGATTCATCTTCAAAGACATTATTGTCGAATAATTCGATAATAACACGCGCGCCCGAACCTTCAAGCTTGGCATCGCTAAGATTAAACACGGGCAGTAACATTTCGCGCACACCGTCTTGTTCCGAAAGGATAATAGGGTCGCCAAGCCCAATGTCAACCACGTCAAGCCAAAGCGTTATTACGTCAAAAACAACCTCGCCGCCGCCGACAAAATGCGCCGTTATGGTTAAGTCAATGTCGGTTATTCTGTCATCTTGCGTTCCCGCAGGCAGCTGATAAGACAGCGTAAACCCTCCGGTTTCGTTCGGACGGATATTAACGTCAAGCCCGGTAATTTGCCCGCCCAAGTTGAATTCAAGACGCCGAATCCGCTCATAGCCTTGGTTTAGCACCGTCAATACAATGGGCAAATCCGCTTCGGCTATAATGTCGGATGGGTTGAAGAATAGGTCGGTCAGCTCAATATTATGCGTAAACATAGCGGTCGCGGTGTACATAGCACTTATTTCATAGCGATTTAAGCTCGAATCCACGCGGAATTCCGTGCCCAAAATAATTGCTCTAACCGTGCCGCCGCCCGATTCGGTATAGGCGTCAAAGTTGTCAATCGTGGTAAAATCGGGCATAACGGCTATATCAACCGCACCTGATACATAGGTTTCCCAAAACAGGCCATTATCTTCCTCGATAAACCGAACCCCGCGCAATACGTCGCGGACCGTTGTGGCGGTATGCTCCGTTCCGCCAATTTCAAGCATTTCTTCTTCAAAGCGCGCCTCGGTCCATAATAGCGCAAGCTCGCTTAAATATCCGTTTTGCGAACGCGCAAAGCGGAAACCGGGGCGCACCTGTGCGTCGTTGGCGAATAGCATCTCGGTTAGGTCATCCACAAAACCGTGGTGCAAATCGCCAATTGCGTCAAAGGCGTGTAGTTCAATATTGCCCGTTGTATGCTCATTGCTTGTAAAATAGCCCAGTATAAACCGTTCTACATCATCGGCAAAAACAGCGGTGGTCAGTTGCGGGTCGTCATTCGAGCCGCCCGCGGCAACTCTAAGGCTGCGGATTACCGACGGTTCGTTATTATCGTTAAGCGCGCTCATCATAAGTGCGCTGTGGTTAAATGCGCGTGCGCCGCCTGCGCCGTTAAGCGCGATTACTGCAAAAATAATGTCTGTTTCCGGGCTTTGGCCGGGGTCGGTTTCCGTTGTTACTTCAAATTCCGTGTCGGTAAGCAATGAATAGGCAACAGCGGCGTATACTGCGCCGTCCAGCTCAATTGCTTGCGCCGTTAAGCCCCTAACATCGCCCGCCGTGCCGTTATACAACACATGCGGTTCGCTCCACGAATCAAGCTCCCAGGGGTCGTTTATGTCAAACACTTTAAACAACAATTGGTCGCCAACAAAACTAAATGCATCCTGTGCCGAACCCGGCAGCGAATTACGCCATACAATAAATACCTTATCGCCCGCAACCGCAACTTGCGGCGCAAGGTCGGGTGTTGCATTGTCGGTTAGGCGGATGGCTGTGTCGTTCCAAGTGCCGTTTTGCTTAATCGCAACCATAATTTCCGCGCCGCCCGCCATTAGCGCAAAGTCCTCCGCGCTCATTTCGTCGCCGGGGTCTCTGTCAATGGATATATGTTGGCGCACCCATGCCGCCGCCGCAAGCCCTGTGTTGCCCGCAAGCGAAATGCTTGAATCGCCATACATTGTATTATCCCTTACTATCGGGCCCCTATATGCAAATCCGTCGCCGTTTCGACTTGCCCACGAAATCACGGTGTCCTCAATATTCGGGCTGTCCGCGTCGTGAAGGAATACGAAGAAATTCGCATCATCGCTTAGCTGTGGTTCGGCATAGGGATATGCGTTTGATTGCAATTCAGCCGGCGCGCGGTTTTCGGGGTCTATTGCCAGCGGCATAAAAGGCGAACCCGTATTCCAGCTGCGCGGATGTCTGTGCAAATAATCCCTGTCCTCCAGCGTGATTCGCACATCGCCGTCCGGCTCAAGCATAAACGGCGATACGCCCAAGTGTGCCATATATGCCATTGTCGCCTGTTCTATTTCCAGCGGCGACGATGTGCCCGCAACCAAGCCTCTGCCCGTCGTTCGTGTCCAATATTCAACGATATTATCCCACTCACGAAGTGTCCACGTATATGTCGTTGACACAAGGGTCAGCGAGTATCTGAAGCGGATAAACAACAGCCTAAACTGCACCTCCAGCCCCAATTCGCCCCTTAGCGCAAGCGCATGGCCAACCATGTCCTGCTGGGCGACATCTTCCGCATATCTTCGCAGAAGCGCAAGCAAATTATATTCAAATGTAATTTGGCCGAATATACCGATACGCGCCGCCACAATCGCAAAATCGAAGCCAACGCCCGCAAATGCGCGTATATAGAGATGTACACGAAGCCTTAACAGAACGTCGTTTACCGCCCTTGTGTCGGGGTCGCTCCAAGCCGTAAGGTCGCGGTCGTGATTGTTTCTACCATACCAAGTCGGTGCAAAAAGCGCCGATTGCTGGAAGCCAAACTCTAAAACGCCGCCAACCGCAATTTCAGCCACAACGGGAACGGGGCCCACAAGCATATTTTTGCGCCATTGAATTTCAACGCCGCCGCCCGCGTTAAAGCCGCCCGCCAAAACAAGCGATTCCCATCGCTGTGTTGCGGGATTAAACCGTATTTCTACTTCCGAAAAGCCCGACATGGTAAACATCAAACGCCTGTCGCGGTGATTGTCGCCCCTTCTGGCCGCCGCCCTTGCCTCGTTAAACTTTGCGCCCTCTTTGCGAGCATAAGAGCCTTCGCGCATATTATTCAAATCCATTGGGCCGGGGATAAACGAAAATTGGGTATCGCTTACCATGAAGTCGAAATCAGCTCCGCCCTCCGGGTTTACAATCGATTCGGGCGTGTTGCCCATGCTGACCGAAAGTAACATTCTAAACACCAGCGGGTCTTCGGTTGCGCGAAGTGCAATTGTCAGCGGCTCCGTTTCAATGCCCGTGTCCGCAAGGCCCGTTAATACCATTGCTATAATCGCATTGCCGCCGCCCATGCCCTCAAAGTTCATCTCGGCACTTGTTGCGTCTTCTGCCGCTTGGTCGCTTATCGCCTGAATTTCGTCGCGTGTTACGGGCTGTATGCCAATCATATTGATTAATGTCGCCGCCTGCCTAAAACTGCGCCTAAAGCCCGTTCCGCCGTCCATTGTGGGTCTGCCGTCTTCAACAAACCATGTCAAACTGCGCCGCGCCGCCTGTTCAAACCACATACTGCGCTCGTTTAAAATTTGGCGGTGAATGGTATAATAAAAGTCCGAAAACGGAAAGTTGACCGTTTCACTTATTTGCAATGAAGGCGTAAAGCCGCTTTGGCACTCCAGCCGCGCCTGTGCATAATTGGCAAAAGTTGGCCGACTGCGCCATATAAATGTTGTTTCAATTGTAATTTCGGGATGCGCCACAGACGGGCCATAAAACCCGCGATTATTCAGCATGGGTATAGGCTGGTCGCTATCGCCCAAAAACACATTTTGCGCCGCCATAACAACATCGCTGCCATTTGTTTGCGAAAGATATTGTATGCGCCGCCCCGTGCGTATTTCCGACTCCACGCCCGTATTGCCGTCGGCAATAACCAAAATGGGATTAAAGCCGGAAGCAAGCACTTCAACCATAAAGTCAATTCTATCATGCGCCGTCAATTCATAGGCATCACTTGCCACTTGCCCGGCCGCCGCCGACCAAAAATCGCGCGTATCCCAACGCAGAGTAACCCTGCCGTCTGCGCCTACATTGACCTGTTCGCCGCGCACCTCCGCAAGCTCCATATAATGCCCATTACGATAAACGCCCGCATTTACGGTTACACTGCCGCTAAACGGCTGGCCGTCTTGATGCTTTAAAAATACATCAATCCGCGCCGTTTCACGCAGTCTAAACGTATTTAGCGGATACACGCCGATATTCGGCGCGCTTTCGCCGGAAAGCAGATGATATGGGCTAAACACGCCCGTGTGCGTCAAATAACCGAGCTCCGAACGCGCCGTTGCGTGAACATGCCCCGCTATGCCATGCTCTTCAAAAACGGCAATCGCGCCTTGGTCATTTGTCGTTAAATTGCGCGTTTGGCCCGCGCCATTCGTGAAGCTAATCATGGTCGTTTGCCTTGGCAAAAATTGGAACAGATAAAGCATATTATCCAGCCGCTCAACCGTAACATCAAGCGAAAAATCATGCCCCGTCCTCGCATGGGTCGCGGTTATTCTCCCTTCGCCCGTGCGCTGCCCAAACAGCACCATGGTTTCATTCGGCAAAAATGTTTCAATATTAACCTGCTCAAGCGGCATAACATTTCCGAACATATCAAACCACAATGCCGCAGCACCCTCGTTGCCCGCCCACTCTATTCTGTCCGAAATAGTCATAGGCGCGTCCGAAGCGGCAAAATCGCGCCAGTTTACGCCAATCGGGCGGTTTAGGTCAATTTGCCTGTTCGTGTCATGGCTGAATCGCCCGCCGCCGCCAACATCCGTCCAATTGCTCGCCAAATCGCGATTGCTTAAAAGCACATTATCGTGCCTCACGCCGTCTACGGTTATGGCCAGACTGCCCGCCGCATAAACCCAAAACACCAGCGATTCAAAAGACCATGTAGAATCCGCCGCATTTTTCGCGCGCATTTCAACCGTATAAACATCCCTAAAGCGCGGGCCGGAAACGGGCTCAATCGGCACATGAATAAAGCCGTCAAACCCATGCGTCCGCGCGGGCGTCAAGCCCGACGGCACATTGTTGGGGTCATGGAAATGTATATGTGAAATTCGTTGCCCATTACGCGTTGCGCTAAATTCAAATTCAAAGCCGTCATTGAAAGTGTCAAAATTATCCAGCGTCCATCTAAACGGAATCGAGTCTATACTATCCGAAAAATGCACCGTTTCCGGCAATTCCATACGCACAACCGCCGCCGGCATCCGCACATAAATATGCGCAAAAGTCTGCAAAGTAGCACCCGTGTCGGGGTTTAAAGCCCACACGCGCACCGTAAACGAAGGAATTCCGTTCTGCGAAATAGTGGCAATCACGCCTGCGGGAATGTCAAATGCTTGCGCATTTATAAGCCGCGCATCATCCGGCGCGCTCCAAGACGCAATCGGCTGTAAATCCGCCAATTCCGCCAGCTCATGATAGCCGCTGTAAAGCTCTACATGGAAATATTGCGGCGCGGCCTCGTCGGGGGTTGGCGCGCTTTGCCTGGCTATATGCATGAGATTACTATGCCAGCGCACAACCGCATTTCGCCCAAATTCCGCTGTTATGCGCCGCAATGCCGCCGGAATAATCACATTTGGCGGCTGGTCTGTATCGATATAAACCTCGGGCGTTTGGATAACCACGGGGTAGCCGCGGTCATTGTTAAAAAATGTCAGATAAAAATGCACCCGACCGCCGCTGACAGGCGAAATAACGCCGCTTATGCCGTCGCCCATGGGGTCGTTGGCGATAATTGTCGCTATGTCGTCGTTGCTGCTGCTCCACTCGTAATGGCCGGGGAATGTAAACTCATAGCTTGGGTCAAGCGTAAAGCCAAAACGAGAAACCGACTCATCAATCAAAAACGCCACATAATCCCGACCGGAAGGCCATTCGCTTGTAAGCTGCACATGGGCTTCTTCGATTAAAATGACGGGATTAAGCTGAAAATACGCAAATAAGTCGTTAAACCGTTGGAAGGTTTGCGGGTTGCCTGCACCGGGCGCGGGAATGGGATTCCAGCGGTCGGAATTATATTGAACCATAAGGCGCATAGGCGTTGCGCCTGTCAGCTCAAACATATCCATCATTTCGGGCGTAATTTCAATAGAGCCGATGAAATCGGGAAATGCGCCTGAGGCGGTTTCGGGGCATGGTTCAAAATTTGAAACGGGGATGAATTGCCCAAGGCATATGCCGAAGCCTACGCGGAGGGCGTTGTCGTTAAACAGCCATTCTGCTTGCGTGGGTCTATGCAAAAGAGAATCCGTGGCGGCTATCGCGCTTGGACTGCTTCTGTCCATGGAAAGCCGCACATTTATTGTGTCCCCTTCGGTAAACGAATGTATGCCGTCTTGTGTTGTGTCGTTGTCGATTGTGAGGGTTATGAATTGGGAGATTTCGGAGCGGTCGCGGGCTAAGTGGACATTGTCTATGCGCATGTCGTTAAATAGACGATTCAAATCATCGGTACGTGGCATCATCGCGTTATTGTGTAGAGCGTAGAACTCATTAAATGGCTCTCGTTGATTACCTGCGTTAAAATATGCGCTGACCACTGCATTGATACGAAATTGAAACTCTAAGGGGGGGAACGTAAAGTAAGACATCGCCATCCTAGTTACTAGGGACCCCGATCCCATTGCAGTTGAACCTGCTGGTATTCTGGTCATAGCCCGCTGCGCAAACTCAAGGCCTGCAAAGCCGAATGAGTTGCCGGCAGCAACATTAGGCCAAGTGTTAGGCTCGCCGGGCGTTGCTAGAAAAACATTGCTTAGCGGGTTATAATTGCCAAAATTTGAGCTCGGTTCAGGTTCTACAATATATTCAAAAGCCATTCGTGAAGTTATTACAGACGTGCCTATATGACCAAACAAGGGGATGTTTGTGAAGTTAGGTGCGAGTGCGTGGCCGCCTGTCAAATTTGTGCTCTGCCATGGCGGCCTTGCAGCGGGCTGAAAAGAAAATCCAACCTCATGTCCAGCCGCTACAATATCCGTTGAAAAACCAAATCTAACCGGCACTAACTGCCCCGTATAAAGTCTTTGTTCCGGGGCATTGGGGGCGCGGGTGTTAAATGTGAGTTTTTCCGGTAGTCTCGAATAAGCATCAACGACTTCAATATATCGATTGTGAACAGCCAAAATCATCTCAATATCGTCAATATTATCCGTGGCATGAGCAAAAATATCAAAACCCATATACGCGCCACCCGCCCATGTATGCGACATAAAGGGCATTATACGCGGAAAATGGCCATGGGCTATATTAACATTATGTTCGGCGGTTCGCATACTTTCTCTATCCATGCCAATTATTTCCATACGGTCAAAGTTTTGGAAAGTATACGCGTGCATATAAAAAGTTCTGCCATAGCCGCGCCAAGCAAGTATGCGCGCCAGGTGAAGTTGTTCACGCCTTAAATCAAACACTCCCGGCATTTCGAACATGGGGTCAAAACCGTAAGCTTGGTGCATTAAATCAGGTGTGGCATTACCAAAGGTTGTGGAGAAATTACCATCGGTACTATGAAGTGCGTCCCCTCTAAAAGAAAACCCACGCTGCCGCATAGCCCCCCTAGTACCATCCCTCACCTGCTGCACAAAAAGGTCTATCATATTTATGGTTACAAAATTCACATTAGCAGGAATAACAATCGGCCGCGGCGCAAGCCAGTCCGGCACAAAATCCCAATCATGCGACGAGCCATGTATAATTTCCAGCATAAACGAAACCTCTTGCCCGGCGAGGTTTTCGGACTTCGTAAATGTTAGCGTTGGCCAGCCCAAATGCGTCATTCCGTCGATTGTGGCGGTAACCACGCGCTCGTCGTTAAAATCATGCTGTGGGTTTACCCAATTTGGCCGCCCGTCGTTTAGCGCGTTAAACGCGCCAGCCTCGGCTGTGGGAATTCCTTCGCTTTGCAATTGCGCAAGCAAAGACTGCCACGAAAGCATATGTTCGGGCGTAATTTCAAATTCGGGCCCGCCAAAAAAGTCTCGCTCAATTTCGGCCAGCTCCATTTCAATTTCAATCATCGTCAGCAAATCGCCAAGCGTGAGAGGGATGCCGTCTACAAAAATAACCGCGCCCAAATCCGTGCCGGGGTCGTATAAAATTGGCACAATTTGCTCTAGGGTATAGTATGTACCATTAAAGTAGATTAGGCTTGTTATGGGATTGCCCTGTGCGTCGCGCAGGCCAACCCGCCGCAAAAAGTCAAGCACCTCTTGTATGCCGTCATTTCCGCCGGGGACGGGGAAGTTGTGCTCAAGGCGGATGCGCTCTAATTCAAGCTCTACAATATCGCGCAATTCCCCAAGAGAAAGCGGAAGGCCGCCTATAAATGCGGGTTCGCTTAGCGTTTGCGCCGCAATATCGGCAAGAAACAGCATTTCGCCGCGGTAAAACACTAAGACGGGCGGATTTGCATAATCCGCCTCAATTTCGGCCTCAATTTCGGCCATAAGCAAAATTTCGTCATGGCTTATTTCGTGGCCGCCAATTATGGCCAGCGCGGATAAATCCGTGCCGCTTTCCCATAACAGCGGGGTTATTTCGGACAAAGGCCATATGCGCCCGTTAAACACAACGGAGTCGAATAATGTGTTGCCTTCGGCATCTCTTATGCCGCCCTCGTCCAAAATTGCCAAAATTTCGCCCAGATAGCCTCCAAATCGGGCGGAGGGGCCGCCGGCCGCCTCGATTTCGCCGCGAATTTCGGCGAAGGCCGTAATCGGCAAGACCCCCGTAAACATGATGATTGCAAGAAAAACCGCAACAATCCTTTTGAACATTCCTCGTTTAAACATAATGAACACTCCTTTTCAAATTTTCAGCTTCGCTGTCTTGCGCCATTTCCACAAAAACCGGCCGCCCCCTGCACCCGAAACCGGGGGCAAATAACAGCCGTCTATTCAACTTATTAATCGCTCGATAAAAAGGCGCGGTTATGCGCTTGCTTGCTTGCTTGCTTGCTTGCTTGCTTGCTTGCTTGCTTGCTTGCTTGCGGGATTATTTCATAACAAACCACTTTTGTCAACCCCCCACTTTTTTCTCTTTAATCCATTATAGCATGAAAAAAGCGGCTTGAGTGAAAATCTCGAAATTGTAACCCTATGATTCGGGTGCGAGTTCAAAGCAATAGCCCCTGCCCTGCTTAGCCGTAATTACATAGCCACAGCCCGCAATTTTCGCCCGCAGGCGCGAAATGGCAACCTTTACGGCGCGGTTGTCCTTATTCATCGGCTGCGCCCACACGCTTTCATAAATATATTGCGCGCTTAAATACCGATTCTCGTTTTGAACCAGAAATTGCAGAAGGTCGTAATCCTTCGGGGCAAGCTCTAGGTTTTTGCCGTCTAATAATGCGCTGCTTGACGTGGGCTTAAGCACTAAAAGCCCGCGCGTAACCGAATCGGGAACGCGCTCTGCGCTTTCAAGCAGGCGTTTCAGCTTGACAAATAATACGCCAAATGAATAGGGCTTTGTGATATAGTCGTCGCAGCCGCTGTCATATCCCATAAGCACATCGTCGCTTTTTGCATAGCCCGTAAGCATCAGCACGGGGATTTTGCTGCCGCGCTCTCTAAGTTCGCTCAGAAAATCTAGGCCGCTGCCGTCGGGCATTCCCCTGTCAAGAATAATTGCGCTTGGGTGATTATTCGCAATATATGCCCGCGCTTCGGCAAGTGTTGCCGTCGTTTCCACGTCAAAGCCATGCTGTTGTAACAATAATTTGTTAAACAACTGTATGTCCTTGTCGTCCTCGACTATTAGAATAAGATTATTTTTCATTCGTGTCCGGCCTCCTGTCCGCCGTATACGGGTACGGTGAATGTTGCGGTCGTGCCTGCGCCCTGTTCGCTTTGTATTTCAATGCTGCCGCCATGCGCCTCGACAACCGTTTTGCATATAAACAGGCCATAGCCCGTGCTGCCCCTGCCCGACACGCCGCGCTCGAATATGCGCGGCAAAATTTCGGGCGCAATGCCGTCGCCATTGTCTTTTACGCG
Source organism: Clostridiales bacterium (assembly GCA_031277225.1). GTDB lineage: Bacteria > Bacillota > Clostridia > Lachnospirales > WRAX01 > JAITMQ01. The sequence goes on along the minus strand of JAITMQ010000038.1, from coordinate 2,823 downwards.
CACGACTATGAAAGAGGCGCGGTTGTTTAAATGGGCGGTTACGGTTATTTGCCCGTCTTGCAAGTTTTGGGCCGCATTTGCCATAAGATTTACTATAACCTGCGCAAAGCGGTCATATTCAACAAATATATCGGGCAGGTCGGGCGCGATGTCCACATGCAGGCTGTTGCCGTGTTTATCAAGCTGGATGCGGAAGGCCTCGACGGTGTTTTCAAGCAATTTGGTGAAATTGACGCGCTTGCGGTTTTCGCCGGGTTCGCCCATATCGGCAAGGGCCGCCATGCCGCTAAGCATACGCCCTATGCGCTGTGTTTGGTTTCTGATTGTTTCAAGTGCGGCGCGGGTTTGTTGCATATTTTCGTCGTTTTCGTCTATTTGCCCGTCCACATAGTCTATGCCGCTTGCAATAACCGTTAGCGGAGTGCGTATCTCGTGGTTCATATCTTGCAGAAATTCCGATTTTGTGCGGTTTAATCTGTCCAACAATAAATTCTTCTCCGCCAGGCGGCGTTCGGATTCTTTTGCCTCATTCACTTCCGAGCTTGTATTTATGAATATGGCGGCGGCCGCGCAAAGGGTGAACATGAGCGCGATTATAACGGAGGTTTCCTGCCCCATATGCAGGGGCAAAGACACAATGCCAAGTCTGCCCAAAAATTCTGCAAGGGCAAAATAGACCATCATTCCAATGCCGCCGAGGAAGATGCCTTGGGCTAGATTAACCCTGCGGATTTTCATTGCAAAGCGCATCACGATGTATAAAAGTGTTGCGGACAAAACCGCATAGGCCGCGTGCGCCAAATACACGCTCATGATAATGGTATCTAAGAAAATGAATGATAATGCGGCAAGCGAGGCGACGATGTAAACCAGCCGGCGGAAAAACCTTTGTAATACGCCGGGGAAGAGGATGTTGATTATAAGCACAAGCAAAATGGATTGCGCCGGCAGGGTGAATATATATTCCATACGAAACCCCATCTCCCACGACAGTTGCGGAAACAAAAAGTTAAACGGCCCCGGATCCAGCGGCCGCATTACACCGACGCGTATGCACCACGCCAAACAAAACAGCGCGAAATAAAGATTTGCCTTTTGTCTGTTCAGAAGAAAATACAACATGATATACATAAGGAAAATGGCAAAAAAGCCGCCCATAATTACGCTTCTTGCGGCAATGGTGTCGAATATGAAGTCCATAGGGCCGACGCCTATATATATGCTATGATGCCAATGTTGCACCCTGTGCACAAAATTAGACGATTGTTGCACAATTTCAATCATGCCGTCAATGGGATATGCGGTAAAGAATATATAGCCCAATTCCTGAACCGATGTTTCACGGGTTTCGCCCGGCACGCCCATATTCATCACCAATTCGCCGTTCACATACAGCCGCTGATTAAAACTTAGCGACATGCGGGCAAAGCTGTAAATTCTGTCTTCGGGCAGCAGAATTCGCATACGGCTTGTGGCGAAATCGCCCGGCACGCCCCCTAAAAGGACGGCCTCGTCTTGTCGCGCGGCAAATTCGGCAGGGCAAAGCAGGGTGCTGGGCAACATTTCCACCACACCCGAAAGCAAAATAGGCCCGCCCGCATAAAAATCCACATCGCGCAAATCCCACACGCCATCCACCGAACGAACTTCCGCAATTTCCCGCTGCGTCAAATTCGCCCATAAAGCCAGCACAATAATAAGCGCAAGGGGTAGTACAATCAAGGGCAGGTAATTCCTTATGTTTTTGGCCCTGTTTTCATTTGCTCCCATATAGCCGCCCCCTTAAAACCGTTTCATAAATATCCGAATCAATTATACACCAAATCCACCAAAAGCTCAATGAAAATATTTAAAGCCTGCCCACTTGTCGGTTATATGGCAGAATATTTTTAGCGGGAGCAACTTGGTGAGGCCTAGACGTAATCTTGCAATTATGGGGCTTCGAGAAAACATATTTGCCCGCAGTCGTCGCACGAGTGGCGGAAATATCTTCCGAAAAGACGCACAGCAGCTAATTGCGGCATGACCCATCTTTATGGGCGTGCGCCTACAAACGAGAGAATCAATGATTATGTTCCCGATGTGCGCTTTAAGCGAACAAGTGTAATCTCTACTCTGCGCCTAAATGGAGAAGCTGTGCTTATAAGACGCAGAAGTATGCAAAGAATGAAAAGAGCCCGGAAAAAGCTATGAAAATTGCTCTTAAATATACATCAGATAATATAATCGGCCGGTTTAAGCATTGCGGTGTGAATGTTGATATATAGCGGGAGCGCTTTAAACTTGCCAAGCCCGTATGCGATATGGATGCCATCCTCTTGAATATTCACCTCGTACTCTTTGAGAATTAAATTTCGCTCTTTTTCAATATAAATTAGCCGCCGAAAATCCTTTTACGCAAGGAATTTTTGCGGCAAAATATCCCAACAAGGTGGTTGGCTTGGTTTATTTACCCCTTACGACACACCCCTTACAACTTAAAATAAGCCACGAGCTGTTGCAAAAGTTCTGCCTGTGAGGTGAGTTCTTCTGCGGCGGCGGCGGCTTCTTCTGATACGGCGGAATTGCTTTGCACCACAGAAGAAATTTGCCCAAGTCCAACGCTCACTTGCCCAATCGCATCAGCCTGTTCTTGCGAGGAAGCGGAAATGCTGTTGATAATCTGCAATAATTCATTTGCATTGTTGACAATAATCTCCAATGTTTCCGCCGTCTTTGCCGCTATGTCGCTTCCCGTATCAACACGGGCAAGAGAGTCCTCTATAAGTGCCGTGGTTTCGGTTGCGGATGTTTGGCTTCGTAGTGCAAGGGTTCGTACTTCCT
>JAITMQ010000016.1 GCA_031277225.1 Clostridiales bacterium | reverse complement strand
ATGGCCGTAAGCTTATTAACCTCAACACCAAGTTTATCAAACACCATTTGCGTAATGCTTGGGTCAAGCGCAAGATAGCTGCCCTGCTCGGTCTGCGTTACAGACTGCATAATTTGCTGTTCCAAATTTGGGTCAAGCGTTATGACGGAATTCATCTCGGTCATAAAATATTTGCGGCTGATTGAACGCTTAAGCGCCTGGCGCACATATTCGGTTAACATGTCGGAATCGCGCGTAATTTGCGCAAAATCCGCCAGAGTTTCCAAAATCGTAACCAAGTCGCGAATTGACACGCCCTCGCGCAGCAAATTGCTTAAAACCTTCTGAATTTCGCCATAATTCATCAATTTCGGGATTAATTCTTCAATCAGCACGGTATTGGCCTCGCGCACATTGCCTATAAGGCTTTGTACATCTTGACGGCTTAGCAATTCGTGCAGATGGCTCTTAATAACCTCGGTCAAATGCGTTGCGATAATGGCGGGCGGGTCAACCACCGTATAACCGAGTGCCTCCGCGCGCTCGCGTTGCGCCTCATTAATCCAAAGCGCAGGCAAGCCCAAATAAGGCTCGACTGTTTCAATTCCGTCAATTTCTTCTTCGATATAGCCGGGATTCATGGCCATATAGTGGTCAAACATAATATCGCCGCCGGCAACCTCCACGCCCTTAATATGAATACGATATTCGGATGGCGGCAGCTTAATATTGTCGCGCACACGAATCATAGGCACAACCGTGCCTAATTCCAGCGCAATTTGGCGGCGAATCATCACGGCGCGATCCATAAGGTCGCCGCCCTGACTGGTTTCAACCAGGGGTATCAAACCATAGCCGATAAATAGTGTTATCGGGTCCACACCCAGCAGGCTTGTTACATTTTCCGGGCGGCGAATTTCCTCAATTTCCATGTCGTCGCCCCCCGTAATTTCGTGGGAAATGACCGCAAGCTGTCTGCGGGTTTCAACGCGCGTGCCCAAAAGCACAAGCACAATGCCAAAAGCGATGAACATAAATGGCGGCAAACCGCCAAAAAGTCCCAAAAACGCCAGCGCGCCGCCCGCAATATACAAAACCGTGCTTTGGCTGAAAATTTGGCCGCTAAGCTGGCTTGTAATGCCTTCTTCGGAGGCCGTCTTTGTAACCAAAATGCCCGTGGCCACAGCAATCAGCAATGCGGGAATTTGCCCAACAAGGCCGTCGCCAATTGTCAACAGCGCAAAAACATTCAATGCCTCGCCAAAGGGCAATTGCTCGCCGGTGGCAAGGCCGGTCATGCCCATGGCAACGCCGCCGATAAGGTTTATAAGTGTTATCAGAATCGCCGCAATGGCGTTATTCTTAACAAATTTTGCAGCACCGTCCATAGCGCCGTGAAAGCTGGCCTCGTCCGTGATTTTTTTGCGGCGCGCCTTGGCCTCTTCGTCGGTGATTGCGCCGGCATTAAGGTCGGCATCCACCGCCATTTGTTTGCCCGGCATCGCGTCCAGCGTAAAACGCGCAGAAACCTCGGCCACGCGCTCCGAACCTTTTGTAATAACCAAAAAGTTTACAATTATAATTACTGCAAAGACGATAAAGCCCAAAACAAGATTATCTTGCACAACAACCTCGCCAAAAACGCGAATAACCTCACCCGCATATCCCTCGCCCAAAATAAGGCGCGTGGCCGACACGTTCAAAATCAAGTTAAACAGCGTCGCAATCAGCAAAATCGTCGGAAAAGCCGACATTTCCATGGCTTCCTTCGCATAGAGGGCATTCAGCAAAATCATCATGGCAAAGCCGATATTGAGCATAATCAAAAAGTCCATAATAGGAGTAGGCACAGAAACAACCAGCACCAACACCCCAAGGACAATAGCTATACCAATTACGCCCTCTCTTGCAAATCTCATCAAAAACCCTCCAGGTTTTCCAATTACGAATTACGAATTACGAATTACGAATTACTAGCTCGTAATTCGTAATTCGTAATTCGTAATTGATTTATGCCGCTGCGTGTTGGACATTCTTCACACTGTAGACATAGGCTAGGATTTCGGCTACGGCTTGCCATAGTTCTGCGGGAATTTCGTCGCCAATGTCCACCACGCTGTAAAGCGTGCGCGCAAGCGGCTTGTCTTCAACGATAACAACCTCGTGCTCCCTCGCCAAATCCCTGATTTTATGCGCCAAATTGTCCGCGCCCTTCGCAATCACCTTTGGCGCAGAAAGCGACATTCTGTCATATCTAAGTGCCACGGCATAATGCGTTGGATTCGTGATTACAACGTCTGCGCCCGGCACTTCTTGCATCATGCGCCTCATGCTGGTTTCCCGCATTTTCTGGCGAATTCGCGACTTTACAAGCGGGTCGCCTTCTGTCTGCTTAAATTCGTCTTTAACCTCTTGCTTGGTCATGCGCAGCTCTTTTTCGTGCTTGCGGCGGTTAAACGCATAGTCTGCCGCCGCGACAAATAAGTAAAATATGCCAACAGTTATACCAACAGTAACCCATAAATTCGCAACAAAGCCAATGGCGGCCCACAAATCGCGCTGGAAAAGGGTTAAAAGTATTTCAACTTCACTTGCAATAACCCAAAAAACAACAAGCAGTATTATTGTAAACTTGGCGACGGCCTTAAATAATTCCATAAACATCCGCGCGCCAAAGATTTTTTTAATGCCTTTAAGCGGGCTAAGCTTGGAGAATTTCGGCTTTAACGGCTTAACCGTCGGCTTCCATCCAACCTGCAAAATTCCCGATAAAATGCCCAAAAGCACAACCACAGCCGCCAAGGGCAAAACCAAGAGAATTATTTGCCCAAACATTTCCCAAATATGCCTTGAAATTCTTTCAAGATTCATCATGTCGGTTGCGTCGCCGATAAGCACGAAATTCAGCGTCATCATGCCGGACAGGCGTTCTAACATTCCCGGCGCAAATACTCTCAGTGCTATAAACGCAGCGATGAATAGTATTGCCGTTCCAATTTCTTGCGATTGCGCAACCTGGCCTTCTTCGCGGGCCTTTTCCCGCTTTTTTGGCGTGGCCGGTTCGGTTTTTTCGCTGGCGGGCTGATTTTGGTTAAAAAAGCCCAGGTTCATGGGAATGAGGCTGTAAAGCTCTGCATTTATAGGCTTCATTCGGGCATCATCCCCCTTATAATATTGGCAATGCCGCGCACAACATCATCCATTATAAGCGCGAAGGCATCGGACAAAAAGGGCATTGTTAAGAAAATTATAATCAGCCCAAGCGCCACCTTTATCGGCAAACCCACCACGAATACGTTCATTTGTGGCACAGCCTTAACTAATATTCCCAAAACTATGTCAACAATTATTATTGTTCCAACAACAGGTAATGCTATCCGCAGGCCCAAATGAAAGTATTGCACGATAATTTCGACAATTTCAACGGCAATAATTCGATTGCCCAAAACCTGCCCCTGTCCCAGGCCGATAAGCTCAAAACTTTGGTAAAAAATTCCAAGCACATATTGCAAGGCTCCCGTCGATACGAAAAACAGGCTGATAATCAAGAAGTAGAAATTGCCCGTTATTGGGGTTTGTTGCATTCCAAAGGGGTCAAACACCGTAACCATACCAAAGCCCATTTGAAAGTCAATCAGCTGGCCCACAAAGTGAAACATGGAAAACACCATCATCACCACAAGGCCAATTATCAACCCAACCATAAATTCCTGGAAAATAAGCACGCCAAATCCAAAAATCGTCGGGTCATAGGGCGGCAAAACCACAAAATCGCCCACAAAGGCCAAAATTGCAACGCCCAGCGACAAAATCAGCCTTGCTTGCAGGGGAATGCTTTGGCCGGAAAGCACGGGCAATATTATGAAAAAGCCCATAATCCGCACAAAAACGGCCATAAAAACATCCACATTTAAATACAAATGTACAATCAGTTCAGAGGCAGACAAATCCAAAACATCACCTCTAACTTCGTATATGATTTGGAATTTCCTCAAACAGCGTTGTCGTAAAATCGACCAGCAGAGTGAGCATCCAATTGCCAAAAATCATTAATGCCAAAAACACGGCCACAATTTTAGGAACAAAGGCCAGTGTTGCTTCTTGAATGGAGGTTATGGTTTGGAATAAAGACACCGTAACGCCAACCACAAGTCCCATAATCAAAGGGGGCATGGCCACCAATATAACCGTCCAAATCGCGTTTTGCATAACCGCAACGATGGTTTCTTGTTCCATTTGCGCGCCTCCTTTATTCGTCAGAAAGTTTGCGCCGCCGTGTTTATAACCAGTCGCCAGCCATCCACAAGAACAAAGAGCATGACTTTAAACGGCAAGGAAATCATGGCGGGCGGCAACATCATCATACCCATGGCCATAAGCACAGAGGCCACAACCATGTCAATTATAATGAAGGGAATGAATATAAACACCCCAAAAACGAAGCCAATGGCCAATTCGTGCAAAATAAAGGCGGGAAGCAGTATATAAGTCGGAATTTCGTCTGTTGAGGCAATATGGCCAAATTCATCCACATTCCATTCAACGCCCGCGATATTGCCGAAAAACACGATATTTTCGCTTAGGCTGTTGCGCCCCTGCCCCTGCCCTTGACTAAGCATAAATTCGCGCAAAGACGCAACGATATTGTCAATTGCCTCTCCTTGGGTTATTTCGCCGGCAGAAAGGGGTTGCAGGGCGTTTTGGTTAATGTCCTCGATATAGGGATTCATGAAAAACATCGTCAACATGAGGGCAAGACCAATCAAAACCGTGTTTGGCGGCATTTGCTGCGTGCCAAGGCCCGAGCGCAAAAACGAAAAGATTATAATCAGCCTTGTAAAGGTGGTTGCAACAACGAGAATTGACGGCAAAAGCACTATAAGCAGCGTCAAAAACATTATTTGCAAAAATGTTGAACCCGCAAGCCCGCCCTCGAATAAGTCGTCAATTAAGCCTTCGACTTCTTCAACAGGAAAAATGGGCGAAACCGGGTCAATATCCACCGCCAAGGCCGTTTGCGCCATAAATGGCAAAACCAGCAAAACGCAAGTAAAAAAGCACACAAACGCAAGCTTTTTCAAATTGAATTTCTTGCTAATTCGTCCATACATCAACACAACTCCACCATCTTCATTCGTCTGACCTCTGTTGACTGTCCTCTTCTTTCTTTTTGCTAAAGCGCGCCAAATATTTCTCAAAGGGAATTGCCGGCACGGCTCTTTCGTCTATAAAGACGGAATCTGCGGGAATTTCGCCAATTGTGGCGATTCCTTGACGGCTTACTCCAATAAGAAAAAATTTGTCGGCGGCCTGCACCAATTGAATGGTGTTTTGCGGCCCAACGGCAATGGCCTCTACAATTTTTAGATTGCGATTGCCGCGCGTTCCCCTTGCGCGCCCCAAAAGGCGCACAACAAAAAACGCCAAAAAAAGCATGAAAACAAGAGCAAATGCGACACCTAAAAACTGCATTGCCAAATCTGCCGACGAGCCGGTGGCGGGTCTTGCGGCATCTATGCCTAAATAAAAGCCCTCCCTAACCGCTTCATCAACCGCTTCATAATAGCCATTTGTTTCAAAATTCGCAAATAGCATAGGCCTATCCTAATACCTTGGCCACGGCCTCCAAGACCCTGTCGTGTTGGAAGGGTTTTACAATAAAGTCCCTTGCGCCCGCCTGTATGGATTCGATAACCATGCTCTGCTGACCCATGGCGGAACACATCACAACTAAAGCATTCGGGTCATGCTCCCTAATGCCTTTTGTGGCTTGGATGCCATTCATTTCGGGCATGGTTATGTCCATGATGACAAGGCGCGGGCTGAGCTCTTTGTATTTTTCAATGGCTTTTAGGCCATTTTCCGCCTCTCCCACAACATCATACCCATTTTTTGTTAAGATGTCCTTCAACATCATCCGCATTATGGCGGCGTCGTCCACAAGCAATATGGTTCTGTCTGCCATTTTTTTCTCTCCTTCTTAAATTCTCAAAATTTCTCTTAAAGAGACAACTATATCCTATGTTCTGCATTAACAATATCCGTGATTCTTATGCCGAAGTTTTCATCAATTACGACAACTTCGCCTTTGGCCACGAATTTTCCATTGACCAAGATGTCAATAGGCTCGCCCGCCAGCTTATTAAGCTCGATTATAGAACCCGGGGAAAATTCTAAAATATCTTTGATTTTTCTTGTCGTGCGGCCCAATTCCACCGTAACCTCAAGCGGAACATCCATAATAATTTCGATATTTTCTTTTTGTTGCATAACACTTGCAACATCGAAATTTTGGAAAGAAACCCCGGGGGCCACCTGTGGCGGCGGCGGGGGCGCATAATGAGGTTGATAACCGGGCGGCGGCGGTGCATAGCCCTGTTGTGGGGGTGGTGCATATTGTGTGGTGGGCATAGCCATATTCACCTCCGGTGCGGGATATGTTGGCTCGGGTTGATATTGCGGCGGTGGCGGCGGGGCGGCGGCGGGTGG
>JAITMQ010000164.1 GCA_031277225.1 Clostridiales bacterium | reverse complement strand
CCGCCCCGTGCCGGCTGAAGCCGGCTAAAAAGGGGCTGAAAGCCCCTTTTAATTGCCCTCGGTAGTGCCGAAATGATGTGTGGGATGTTGGTGCAACGAGTTTATATTAACTTTAGATGGCAGACTTGGGAAGTCGCTCATTTGCATATTATACTAAGCGGGATAGTGTCTGCCGCAAATATAAATCGGACTTTCTCCGCCCTAAGATTTAGGCTTATCGACTGCCAAAAGGCTTGCCGTCAGCAAAAACCGCAGACCTAAAAGTCTGCGGTCTACCATATAAACCACAGCGAGGTGCCGGCTTATTTTCCGCAAATCTGTATTTTTTATAGTGCCAATATGCCCTAATAGTATTGTTATGGTAACACAAATTGCGCTATTCAATCACGTCTTTGGCTGCGGCTTCGGCCTTCGCCTTGGTCTCTTCTTCAAGCAATCTCTTGGCCTCTTCCAGCTGCATTTGCATCTTGGCCATTTCGTCTTCAAGTTGCTGAACTTTCTTTTCATTATTCACTTCTCTGGGCTTGTCTGACAAATCCTCGCCCAGGGCCTTTTCCACGGCCTCTCTCACCTTTTCGGGGTCCGGCGGCTTAAGAATATAGCCCGAAGCCCCCGCCGCCATACATTCCTGCACAATCTCCCTGTCGCTGGCGGCCGTGCACATGATAATTTTGGCATTGGGGTCTTGCTTCATAATCTTTTTGACAGCGGTGATGCCGTCGGTGTCGGGCATATTGATGTCCAAAAACACAATGTCGGGTTCAAGTTTTCCATATTTAGCAATGGCGTCTGCGCCGCTGTTGGCGTCGAAAAGATTGCCCTTTTCCGCCTTGCAAAACCGCACCAACATGTCCTTAATAACCGCCCGCATCATGGCGACATCATCCACAATCAGATAAGTGGTGTTCATTATTGTCCCTCCTTCAGCTGTTTCAGCTCTCTTTGCATTTCAATATATTCCATAACAAAACTAACTCTACGTTTTACTATAACGCCCACAAAGGGCTTTTTAATGAAGTCGACAGCACCTTGAGCATAGCCCTTTTCCTCGTCCACCGCCATTTCGCTTCCTGTAATCAAAACCACGGGAATATCACCTGTGTCGGGGTCTGCCTTTAAAAATGCCAGGGTTTCAAAGCCCGACATTCCGGGCATAACCAAGTCCAGCAAAATAAGGTCGGGTTTGTTTTTTTTGGCCGACTCAATGCCCGCCTCGCCGTTTTTGGCGATAAGCATGTCATAATCGCCCTTCAAAATCTCGTTTAGCGCCCGCAAAACCATGGGCGCATCGTCAATTGCCAAAATTTTTCGCTTTTCTGCCATAATTCTCCTCCTATAATTCGGCTTCTTCTCGCAAGATTTTTAAGCCGCTTAAAGCGTCTTCGAAATCGAAGTTTTCTATTTGGTCAACAATTTCCATTGCGCCCGGAATTTTGCGCAAATCGTCGGCCAAGTCCATAACTTCCGTGGAATCGGCCTCTAAAAGCCCCTGGATTTTATCCAGCAATTCGCGAGCCTCGTCCATGTCCACATCGTCCCAACTAAGCTCAAGCCCCAGCTCGTCTTTGAATTGCTCGGCAATATCGTCAAGCACCCTCTGCGTTTCTTCTGCCAGCGTTTCCAAAAGCTCCGGCGTGGGAATTTGCCCCTGCTTAAAGTTATTCTCGCATTTTTGCGAAAGGGCGATAAGACCCTTTTCGTTAATCAGCCCCGCAAGCCCCTTAAGGGTATGCGCCAGACGATGCGCCGTTTCAAGGTCATTTTCCTCCACGGCCGCAAAAATCTCGGCCATGATATTCTTTTGAGTGCGCAAAAATTCTTTACGCAAAGTTTCCGACATGCCCGAAGAGCTGTAATAGTCGTCAATACTCATCATTTCGTTGTTTTGCACGCTGTCATCTCCGCCTTTTTGTTTAGCTCGCGCCGCCTCAAGCACCTCGGGCGGCTGTTTGTCCCTGATAAATTTGTTTAAAGCATTGTCCAAGTGCATGGTTTGAATGGGTTTTGACACAAAGCCGTCAAAGCCGTTTCGCATGAATTCCTCGGCCTGGCCGATAAGCGCATTCGCCGTAAGTGCGACAATTGGCGCTGTATAACCCAGCCCGCGAATAATTTTTGTGGCCTCAAGGCCGTTAATATCGGGCATCATATGGTCCATAAAGATAATGTCGTAAACTTCGCCGCTTTTGACCTTTTCAATGGCGGGATAGCCCCCGTCAACCGAGTCAATTTGCAGGCCATAAAAGCCCAAAAGCCCCTTAGCAACATAGATATTCGTTTCCACATCGTCCACAACCAACACGCGCCCATATGGCATTGGTTCGGGCACAAAATTCATCTTTTTGCCGCTGGAAAGCACGCCCGACTCAAAACGGCTGAGATTTTCGACCGTTTCGAGGCCCAATTTTTCGGCATCCGAAATTTCTTGAGGCAGAATCATGGTTACGCTTGTGCCAAGGCCAACATGGCTTTCTACATTAATTTCGCCGCCCATAAGCTCTGTCAAATTATAGACTATGGGCATTCCAAGACCCGTTCCCTGCGTAAACCTGTCCTCTTTTTCGTGGAAGCGCGTATATTCGTCTTGAAGGGCGGCCAATTGCTGTTCGCTCATGCCCTTGCCCGTGTCAATAATGGAAACATGCAGCTTTACAGGCGCACCGACATCTTCCCTGCCTTCCAAAAATTCGCAATGCATTTTCAGCGTAACCGTGCCCGCATCCGTATATTTAAAGGCATTTGACAAAACATTGTTCATAATTTGCTTAATTCGCAATTCGTCGCCCAAAAGCATCATGGGAATGTCTTCATCTATATCAACAATGAATTTAATGCGCTTAGAGCCCAAATGCACCAAATGCATTTGAATAATGTCAATGGCCAGGCTTGCAACTTCATATGGATTAAAAATCAAATCCATCTTGCCCGCCTCAATTTTGGAAATATCCAAAATATCGTTTATAATTCCAAGCAAAATATTTCCGGAATCGTAAATTTTGTTAAAGGCCTCCTCGACATCCATGGGCAAATCGCGGTTTTGCATTTGAATTTCGGCAATGCCCAGCACGGCCGTAATCGGCGTACGAATTTCATGCGACATGCTGGCCAAGAATTTGCTTTTCGCCTGCGTATTCGCCTCTGCAATCTGCACCTGCTCTTGATGTTCAATCATTTTTTTGATGGCCGTCATGTCCATAACATAGGCCGCCAAAATATCTTCATCGTCCAAAGAAACCCTTACAAAGCTTATGCGGCAGGGAATAACCAAGCCGTCGCTATTTTCCAGCTCCCATTCAAATTCCCTAAAGCCGTCATTAAAGGCCGCCTCAAATTGGCGCAAAAGTTCGGAAAGATTTCTATGCATAAAGATGTCGCGGCTTTTTTCCATGGCCTCTTCCCTGGATTTAAAGTTAAAAAGCGACACGGCCTCTCTATTGCAATCGATGATATTAAAGCCGCGATTAATGAGATAACATGCGACGGGATTGCCGTCAAGCATAAGTTTTGTCCGTTCTTCCGCCGCCTTAATCATGTCCATGCTTTCCTTAACAACCGTAACATCGTTGGAATAAGAAACCACAACATCCTCTTCGCCCATAATCATGCGAATTGCCACGCCCTCGGTGTAAATATCCTCGCCCGAACTGCTCTTAAGCAGCAATTTATAGCTATGATGTCCTTTTTCAAAGGCCGCCTTAAGCTGGCGCACCCAAAATGTCCAGCTTGGCGTGCCGCAGGGCTGCAATCTCGGGAAAAATTCGTCATAACGCTTTTGATATTCATCCGGCCTTTCAAGGCCAAATAATTTGATGGCAAAAGGATTGTAGTCAATCATTTCATTGTTGCGATTCCAAAATTCAATCAGCATGGGCGTTGCGTTAAACATAAGCTGTGTGCGCTCCATGGCCGCCCTTGCCTCGCTTTGGCTTTGAATAAGCTGGGTTATATCATTTGAATATGTCGCCAAAACAATTTCGCCGCCCAAAACCATGCGCACGCCCACAACATCCGTATAAACCGAATGTCCGTCAAATCTTCTGTACACGAATCTAAAGGTTGTATAGCCGTCTTCAAGGATTTTCGTCAATTTTCTGCGCCAAAATTCAACAGACGGCGTTCCGCAGGGCTGTTCGCCAACCATAATGTCAAAAACCTTAGACTCATATTCTTCTTTGCTTTCAAAACCAAAGACCGCAAGGGCATATGGATTTGAATCAATGCATTTAAAGTTTGTGTTCCAGAATTCAATAATCATCGGCGTGGCTTCAAACATGATTTTAATACGCTCTGCCGCCTCGGCCTCGCGCGCCTGCGACTCCTTAATCGCGCTTATATCCCTTGAATATGTAACCAAAACGGGTTCGCCTTTATAGCGCGTGGCCATGCCGACAACCTCTGTCGGGATAAGCCTGCCCAAAGAGTCCATATGCGTCCATTCAAAATTCATAAAGCCCTTTTCAAAGGCCTCTTTAATATTGCTGACCGCCCTTTCCTTAGAAAGGCTGCCGTCGGGCTGATATTCCGGCGAAAACCCAAGGAAATTCTCAATAAATTCGGATTTATTGTCCACCAAGAATTTACGCTCGACTTCTTTCGAGGCATCCAAAATTTTCATATTTTTGTCGAAGAATATCGTGATTATCGGCATATGGTCAAACATAAACATCATGCGCTCTACTTCGTCCTGCTGCTCAAAAAGCGAGTCAATAAGCGAATTTACGGCAAAGGCCGCCTCTCTATATCCGCCGCCAAACATTGCAATATCAAGGCGCGCCTCTTTATCGTCGCTTTTAACCTGATGCGCAACGAAATTTATTTGGTCAATTAAGGCCGAAAAAACGCTGGTTACATTCGAGAAAATGTCGGCCAATTCGTTACTGCCGTCGTCGGCATGTGTTGCGGCCTCAAATTCGCCAACGGCAATAAGGGCAACCCTGTTTTCAACCGCCCGAATCGACGACCTATAGACATTTATCAGCCAATATCCAAGCCCCGCCGCCACAAAAATGGCTGCAATTACAATGCCAATGGCAATGGCCTCGCCTTGCTCGCGGCTTTGGCCAATAAATAAGACGGCCTCCTCCCTGTCAGCCGCGGCCAAAGCGCGCATTTGGTCAATATTTTCGGCGCTTTGCGCAACAAGTTCAAGGGCATTTTCCGCATCAAAACTTTCATCCGAATCCACGACAAAATTATCTTCAAAGATGTGGAAAATGAGATTGATAAGGCTCATAGTATCGGTCATAAGGCTTATGCGAACTTCGGCCTCATATCCCGTGAAATTTTCGTCATTCAAAATAGAGCGCATATAAAGATTGGCAATCGAAGCCAGATACCCTTGAGATTCTCTCAGCGTATTTTCGGCTTCAAGGCGTGCTTCAATATCCGCAAAATCGCGCCAATAGGGATTCATGATGGTTTCACGCGAAAGGCGGCGCAATTCCGTATGCGCCTGAAAAAAGTCCAGAACATATTCCGTTCTGGCGACAACAAAATCCAAATTATGGCGGTGCATACGGTCAATTTCCGCGCTTGACCAATTGGAATACAACATTCCCGCCGAAAAAATTGCGGCAATTACAGCAAAAGCGGCCGTCATTTTAGTTGCAAAACCGGCATTTTTTAGCCATTTACGCATAGAAACCCCCCTTGCTGCGCAATTAATAATTAATAATTAATAATTAACAATTAGCGATTAGCAATTAAAAGTTAACAATATTAATAGTATACATCATTTAATAAAATATTTCAAGGGTTATTATAACATATTGCCTAATAAAATTGTTACGAGTACGAAATAGATGGCTAGGCCTACTATGTCCTTGATTGAGGTGATTATTGGGGCGGAGCCTGCGGCTTGGTCGATTTTTAGTTTTATTAGGACGAAGGGGACTAAGAAGCCTAAGAGGGAGGCTACGGTTATGGCCACAACAAGTGCCAGGCCAACGGCCAGACCTAGCATTGGTTCGCCCTGCCACAGCCACGCAACAATGCCCGTGGCCGCGCCGATTACCGCGCCTATGCTTAGGCCCACGCCAATTTCTTTAGCGAAATGCTTTAAAAAGTTTTTCATTTGAATATGGCCCAGCACAACGCCGCGCGCAAAAACCGTGGAGGATTGCGTGCCCACATTTCCGCTCATGCCCATGATTAGGGGGATGAAGACGGCTACTACGGCAATTGCTTCTAGGGTATCTTCAAAACCATCTATAATAAAGCCCGAAAAAAAGCCGAAAGCCAAGGTTATTAAGAGAATCGGCAGGCGCACCCGCCAAATCTTCCAAAGACTGCCGTAAATCAGCACTTCAGAGCGGTCAGATTCGCCGCTTACATCCGCAAGACCGGCGGAGTCAAAGATGTCCTCTGTGGTTTCTTCTTCGAGAATGTCGATAGCATCGTCAATTGTTACAATTCCGACCATGCGCCCCTCGCTGTCCACGACGGGAATGGCCAAAAGGTCCAAATCCTGCATTTTGCGGGCAACTTCTTCTTGGTCTGTGTCGGTTGTTACGCTAATTGCGCCGGAATGCATAATGTCCTCTATATGGTCGCCCGCATAGGCGCAAATAAGGTCTTTAAGCGACAAAACCCCCTCTAACATGCGCACGTCGTCGGTTACATAGAGGGTGTAAACGGATTCTTTGTCGGGGGCTTGGCGGCGCACTTTTTCCATGGCCTGCGCCACATTCATATTGCGCCGCAAAGAAATAAATTCCGTGGTCATTATGCGCCCGGCGGTTTCTTCTTCATATCCCATTAAAACATTCGTAATTTCCCTTTCTTGTTGCGACAACGAATTCAGCAGCTTTTTTGTTACGGAAGCGGGCATTTCATCAAAAAGGCGCACGCGGTCGTCCGGCGCCATTTCGTTTACAAATTCGATTGCCTTTTCTTCGGTAAAAGAGCGCAATAAATTTTGCTGTAAATCTGTGTCCAATTGCTCGAAAACAGAAAGGGCATCCTCTTTGCCCAAAAGCCGAAATACAATAACCTGCTCTTCGGGCGACAAATCGGTTAAAATATTAATAATTTCTATTTCGCTTGCCTGCGCCAAAAGTGATTTTAAATTCGCCAAATCCCTGTCATGCAACAATTGCAAGATTTGCTCACATCTTTCCGTAAAATTTTTGCGCTCCATATCATCGCCGCCTTCCATTTGTACTAACACTCTATTGTACAGCATTTGCTCGCTTTTTGTCAATCACTTTTTTTCGCAACAAAGAAGATTCTTTCGCTCGCTTCGCGCGGTGGCGAGTGGCTTAATTCCTCAAATTCCCCCAGAAGCGTAAGCCCCGCGCCTTTAAGCGCGTCCTTAATTTCCTGTGCGCTATAAGCCCTTTGAATATGGACTTCTTCGTGGCGTATATAATTCTCGCCCTGCTTTATGAAAAATGTCGAATGATATTCATTTAAGCGACTGTCCTCGTCATAAAAATTTTCCCAAATATAGGCCGATTCATCTTCGACATGGGAAAAATTGTTGTCGGCCAAAACTTCGCGGAATTTGTATTCGCTATTGATGTCAAAGATGAAAAGCCCGCCGGGATTCAAATAATTCGCCACAAGCGCGAAGACCTGCGCAAGCTCGGTCGGCTCAAGGATATAGTTTAGCGAATCGCACAGGCAGAGGATGGCATCAACCGTGCCATAAAGCTCAAGCTCCCGCATATCCTGATTTAGCAGCAGCACATCGGGGCTTTTTCGGCGCGCAATTGCAAGCATTTCCGAGGAAATATCCACGCCAATCATATCATAGCCGCGCGCCGCCAAAATTTCAATCATTGAACCCGTGCCGCAGGCCAAATCCAGCACCAAACGGGGCTTGTTTTCCGCCCAAAGCCCCTCGATATAATCCGCCCATTCCTCATAAGGGGCATCCATAAAGTCGTCATAAACCCGCGCAAACCCGCTATAAATCTCCATCATAATCACCGTCATTCCGGGCTTGACCCGGAATCCCCTCGCTTTTTGCGGCTGGCAAGGATGCCGCCAATCCGCCCGCTCTCTTTGGCTGTCAATCCCTTCCAGCCGACCTGCTCAATTTTATCCAAAAGCCCAAGCTCCTCCGCAATCTCCATCTTAATCTTGTCTGCTTTCATACTAAC
>JAITMQ010000149.1 GCA_031277225.1 Clostridiales bacterium | reverse complement strand
CGCGGCGGTGCTATTCCCGATTTGGGGAATGGCGGGAATGGTCGCCTTGGACGTAGTCGGCGCAATTATCGCCTCAATTGCGGTTGCGATTGTGAAGATTCCGCAGCCTGCGGCGGCGGCGGGCGCGGGCGACCGAGGGCGGTCGCCCCTACGGGAATCGATTGGTGAGGCCTTTGGGGTTTTGAGGTCGCATAAAGGCATTTTTGCGCTATTATGGATTGCCTTCGCCTTCATGTTCGTATATTCGCCCATAAACGCGCTGTTTCCGCTGATGTCCATGGACTATTTTGGCGGAACGACATCCCATGCCGCCGCCGCCGAAGTCGTTTTTGCCATCGGCATGTTGGGCGGCGGCCTTGCGCTTGGCATTTGGGGCGGCTTTAAAAACCGCGCATTTTCAATGATTTTCGCCATTGCGCTAATGGGCGTTGCCCTCGCAATTTCGGGGCTTTTGCCCATAGGCGGCTTTGTGATTTTCGCCGCACTCTCGCTGTTCATGGGTCTGTCCGTGCCATTTTACACGGGCCCGCATATGGCCCTTATGCAAGAAAAAATCCCGCCGGAATATCTCGGCAGGGTCTTTGGAATGTATGGCTCGCTAATGTCGGCGGCCATGCTGTTGGGTCTTGTCGCCTCCGGCGCGCTGGCCGATTCTACGGGCATTAATATCTGGTTTTTAATTTGCGGAATCATAATTTCCGCACTGGCTGTTTTGGCTGTAATGATGCCGAGTATTAGGCATATAGACAAGGATTCCCGCCTTTGCGGGAATGACGAAAATAATGAAATGGAGATTTAGCGAAAAATGGAAATTGCCTTGGATTTACTCTTATTGGTTGTAGGATTTGTTTTGTTGATTCAGGCCGCGAAAGTTTTCGTCGACGCGTCCGTTAATATCGCAAAACGGCTTAAAATCCCTACTGTTGTGATTGGCCTGACCGTGGTTGCCTTCGGCACATCCGCGCCCGAAGTGGTCATATCCGTGTCGGCGGCAATCGGCGGTTCTTCCGACCTTGCAATTGCAAATGCCGTTGGCTCAAATTTGTTTAACCTGCTGTTTATCGTGGGTTTTTGCGCCATGATTTACCCATTTTCCGTCAGAATGAAGACGATTTCGCGCGATTATTGGTTCTCGATTCTCGGAACCGTTGGCCTTTTGGTGCTTGTGATAATTTTTTCGGGCGGAAATATCCCACGACTGGCGAGTTTGGGGCTTTTTGTGGCCTTTAGCGTCTATATGTTTTTTGTGGTGCGAAGCGCGCTTCGAAACAAGGTTGACGAGGAAGAGGAGGAGGACGCGAAGCCAAAACCCCTTTGGAAAAGCATAATTCTGGCGATTATCGGCATTGGCGTAATCGTTGGCGCGGGGCAGCTTACGGTTTTGTCCGCCGTGGATATTGCGACCGCCCTTGGCGTTTCCGAGCGTATAATCGGCCTTACAATCATTTCCATGGGCACATCCCTGCCCGAATTGGTTACAACCCTCATCGCCTGCCGCAAAAAAGAGGGCGAATTCGCCCTCGGATTCATCATAGGTTCAAGCATATTCAATATCTTTGTCGTGCTTGGAATTGCGGGCGTAATTATACCCCTAAGCGTCGACCCCGGCGTAATTTTCGACATAGCCGTGCTGACCATAGGAACGCTGTTTTTCTACAGACTGGCAACGACGGGCAAGCGATTAGTGCGGGTTGAAGGGCTTTTAATGCTGCTAATCTATGTGGGCTATATGACCTGGGTCTTAATCCACGGCTGAAGCCGTGGATTAAGAACCGGCGGTCAATAATGGGTTGTGCGGATCCGCCACGGCCCGCACGATTTTTCGCCAATCGAGGAGGTGAAATTCGCCGCGTGCCCAAAGGCACGCAAGAATTTTACCGACGAAGAGTGGCGGAAAATCTGCCGAAAAGACGCACAACAGCTTATTGACCGCCGGTTCTAAGACCCCCCCGAAGTACAAGGTATTGCTCTTAATTCATCATTCAAAATGCTCTGCCTCCACATGTAATTGAAACAGTCTCGGTAGGTTCCTCTCCAAAATTTCAAAGTAGAACAGCCTCCATACACGGTCATCATTACGAATACCTATATAAAATTGATATAGCCCTCCTTGCCTTACAAAAGTCGACTTATGGGGTGTCATCCCCACTAAATAAGAACTTATTAAATCAGTCATAATCTCTTGCCCTACATCAAAGCTTAAGCCATCATAAGAAACAGCGTAAAACAGTCGGAATATCCGTTGACCACCCCAATCGGCTGCGGTTAAAAGCGCTTCATATCTATCTCCTGTGAAAACTATGTCATGATGCCAAACTCCAATGCCTCCAAGGTCAAAATCAACACTTACGGGCTCACTCCAATTCAGCGCATCATACGACTCGATGTAGAATAACCCGGAATAAAAATTCGTATACCAAAGCCTATACACATAGCCGTCATGCATGACAACAGGGCTCATAAATGGTCTGCTTCCATCCCTGCATTCTAAAACAATCTCAAACTCGCTCCAATTCTCCAAATCTGTTGTAACTATTCTGTAGATACGATTGTGATTATTATTATCTCTAACCCACCGACCACCCACATATTGGGCTAATGTGTGTCTGAACCAAAGCTCAAGCGTATCTCCCCTCCGTAGAAGAAAAGGGTCTGAGAAGTAACCTCCGTAGTTGACATCGTGTGGAGCACCGGTTACAGGATTTGCCACCCCCGGCGGCGCAGTCCAGTAAACTCCATCTTGAGAAACGAAAATGGATGGATTCTCATGACTTTCATCCCCATAAGGATAAGGAGTTATAGCCATTATGTAATAATAACCCAGAAATGATTCTTCAAAAAATAATACATGGGGATGAACCGTTTGACCGCTGCCCTCATATGTTGGTATATTTAAGAAGCGCGGATTAAGAATCAAACCCTCTAAACCCTCTAAATCCTCAAAGACTTCAAAGACTTCAAAAACCTCATAGACCTCGCTCTCTACATACACATTCTCATGCTCAATTTCCCATGGGTCGGCACAGCCCCCCCCAAACTGGCGAAAAAGACACCAAAAACCAAGGCTGAACTCAAAAACGCACCTCTTCTTAGCATTAAAATACCTCCTCTGATTTTAAATATACTTTTAAATATGCTGCTTGTCCGACCCTGCCACTCGGCTACATATCATCCTGCCCGACGACGGTATTCCGCCCGACGATTTTTGCTTGATACATGGCTCTGTCTACTAGATTGATTAAATCCGTGAGGGTTGCGGTTTCGGCGGTTTTATAGGCAACGCCGAAGGAGGCCGTTACGGGAATTTCTAAATCGCCTATGGTAAATGGCGTGGATTCAAGGGTTTTTTGCAGTCGCCACGCGATATTGAGCGCGTCTTCATAGCGCACATTCGGAAGAGCAACCAAAAATTCCTCGCCGCCATAACGAATAAGCTCCGTCCCTTGTTTTAGAGCCTTCGCGCTGCGCGCCGCCAAAATCTTCAAAACCTCGTCGCCGACAATATGGCCATAAGTATCATTAATATTCTTAAAATGGTCAATATCATACATTATGACCGAAAAATCCGTATTTTCCTGCTGACTGTGCGCAAATTGCGCCTCCGTGCCCTCCACTAAATAACGCCTGTTGCGCGTGCTTGTCAGCGCGTCGGTTCGCGCCAATTCCCTTTGCAAATTGCGATTAAACACGCTTGTAAACATAAGTGCGGCCGAGGCGGTTATGTCCATTTCGTCGTCGCTAAAGGTGCGCTCGTGCTGATAGTCGTCGATTCTAAAGAAGCCAAACAAGTCCCTGTCAAAGAACATGGGCAAAATTACCACGGATTTTATGCTGTGATAGCCCAGAAAGCGGGCATCTTCCGGGGGAAGTTGGGAAACGGGGGCATTTATACTTTCGCCGCGCTTAAACATTTCAAGCCAGCCCGGACGACTTGAATATGCCGATTTTGTGCCGATATTAATATCAACTTTTTGCGCGCCGATTTCGCTGGCCCATTCATACTTCATGACAAAATGCAACTCGCCGTCAATTTCTTCATTGCGCCAAATTTGAATACGGTCAACTTCCAGACAAGTTCCAATTAATTCCATGCCCTCCATAAGGGTGTCAAGCGTATTGTCTTCATTTGCGGTCAAAAGAACCTTCGCCGCCCGATTCACAGCTTTCAGAAGCTTTTCGCGCTGTTTAATCGTTTCTTGCGCGCGGTCAATATTGCGCGCCAAATCGCCAATTTCGTCCTCGCGCGCAAGGCCATAGAGCTTTGAGCCATTTTGACCCGACGCAACCGCTGTTTGCGTCAACCTAAGCAAAGGCGCCAAAATCATGCGGCGCACCAAAAGGCCGCCCAGCAATGTTGACAAAATAAGCACGGCAATGCCGCCGTAAATCATGGGCATATAGCGAATGTCAAAGACAGTTGGCGCGCTTGAAAGCACCACAACAGACCAATCCGTGCCGACAATGGGCGCAATGCTGGCATATGTATAATTGCCATATTCAAGCCGCAGGGTGTCATGCACCTCCGCATCAATTGGAAATGCGCCATCCACCAGCATATGCATATGCAACTCAATTGCATTTGCCAGCACAGGATTTTCGAGTGCCTCGGGAACTTCGGGGAAAGTGGGCAGTCCGTCTGCAAGGACATATAGGGTCATTGCGCTGTCAAGGCGGGTTGCGCCATATCTGTCGATAATATAGCCACGCCTGTAATATACGTCAAAGTCGCCAAAAACCGACTCAAAAACCTTGTCAAAATGAGAGCCGACGGTTACAACGCCGACAAATTCGCCATCATAATACACTCTATGATTAGACCATATGTATAACTCAAAGTCGCCATCGACCGGCCTTGTGCGCTGGATATTGATAATGAAGGGCTTTTCGGCATCCCGTGTATTAAAAAACCACGCCGAAACATCGCCGCCAGCCAATATTCCCCAGGGCGCGAATTCCTCGAATGTCAAATCCGTTTCAAAGTCCCAACCCTGCAAGCTTTCGTAAATTGTGAGCATGAGATAAATTTCGGGCGCGTAAATGGCATAGCCCATGATTTCGTTAAAGGCCATGGCCTTTGCTTCCGAATCATCTTCATTGGCCATCCAGCGCGAAATTGTTGTAGAGCGGGCAATTTGTTGCATTAAAATCATATGCGTATCCATATTGGCGCGAAAATTCGCCGAGGCCTCTATGGCATATTGCCTTGAAAGCCGCCTTGCGGCATCGTCTGCAATATTTCCGGACACCAAAGCACCGATGCCCAATAAAATTACGATGGTAATCGCGGGGATTACCAAATACAAAAGCCGCGCCCGCGCCGCTAAACGCCCCGAAGTTTTAAAACCCATACAACACACCTCCAAGTTAATATTTATTTTAGCACATCAAAAACTTTATGTCTATAGCAAAAAAATTTTTCTTGACAAATTATGCGGGATATGTTAAAATTCTTGCCTGTGGTCGTAGAATTTACTAGCCCCAAATTTTGCGTTGCACACAATTAAGATTTTGGAAGGAAGTTTGATATGAGGACTACTACTATTACTAAGCCTGCCGAAGTGGTTCGTGCGTGGTATGTGGTGGATGCCGAAGGCAAAACCCTTGGGAGGCTGGCTACAGAGGTGGCTAAGGTTCTCCGCGGGAAACATAAGCCAACTTTTCAACCACATGTGGACACAGGAGACCATGTTGTCGTCATTAATGCCGACAAATTTGTGCTTACAGGCAAAAAAATGGAGCAAAAAGAGTATTTCCGCCACAGCGGATATATCGGCGGGGTTACAATGACCCCCATTAAAGTTATGATGGCCAAAAAGCCCACCGAAGTGTTTACGCGCGCGGTTAAGGGCATGCTGCCAAAGACTGTGCTTGGTCGCAAAATGTTTAAGCGTCTTCACGTTTATGCGGGGCCCGAGCATAAAAACCACGCCCAAATGCCCACTCCTTTGGAATTTGATTCTAAAGGCATTAAAAGATAGGAGGACTAAAATATGGCTCAAGCTAGATATTATGGCACGGGACGGCGCAAGTCCTCCGTTGCAAGGGTTTATATCATGCCGGGAAGCGGCAAAATTACCATAAACAAAAGGGATATGGACGATTATTTCGGCCTTGAAACCCTTAAAATTATCGTGAGGCAACCTCTGGAGCTTACGGGGCTTGTTTCGAAATTTGACGTTAAGGTGAAAGTGCATGGCGGCGGCTTTACAGGCCAGGCGGGTGCTATTCGCCACGGAATTACGCGCGCGCTTTTAGAGGCGGATGCAGAATTGCGCCCGGCCTTGAAAAAGGCGGGCTATCTTACGCGCGACCCGCGTATGAAAGAGCGCAAAAAATACGGACTGAAAAAAGCCCGTCGCGCTCCTCAATTCTCTAAGAGATAATATTGTTCATCCTTTGGATGAAATGTGGAATGTGGAATGTGGAATGTTTTTACGAATCCACATTCCGCATTTTTATGTTTAAGGGGGTTGCCGCTATGGGTTTTATTTTGGAACAATTTGGGATTTTCGCAATTAAAATAATTGCCGTCATTCCCGCGAAAGCGGGAATCCCCTGCGGGCAGCTTGGCAATCGCGGGGGATGCCGGGTCAAGCCCGGCATGACGGAAACGCCGGCGAGCTTGTCGGCGAAACGCAAGCCAATGACGCGCGGACGCAAGCCGTCATTCCCTTGATAAGCGGGAATCCCCAAAAAAATCCCCCGATAAGGGGGATTAGATTAATGATTTACGGGAATAACGCTACGATTTGCCATTTGGTAAATATAGTTTTTGAAGGCCTCATTCTTAACCACATAACCTTCTAAAATTTCGCCGCAGTTCGGGCAAATTTCTAGGATATGTACGGTTATTTCGGCAAGTATATTTTCAAACCAAGTGCTTGAATTTATAAAGCGGACAAATATTTTATATTGCGCCTCACTTTCAATGTCTTGATTTATCGGAACCAAGAGCCAATGACGGTTTAAATTGGGCCTTTCACCCACAAAATTCGACTCACGAGAAAATCCTCTAAGTTCGCCCCAAGCCTTGTCAACGGCTTCTTGAACGGCAGTCCAAGCGCAAAAACTTCCATGGTTACAATTGGATGAAGTATCATTTGCAGAAATACGAACCGCCATGCCAAATAAAATTGCAAGCGGCAACGCTATTGCAATAATATATTTGTTAAACATAAAAACCCCTTTCTAAGCTTATGCCAAAAATTGAAACCATATACGCACTAACAGAAATGTCATTGTGCCATAGTGTTTTTTAATATAGATTTATGGCATTTGTAGATGCACACAATGCTATTGTATCATTTCTTTAACTATATGTCAACAATTTTTTCATAAATTGTTCAAAGTTTTGCGCTACAAATTTAGCGAAAATTTGCTAAAATTTGCGAAAATATTTTTATGCAATTGCATCCACCAATGCCGCCATAATCTAAGTGCGCCCTTGTAGGCCTGTTTTTCCCCCCGAACGCGGTTGACAAAAAATGAATGACATGACAGGTCGGTTTTTTTGCCCTCCCGCGTCATTCCCGCGAAAGCGGGAATCCCCTGCCAATAGTGGGGGATTCCACGTCAAGCGCGGAATGACGTTGGCGGGTGCAGGGCGGTTTTTGTTGCGCTGATTTTTAGCCAATGGCGGTTTTGGTATTGTTGCGCGCTTCGCGCCGCCAGGGGTATGCGCGGTGCTTCGCACCCGCGCCGGGGCGACCGAGGGCGGTCGCCCCTACGTTCACGCTAACAGCCCCGGCAGATGCCCCGTCATTCCCGCGAAAGCGGGAATCCCCTACCATCAGCAGGGGATTCCGCGTTAAGTGCGGAATGACGTTGGCGGGTGCAGGGCGGTTTTTGGTGCGCTGATTTTTAGCCAATGGCGGTTTTAGTATTGTTGCGCGCTTCGCGCGCCAGGGGTATGCGCGGTGCTTCGCACCTGCGTCCGGGCGACCGAGGGCGGTCGCCCCTACGTTCACGCTAACAGCCCCGGCAAATGCCCCGTCATTCCCGCG
>JAITMQ010000061.1 GCA_031277225.1 Clostridiales bacterium | reverse complement strand
TGGCGTTGGCGCGGGCAATACGCCCGTAATTATCGATGATACGGCCGATATTAAAATGGCCGTAAGCTCAATCCTGCTGTCCAAAACCTTTGATAATGGTGTAGTATGCTCCTCGGAGCAATCAATTGTGGTTCTGGACGGCGTTTATGACGCGGTTAAACAGGAAATGGCGGATAGAGGGGCATATATTTTGAACCCGGAGGAAATGGATAAAGTTCGCGGGACGATTATGGTTGACGGCTATCTAAACGCCGCAATCGTCGGCCAACCCGCCCATAAAATCGCTGAAATGGCCGGTCTTGAAGTTCCCGAAACCGCAAAAATCCTCTTGGGCGAGGTTAGCGAATTCGATAAATCGGACGCTTTTGCCTATGAAAAGCTCTCGCCCGTGCTGGCAATGTACCGCGCGGCAGACTTTGCGGCAGCCGTAGATATTGCGGAGCAATTGGTAGAAAACGGCGGCTTGGGGCATACTTCGGCAATTTATCTCGACACGCTGACGGGCGCGCAAAAACTGGCGGACTTTGAGGCGCGCATGAAAACCTGCCGAATTCTTGTAAACACGCCCACATCCCACGGCGCAATCGGCGACCTTTATAATTTTGTGCTGGAGCCGTCAATGACGCTGGGTTGCGGCACTTGGGGCGGAAATTCCGTTTCCGAAAATGTGGGGCCAAAGCACTTGCTTAATATCAAAACAGTTGCCGAGCGGAGGGAGAATATGTTGTGGTTTAGAGCGCCGTCTAAGGTGTATTATAAGAGGGGCTGCCTGCCTGTGGCCTTGGATGAATTGGGCGGCGTGCTTGGCAAAAAGCGCGTATTTATCGTAACCGACCATTTCTTGCACAATAATGGCAATTTACAGCCCGTAACCGATAAATTAAACGCCATGGGCATTGCCTATACCGTTTTTGCCGATGTAGAACCCGACCCGACTCTGGCCAGCGCGAAGGCCGGAGCGGCGCTTATGCACGAATTTAAGCCCGACTGCATTATTGCCTTTGGCGGCGGTTCGCCCATGGATGCGGCCAAAATTATGTGGGTTCTTTATGAGCATCCCGACACGGATTTTGTCGACATGGCTCTGCGCTTTATGGACATTCGCAAGCGCGTTTACACCTTCCCGAAAATGGGTCAAAAGGCCTATTTTATCGCGATTCCGACCACGGCGGGAACGGGTTCGGAGGTTACGCCCTTTGCGGTTATAACCGACGAAACCACGGACACAAAATATCCCATTGCGGACTACGAAATTCTGCCGCATATGGCAATTGTGGACGCGGATTTAATGATGCATATGCCTAAGGGGCTGACCGCCGCGTCGGGTATTGACGTGCTGTCCCATGCGCTGGAGGCCTATATTTCCATGTTGGCAACGCCCTATACGGACGGCCTTGCGCTGGAGGCCTTGAAGCTTACGTTTAAGTATTTGGGGCGCGCCTATCAAAATGGGGCAAACGACCCCGAGGCGCGCGACGGCATGGCAAATGCGTCCTGTATAGCGGGAATGGCCTTCGCCAATGCGTTTTTGGGAATTTGCCACTCTATGTCGCATAAGCTCGGCGGCGCGACGGGTCTGCCGCATGGCATTTGTAATGCCCTGCTTTTGGAGCAGGTCATTCGCTTTAATGCCGAAGACACGCCGACAAAAATGGGCACTTTCTCGCAATATACCCATCCTCATGCCTCGGAGCGTTATGCGGCGGTGGCGGATGCGCTGGGGCTTGGCGGTAAGACTAAGGGGGAGAAGATTGAGGCCCTAATCGCGGCGATTAATGGCTTGAAAGATACGCTTGAAATTCCAAAAACGATTCAAGCGGCAGGCGTGCTTGAAGCCGATTTCTTAGCCAAATTGGACTACATGGCAGAAAACGCCTTCGACGACCAATGCACAGGCGCAAACCCGCGCTATCCGCTGATAAGCGAGCTTAAGCAACTCTATATCAATGCTTATTACGGCAAGCAATAAAGGAGGGCTTATGTATATCAAAATCGAAGGAAGCCCGAAAATGACCGAAAACGAGGCCAGCCTAAGATACCCCGACAACTATATTTTGATGCAAAAAGACAACAAAAATACGAATAATCCTTCCGGAGTCGTACTTTATGTTGGGAATAATTTTAGCGAATTATTTGCATTGCAGGTGGATTTATCAATTCCGCTCGGCATAGTTATAGAGGGGGCAAATCTTCAGCGACGCCTCTGCTTAGGGGGGGTTATTGTTGGCTAATGAAGTGCTGTTTAGCCCGGCGGGCTTCGTAATTGTAGACCTATATATCAGGCAAGCCCAAAGCCCCACAATGCAGGCCGTTAAGTTTAAAGTGGATTCGGGAGCAAATTGCACGACCATCAGCAGCTTTGAATTGGAAAAGCTGGGATATGATGAAGATTGGATAAAGTCGGGCAAATTGCTGACGGGGGAAGACCGCCCAACCCTGGCTTCCGGGCTGCCTGTGGAAGATTGCTATGAAATCGTCCTTCCCGAAATCCATATCGGTGATTGGGTGGGCTATAATTGGCCGTTTATGACAAGTCTTTCCGCGCAATTTAGGTTCTTATTGGGCACCGATTCCATGCAATTCTTTAATTGGAATTTTGATTATGAAAGCGGCGTTTGCAGGTTTAATTTGATTCCGGGCAAGCAAAAATTGCTGTTTAATCAAAAAGAGCAGTCCATTCATGCAATAAGCAATTAGCAATAAAATCGCCGCCGCAAAGCGGCGATTTTTGTTTGACAGGGGTTTGATGATATGGTATTATTGCTTTAAGTTGAAGGGAGGGGTATGGTTTATGAGCGTCCTAAATCTTGATTATGATTATGACAAGAGGAGCGATGTGCTATATGTTTCAATCGGCAAGCCCCGCCCGTCATATTGCGAGGATTTGGCTGACGGAACCATGTTGCGATATGACATGGAAACCGACGAGCTGACGGGGATTACCATTTTGGATTTTGCGCAAAAACAACGAAACGACCAACTTTCCGCAATAGATTTGCCCATAGCCATTGACTTTAAAAAATTTGCTGCAACCAAGCATAGAACGCATGAAGCTCTCGCAATAGGCAATTAACGATAAAATCGCCGCCGCAAAGCGGCGATTTTTGTTTGACAAGGGGTGGCGGATATGGTATTATTTTTTGAGGGGGTGATGCGGTGAATATGGAAAGATTCGCAATATTAATAAAAGAACAAGAACCCTTTGATTACACAAAATGGAGGCAGAATTTATTTGAAGGCATGACGATTCAAGAAATTTCCGGCATGGCGATGGAGTCCTATAACGAACATCTTGCAAAGAAGGGGCGGCTGGATTAAGTTAGCAAGAAATTAAATTTGGGTATTGACTTGGTGGAAATTGTGATGTATAATGTTTAAACAGCTCTATTTGAAATGCGGAGGGAGGGGAAAAATTTGTCAGAAATCAGAGTAAAAGACAACGAAAGCTTGGACTCTGCTCTTCGTCGTTTTAAAAGAGCCACACAAAAAGCCGGCATTTTGGGCGAGGTTCGCAAGAGGGAGCAATATGATAAGCCCAGCATAAAGAAGAAGAAGAAGAGAGAGGCGGCTAGAAAAAGAAAGTTCTAGTGGTCAGAGGTCAGAAATTAGATTTTATCCCCACTTGCGTGGGGTTTTTTATTTGATTGACAAAGTTTGTGATGTCTGGTAAAATAGGTTCTGAATATATGCGCCCTTAGTTTCATAGGATTTAACAAGGGTGCTGTGGCTGTTGACGGTAATTTAAGGGCAACCCTGTTTTCGGA
This sequence comes from Clostridiales bacterium, assembly GCA_031277225.1. Taxonomy (GTDB): domain Bacteria; phylum Bacillota; class Clostridia; order Lachnospirales; family WRAX01; genus JAITMQ01. The sequence goes on along the minus strand of JAITMQ010000061.1, from coordinate 9,358 downwards.
GGTGCTTTTGTGGATTCTTTTATACAGAATGTAGCTCATGCGTTTGGGCTGAAGTGCAGGTCTATGTCCCGCGCGCGATTTGGGCATTTGTGCAATACAAGCCGGGGGCTTGTTTTGATTCAAAGGCTGCCCAAGTCCCAGGCGGGGGCTATGCAAGAGGAGAATATTTTATTTCAACATGAAGTCAAGGAATATCTTTTTGACAGCGGTTTTGGCGAAACCGACAGGTTTTTCTTGGCAGGCGGCCGCCCCTATCACAAGGTTGGGGAAGATATTTTTATTGCCGCGGCGGCTTTTGACGTTCGCGGGGCAGATTTTACGAATCGCGAGGATTTTTTGGCCATTGTGGCAGAATTGGCCAAAATGCACAGGATTTTGGAGGATGTTAAATTTAGCGCAAAGCCGCAAAGGCGTATGCAGGCGGCCGCGCCGGACAAGGCATGTGAGGTTTTGGCGGGCTATAGAAAAAAATTGATGAAGGCCGGCAAATTTTCCGAATTTGATATGTTGTTTTTAAAGGCCTTTGAGAAATTTGAGCCGAAGATGGCGGCGTGGGCGGGATTTCCCAAGGATATTTTGGGGAATAATAAATATATTTGCCATAATCTTCTAAAAGAAGAAAATATTTACATGGGCGACAGGCCAATTTTTACAAATTTTGGCATGGCGGGGCATGGGCATTATCTGCATGATTTGGTTTATATTGTCAAACGCTATTTAAAAATACAGCCGCAAGGAGATTTGCCCCTTGGCGACATTCTAAAAGCCTATGAAACCCACCATCCCATGCAGGATTTTGATATTGACTTTTTTGCCGCAATGCTTTCATATCCGGACAAATTTGTGAAGCTTACGAATGATTATTACAGCAAAAAGCGCAGCTTCGCGCCAAAAACCTATTTGGCGCGGATGGAAGAATGTCTGACAAGAGGGCAGGCGCTTGAGGATTATCTTAGGAACGAGGGATGAAGATGAGTGAGATGGTTGTAGATTTTAAGGATATTCAAGAAACGCTTGAGCCTGTTTTTGGGGGCCGGGCTGTCAGAATTATTTTAATTGGTGATGAGGTCAGGATATTGCCTGATATTGTGCCGAAAAGGGTGCTTAAGGCGAGAGGGATTCTTCATGACCCGAATCGTCCACCGATTAGCCGTGAAGAAGAAAAAAGAGCAGTAGGGGAGGCCATCGTTGAAAACTATTTACGAAAGAAAAGTCGTAGTACTTGATACAAACGCAATTTTGCGCTATATCACTCATGATATAGCGGAACAGGCAGATATTGTGGAGAATTTGCTCTTGAGTAGAGAGATTTTTGTTGCGCCCGAAGTCATTATGGAAGTTGTCTATATTTTGACAAAATCCTACGGCTATACACGGGATGAAACCATCAAAGGAATTCTTGATTTTTTGGATGATGCAGATTATCATAATGCCTACATTACCAATGTCTTAAAAACCTTCGGCGCAACCAAGCTTGATTTTGTAGACTGCTTGCTTTTGGAATATTCTAAACATCCCGAATATGAGGTTTTTACTTTTGACAAAACTTTGAAAAAGATGATTGACAGAGGTTGGTGATAAAATGGACGAAAGAGAAAAGACGCGCAAGATGGACGCGCGCGACGGCGTGGTTTACATTCCCGGCGGGCACAGACCGCCGCCGGGCGCGGGCGAAACCCGCAAAATCGCCACGGGCGGCCTTAAAGAACCAAAGCCCGTCGCCCCCGGCCCAAAAATTGGGCGCAGGCCGGCCGCGGCCAAAAAACCCGCCCGAATGCCCGCCAAACGCACAAATTACGCTATAATTTTGGTTACCACGGTTTTTGTGGGCGTTATAGCGGCTGTTTTTGTGTTTGCAACCGTGCTGAATTCTGTGCTGAACGACGATGGCGGCGGCAATAATGTTGTTGTCAACAGACCGGGCGCAAATGGCGGCGGCGGCGAGGTCGAACAGCCGCCATATGCAACAGTTCCGACGGCCCCGGGCTCTATTGGTTTGACGGGTCTAATTCGCGAAATTCGCACAAATCGCCTGGACTTATATATCTTTGAAACAAGCGAATTGCGGAGCTTTTTCGTTGAAAGCTCCTCGAATTTGAGGGACAGGCTTGGCAATTTGGTTACTTTGCCACAATTTTCCATTGGGGATGTGGTGGAATTAAGCCATGCCCCCTCCTCCAATTCCATTGAAACCGCCCAATTAAGCGCGCAGGTGCGGTCTTATAGGGATATTACGGGGGTTGGCGTGGATGACGGCATGTTGATTATAGGCAATGGCCGCTATATTTTGGGCGACGCGCCCGTTGTGCGCTATAGGGGCGAAATTGCCGCAATTTCTGACCTTGACCCCATTGACATCGTAACCGTGGGCATTTTTCAAGACCGCCATGTAACCGCCATTGACATAAGCCGCAGTCATGGCGAAATTTTCATTCCCCAAAACGAAACGATTTTGGGCGGCATTGTGGAAGTGGGTACGACGGTTTTTATGCCGCTTGCGGCGGAGGAAATGCGTCTGCGCGTGCCTGCGGGCGAAAATCGCGTGGTTATTCGCGGCGACAATATCCAGCCCCTAATTTTTGACATAAATGTAAATCGCGGCGCGACTATTGCCCTAAATTTCGACGATTTGGCCTATATGTCGGGCCTGCTTACCGTGCGCACCGACATCGAAGACGCCATCCTCTATATCGGCGACCGTTGGCATCCCGTAAACGAGGAGCTTTTGCTGGATTTTGGCAGGCATAGCCTCGTGGTCGAAGCCCCCGGCTTTCTTCCGCATGAGCAAGAGGTCGAAATTGGCGAAGAAGCCGTGGAGCTGACCATAAATCTAAGCCCGATTGTGATAACCCGCAATGTAATAATCGCCACAACGCCGCCGCATGTGCGCGTCTATATCGACGACGAATTCAGAGGAACAACCCCCCTGCAAATCGACCTGGAAGTGGGCCGCCACAGTCTGACGCTGGAGCGTCAAGGCCTTATAGGCACAACCACCCCAATAAATGTAACAGAAGCCACAACAACCTTTAGCTTCATGCTGACCCAAGACCCGGCTTGGCCGGTGTTTGAATGACCAACCCTGCGGGTTGGAATGTTGAATTTTGAATTTTGAATTATGAATAAAAGAAGCGATTAGATGAGGTGGGAGATTTATGGTTGTCAAGGTTTTGTCGGGGGCTGTTAGTGGGGTTTGTGGTATTGGGATTGTGGTTGAGGTGGACATGGTTGCGGGAATGCCGGGCTTTGACATGGTTGGCCTGGCGGATTCGGCCGTGAAGGAGGCGCGCGAGCGCGTTCGTACTGCCCTTCGCAATTCATTTGCCGTTATGCCGCCGCGACGGGTTACGGTAAACTTGGCTCCGGCGGACATTCGCAAAGAGGGCTCGGCCTATGATTTGCCCATAGCGTTGGGGATTTTGGCCTGTATGGGAAATTTGTCGCCAAAGGACTTGGAAGGGGTTTTTGTGGCGGGCGAATTGTCGCTGGACGGCGAATTGCGGCCAATTTCCGGGGTTTTGCCCATGGTGGATTCGGCATTTGCCGCCGGCATAAAAACCTGCATTGTGCCGCCCGCCAATGCCCGCGAGGCCGCTCTTGTTGAGGGGGTTCGCGTGCTTGCGCCCGAAACCCTTCAGCAGCTGATAAAACACTTTGAAGGCGAAGAAATACCCGAATTTAGAGCAGAAAGCGATTCGGGCGAAACTTACGAATTCGAGAATATGCTTGATTTCGCCGACGTTCGCGGTCAGGAGAATGTTAAGCGCGCGCTTAAAATTTCGGCGGCGGGCGGGCATAATATCCTGCTAATCGGCCCGCCGGGAAGCGGCAAAACCATGCTGGCGCGCCGCCTGCCGGGAATTTTGGGCGGCCTTAGCTTTAATCAAAGTCTGGACGTAACGAAAATTTATTCGGTGGCGGGGCTTATTGTTGACAGGGGGGAGCTTATTCGCGCCCGCCCTTTTCGCAATCCGCATCATACAATTTCTTATTCCGCGCTGGTTGGCGGCGGGCGAATTCCGCGGCCGGGCGAGGTTTCGCTGGCTCACAACGGCGTTTTATTTTTGGACGAGCTTCCCGAATTTCAGCGAAATGTGCTGGAGGCCCTTCGCCAGCCGCTGGAGGATGGCGAGGTTACGATTTCCCGCGCAAATTCAACCATTACATATCCCTGCAATTTTGTACTTGCCGCCTCGATGAATCCCTGTCCCTGCGGCTTTTTTGGCGAGGGCAACAAATGCAGCTGCACCGAGCGTATGGTAAGCAAATATCTGGATAAAATTTCGGGGCCGCTGCTTGACCGTATTGACATTCATGTCGAGGCCGCGCGGGTGAATTATAAGGACTTTGAGGGCGCGCCCGGCGAAACTTCGGCGCAAATTAAGGCGCATGTCGAGCAGGCGGCGGAAATTCAGCGCGCCCGCTATAAAGACGAGCGACTGAGCAGCAATGCAGAGCTGAGCGGCGGGCTTATTGAGAAATATTGCCCGCTTGACGAGGAGTCGAAGGCGCTAATCGGGAAAGTTTATGATGTTATGGGTCTGTCCGCGCGCGGCTATCATAAGATTCTAAAGCTGGCGCGCACCATTGCCGACCTTGAGGCGAGTGAAAATATCAAGGCCGCGCATATAGCGGAGGCGGTGCAATATCGCGCTTTAGACAGGAAGTATTGGAACTAGAAATTAGAAATGCGAATTAACCGTTAAGCGTCATTCCCGCGAAAGCGGGAATCCCCCCAAGGTTGCAGGGGATTCCCGCTTGTCCGACCCTTCAGATCGGAATGTTGAACGATGAATTGAGTGCAAAAGCTTGAGATTTTGGGCGATGACTTCTGCGTTCACGCCAAACGACCTCGGCAGATATGCCATCGTTCCCGCAAAATTTTCGTGTTTTTCGTGTTTTTCGTGGTTAAGAAATTTGACCACGAAAGGCACGAAAGGCACGAACAGGGGATTCCCGCTTTCGCAGGAATGACGAAATTTTCTTGACAGCCGGCACCATATGTGGTATCATAGTTTTGGGAGGTGAAAAATGGCGAGCGTGGCAAAATTGGTTGAAAAAATGAAAAGGCAACCGAATGGGATTAGTATGGAAGAAGCTGATAAGGTTTTGCAGAATTATGGCTATAGACTAGACCGCCAAAAGAGTTCACACAGGCAATATATAACAGATGACGGAAAAAGGCTGTCTATACCTTACAGGAGGCCAAACATCAAACCTGTTTATGTAAGAACTATACTAAGTGCCATAGGAGAATAGCCTTTGTTTTTGCGCCAATAAAGCTCGCCGAGGCCTATGAAAAATTTAGATTATTATATGTCATTGCCTTACAATTTTGTAATTACGCCGATTAATGATGAAAGTGGGTTTTATTATTTCATTAGGGTGCTGGAATTGGATGGTTGTATGAGCGATGGCGAAACAAGGGAAGAGGCTCTGGTAAACATCTATAAGGCAATGGAAGGATGGATAGAAGCGAGTTTGGACAACGGCTTCGAAGTACCCGAACCCATTGGGCAGAGTGATTTTAGCGGCAAATTTACTTTGCGCCTGCCAAAAAGCCTGCATCGGCGGCTGACCATTGAGGCCGATAGGGAAGGCGTTTCGTTGAATCAATATGCCCTGTACAAATTAAGTGTTTAACCAAAGAGGCGATAAATTAGGAGGAGATTGTTATGAATATGTTGAACAATAGGTCTGCGGAGAGCTTTAGAACTGAAGATGATTCGCTTAATGACCCGAGATTGATTCCAAAAGAGGCATATTTTGGAATAGACACGCGGCGCGCGCTTGAAAATTTTCCCGAAATTACGGGCTATAGACTGCATCCGGAGATGATTAAGGCATTGGCGATTGTTAAGAAATCCGCCGCCTTGGCCAATAAGGACAAGCTTATTGAAAAGCTTCGCGACAAAAACGGCCTGGGCGAACATGCCGAAGCGGCCTATAATTTCATTCTTGACACATGCGACGCGATTATTGGCGAAATTGGCAAGGTTGGCAATTATCACGAGCATTTTGTGGTAGACCCCATACAGGGCGGAGCCGGCACGTCTATAAATATGAATGCCAATGAAGTCATTGCCAATATTGTGCTGGAAAAACTTGGATATGCCAAAGGAACATACGATATAATCAGCCCATATGACGACATAAATATGTCGCAGTCCACGAATGACGTCATTCCCACGGCTGCGCGAATTTGCATAAGGGTGCTTTTAAACGGCCTCTTGAATGTTATGGAGCAGCTTGCCGTTATTTTTGCCGACAAGGCCAAGGAATTTGATAAATATGTAAAAATTGGCAGAACCCATCTTCAAGACGCGGTTCCCATAAGGCTTGGGCAGGAATTTGACGCATATTACCGCGTTTTAAAGCGCGATATTGAGCGCATTAAAAAGACCGGCGAATATCTCTATGAAGTGAATATGGGCGCAACGGCCGTCGGAACGGCCCTAAATTCGCCCGCAGGCTATGTTGAAAGCGTTGTCGGGCATTTAAAGACGGTCGCGTCCGCTTCTACGGGCTGTGATGATTTTAATGCGATTAAAAGCTGCGAAAGCCTCATAGACGGCACGCAAAACACCGACTGTTTTACAGAGGTTTCGGCCGCCCTTAAAATTTGCATGGTTAATATGTCAAAAATTTCAAATGATATTCGCCTGATGGCCTCGGGCCCGCGTTGCGGATTTTCTGAAATTACGCTAAAAGAGCTTCAACACGGCTCGTCAATCATGCCGGGCAAGGTTAATCCCGTTATTCCGGAGCTTATAAACCAAGTCGCCTTTAAAGTTATTGGCAACGATTCCACGGTTTTTCTGGCTTCAGAGGCGGGGCAATTTGAACTGAATGTTATGCAGCCCGTGTTGATTTTTTGTCTGATTGAGTCAATCGGCATGATGAGCAACGCGCTGAAAGTCTTTGGCGAGCGTTGTATAGCGGAAATTACCGTCAGCGAATACAATAAAGAACGCTTGAACAACTATTTGGAAAAAAGCTCCAGCTTAGCCACGGTTTTGTCGCCGAAAATCGGGCATAAGCGTTCGGGCGAAATTGCTAATAAGGCGACGAGTACGGGCGTTTCCGTGTTGGAGATTTGCTTGCAGGATAAGGATTTGGTTAAGGAGTTGGGCGGGGAAGCTCGCCTTAAAGAGTTGCTTAATCCGGACAAAATGACGCGAGGAGCGGAAGGAATTAAATCGGTGTAAAGCCACGATTCATAAAACAGGCGACCACGCAGGCCGCCTGTTTCTATGCTCCTTTGGATTTTATTGGGAAAAGGCTTAGGGCGTAGATTATTGTCGCCAGGACTAGGCAGGATGCGATTTGCACGGCGGCGCTGTTGTGGAAGATTATCATATTAAAGAACCAAACAAGGGCGGCGCGCAGGGGCGCAATGGGCGTGAATACGCTGATTATTGCGACTATGGCTATGCTTGCGGCTATGCCATACCAGCGGGTTTGCGAGAGGGTTAGGGTATGCGTGAAGGCGGAGAGCAGCAGCAGGAAGGCGAACATTTGTATAAAGGCGATTATCGGGCCGTTTTGTATAAAGCCGAAGACATCGAAGAGATTGAGGGCATCATAGGTGTGATATTGCACGGCGGCGTCGAAAGTGTAATATAGGCCGAGGGCGGCGGCGGTTACAAGGAGGGCGACGACGGCATAGTTCAGAATACAGGCCTTAAAAAAGTCCGCACGTTTGCCGCCTAAATTCATGATTTTTGTGAAATTTAGCGCGGGTATGAATATGGCGATTAAAAGCGGCAGCAGGTATAGCGAATTGCCCGCGGCCATAGAGCCCGTCGGCACGCCGATTAATGCCAAAAATCCTTGCACAATCAAACTTAAAGCAATTGCGCCGACAATCCAATACGCAAGCTTGGACTGCCGCGCGTTAATTTTTGCGATTCCTAAAATATTATTCATGTTAAACAACCTCCCCTTCATCACCAACAAGCCCAACGAAAAATTCCGTAAGCCCAAGGTTTGCAATGTTCACATTTTCGCTAGCTTGAATACGCTCGTCAAAAATAAATCTCGACAAAAAGCCGCCCGCCCTGGTTTCCCCAATGGCGCGCAGACCTTCGGTCGCAGCCATAACCTGCTCCGTCGGGCCGGTTACGCTATAGGCCTTTTCGTCAATTTCATTCATATCGCCGAATAGGATTAGCCGCCCACGGTCGATTATAATCAGCTTTTCGGCGGTTTTTTCGATTTCGTCGATAATATGCGTGGAAACGATTACAATTTTGGGCTTTTCGGCGCAAGATTCGCTTAGCAGCTCGTAAAAAGTTTTGCGCATAATGGGGTCAAAGCCCAGCACGGGTTCATCCAACAGCAGAATTTGCTTGCCCGAAGCCAGCGCAATCAGCGTATTTACCATGGTTTTCATGCCAAAGGACAGCCGCCGATATTTTTTGGAATTATCCAGCCTAAAACGCCGCGCCATCTCTTTTGCAAAGGCCATGTCAAAATCGGGATTAATTTCGGCGGCATAGCGAAAAAGCTCGATTAGGCGTATATTAAATTGCGCCGCGCCGCTTTCAACGAAATGCACATTTTGGGGCATTGCAAGGCTTGTAACCGCGCGCTCGGCAACGCTCACTTCGCCGTCCGTAACGGGAATATGCCCCGCCAAAGCCTTCATTAGGGTGGTTTTGCCCGCGCCATTGCGCCCTAAAAGGCAGTAGATGCCGGTTTCGGCAATGCTTATGGAAAAATCATCCAAAGCGATATTTTTCCCATAGTCCTTGGTTACATTTTTAAAATCAATCATCACAACTCTCCTTTACAATTTTTAACAATTCATCGCCGCCAATGCCGATTTTGCGCGCGCGCGCAATAAATTCCGGCACAACTTTTTCGTGGAAATTTGCCTGTTGCTCCGCCAAAATCGCCGCCCGCGCGCCGCAAGCAACAGCCATGCCGATTCCGCGTTTTTTCTCGATAATTCCTTGGTCGCTCAGCACGCTTATGGCGCGCTGCGCTGTGGCGGGATTGACCGAAAGCAATTTCGAAATTTGCGGCGTGGAAATAATCAAATCCCCCTCTTGATAGATTTCCGCCAAAATGTCATCCCTTATCATCTCGACAATTTGGATGAACATGGGCTTTTCGTCCCTCATCTCATCACCCCTTTGGTTAAGTGGTTAATGGGTCATATAACTAACCATAACACAACACTCTCCCCCTGTCAAGCCCTTTTTAAAAATTTGCAAAAAAAATTTTTCGTGGTATAATTGTCTTGGGGTGGTTTTATGGAGAATCGGGTATTGGCTTATTTGGAGAAATGGCAGGGGATTTTGCGGCTGCGCGATTGGGATATTCGTTTGGAATTGGTTGAGCGGGCTTGGCG
>JAITMQ010000136.1 GCA_031277225.1 Clostridiales bacterium | reverse complement strand
GGGAATATCGCATAGACGCGCACAAAGCTGCAAAAATTCGCCCCCGGTCATATAGTCGTAAAAGCCGTGAACGTCGGGCAAATAGCCCACGCGGCGAATTCCGCGCCCAAAAATTTCCTTTTGGCCCATAATGGCGAATTCGCCGGAAGTCGGGCGCATAAGCTGGGTCAGCATCTTAATCGTCGTGGTCTTGCCCGCCCCATTTTTGCCCAAAAACCCGCAAATCGCGCCTGCGGGTACGCGTAAATCAACGGAATCCACCGCCAAAGCCGTCTTAAACCTCTTAGTTAAGCCGAAAGTTTCGACCGCCAGAACCTCATTCATTAGCGCCCTCCTTATCTCGATAAATTTCTTCACTAAGCTCCGCCTCAAGGCAATTTTGCGATCGAATGGCAACAAGCCGCCTATCCGTGCCGAAAATCGTGGGATTTGCGACAAATTCGTTGCTATAGTGATGCTCCCACCAAGCCGAATACCAATCATCGCCTTCAAACAATATCGGAATTTCACGCCTTTGTATGGTTTCGCCTTCAAAATCCAGATAATAATAGCCATAAACGCCGCGCAATTCAGCGTCATTATAGAGCAGAATCAGCCGCCCTGCCTCGTCATAGAAGAAATTCGGCGCGGCCTGTTCGGATTTCACATTTGTAAATTCGCCGTCGATAAACCGATACATATCCCAGATATTGGCGCAAGTTTCCGGAATTCCCCGCCTAATAATAATTTCGGGCATACCGTCATCATCTAAGTCGTATATGCTGAAGCCGAATTCCAAAAAGTCGTCGGCATCCGCCCTAAAATGCCGAAAATCAGGGGCAAACAAGCTTGGAAATTGGCTTAAAAACTCCTTGGCGGCCGCGCGCCCAAAATCGCTTATCACAACGGGCGGCGAGGGCGGCGCAATGAGAAAATGCGTAGAAATGCCGTTTTGGAAGCCGCAGGCGCAATGCAAGGACTTATTTAGCGCAAAATTGCCATAAGGCAGTTCGCCAAAGGTCTGCGACCAGTCAATATGTATTATGTCCGTTGTCGCATTTGCGGGAATTATAAGGCTTTCGCCATTAAAAAGCGCATCCTCAAAAACTATATCCCGACATCCCCGCACAGACAGCATAAAATCGCCATTATGCATAAATTCCGTGTCTGAAAAATTCTCGATAACAAATGAAATGCCGCCGTGCGTAGCCTCGCTCAGATGCATGGTTACCCAAAAATGCTGATGCTCGGGAATGCAGGTTTTTTCGCTCAAAGAGAGCGGCTCATCTTGACCGCAGGCCGTTAAAATCAGCACCAGGATAAGCAAAATTAATCGCTTCATCAATCCCCCTCCAAAATCGTTAATCCAAAATGATTGTAACCGAGCGCGGTTACGATTCTTCCGCGCGGGGTGCGCTGGATATAGCCCATTTGTAATAGATACGGCTCATAGACATCTTCGATTGTTTCCGCATCCTCGCCCGTGGCGGCGGACAGCGTGTCAAGCCCAACGGGGCCGCCGCCGAATTTTTCAATCATGGCAAGCAAAACATTTCGGTCAACATTATCCAGTCCAACCTTGTCAATTTCCAGCAAATCAAGTGCGGCGGAAGCGCTTTCGCCCGTAATTGCGCCGTCGAATTTAACCTGCGCAAAATCTCGCACGCGCTTCAGCAGGCGATTAGCGACGCGCGGCGTGCCTCGACTGCGTTTGGCAATTTCGGCCGCCCCCTTTGCGTCAATATCAATGCCCAAAACCCGCGCCGAACGCGTAACAATTTGCGTCAATTCCGCAACGCTATAGAGTTCAAGGCGGTTTATAACGCCAAAACGGTCGCGAAGCGGCGAAGTGAGCAGGCCAATTCGCGTTGTCGCCCCAATCAGCGTAAAACGCGGCAAATCCAGCCTTAGCGACTTTGCGCCGCTGCCTTTGCCAATCATAATGTCAAGCACAAAATCCTCCATTGCGGGATAGAGCACTTCTTCAATGGTGCGGTTTAGTCTATGTATTTCATCGACAAAAAGTACATCGCCCGCGCTTAAATCGTTTAAAATGGCGGCCATGTCGCCCGCGCGTTCAATGCTTGGCCCGGAGCTGTGCTTAATCCTTGCGCCCATCTCCTGCGCAATAATTTGTGAAAGCGTGGTTTTGCCGAGGCCGGGCGGGCCGTATAAAAGCACATGGTCAAGCGTCTCCCCGCGCATTTTCGCCGCCTCAATAAAAACCCGAAGGCTGTTGACAACCTTCTTTTGCCCAATATAACCCTCAAAAGTGGCCGGGCGCAACCGAGGGCTTAAATCCAAATCCTCTTCAATTTCAGTCGAAGTAATAATCCTCTTGTTCATAAAATCTCCTAATGGGCGACCGAGGGCGGTCGCCCCTACATCGCGAGTTTTCTAAGACTCTGCCGAATAATTTGTTCGGCGGTCATGTCTGTTAGTGCTACTTCCATAACGACCCTAACCGGCCCAAGATTAACCCCGCCGATTTCAAAATGCGGCAAGATGGTGCTATAGCTTTTTTCGACACTATTTAGCCCGAAAACCTTGATTTCGTAGGCATCTATTAAGGGGTGGCCGAGTTTCTTAAAAAGTTCGGGCGAGATTGTTGTTGTGGAGCAGCCCGTGTCGATTATTAAATCGGCCCTTTCAAAGCCGCCGGATTTACGCGTCATCTTAACTTTAGATACTATTTTTAAGTCCCTAAGCTCAAATTTTAAATTAATCCTCAAGAAAAACCACCTCCACAATCCCGGAATCAAAGGATTCGGGATGGGTGAAATGTGTGTATAGCCAATCTTCCGAATATGCCCCCTGTTCTCTCAAGTCATGCACAAGCTCGTAGATATTATTCATCCACGGGTCATAAGCTATCACAACCCCGCCCAGCAGTTGACTTTTTGTTCGCTCGTCAAGCTCGGGATACACAACACAAACACAATATCCGTCAAACTCTTTCTCCATTTCCTCATAAGTGTAATATCTCGGGTTTTCGATAAGCATGGACTCTCCTCCTTTACATTGCCAACTTTTTCAAGCTCTGCCGGATGATTTGTTCGGCGGTCATGTCTGTCAGCGCCACTTCCATAACGACTCTTAGGGCTTCGTTGCGGGAATAGCCCAAATTTGTCAGCGCGTCGGTGGCTTCTTGTTTGGCTGTTGCATTGCCCGCGCCAATATTTTGTTGCGGCGCAATATTATAGGAAATTTCGCTGGATTTAAGCTTGTCTTTAAGCTCTAAAATTATGCGGCTTGCCAGCTTTTTGCCTACGCCGACGGCGCGAGTCAGCTCGTCAACCTCTTCTGTCAAAATCGCCAAAATAATGCCCGAAGAATCCAGCACAGACTGAATAGCAAGCGCGGCCTTTGTACCCACGCCGCTAACCGAAGTGAGCATCGCAAAAATCTGCGCCTCCTCCCCGCTTAAAAACCCAATCAACGAAATGTCGTTTTCCTTGATTTGCAGGGATGTGTGCAGCTTCACATCCGCCCCAACGCTAAGCCTTGCCGCCGTAGAATTCGAGATATTCACAAAATAGCCGAGATTATTACATTCCAGCACCAAAGCCCCTTCGCCAACCTCCGCCACGCGGCCGATTATATACGAAATCATAAAGCACCCCCTATGGTCTGTCGACAAACCTAAACAAAAGAGGGTTACCCAAAAGGGCAACCCCACAGGGGTAGAGAGAATCGAACTCCCACTAGAGGTTTTGGAGACCCCTGTCATACCACTTGACCATACCCCTTAACTCACCAAAACATTCTACCAAAAAAATTTACTTTTGTCAAGGAAAAATTTCGCTATAGTTTATTCCTTTATTTGCAGCAGCTCTATAGGTGTTTTGCTGCTGATTATGGCCGCGCCCAGCAGCGCGCCTGTGGTTGCGCCTATGAAATATAGTGCGGCGAGGTTTAGGGCGGCGGTTTCTGCTATTGGCACGCCGATTATTGCTAGGGCGGCCAAGCCCGCAAGCACGCCTGTAATGCAGACCAGGACTTGTTCGGCGCAAAGTGCGAAGCGGGATTTAAGCTTAGAGCCGCCGAGAACGCGCATTATGGCGACGATTTTTGTGTTCTGTAGCATGAGCAGCATGGACAGGACAATTGAGAGGGCGGCGGCGATTACGATTGCAATGGGATAGAGCAGGCGCAAAAGGGCGAGGTTTTGCTCCATCGGTTCGACTAAATCCAGCAGGGCTTGATTGCGCACGATTAATTCCAGCGGAATTGCCCCCGCAAAGCCCGCAAATCTGTTGCCTCTAAGCGAGCCGCGCAAAAGGTCTTCAAGGTCATATAATTCCCGATTTCGCGCCGGGTCAAGACTTACATTTGCCGTCATAAAGCCAAAATGCCCCGCCATATCGCCCAAAATGTGGTTTTGCAAGGCCGCCAGCGGCATAATAATCATATGCCGATGGCTTCCGATTCTATCCACGCCGCGACTTAGGCCGCCTTGGAAGCTTGCGATAATTTGCACGGGAATATGCGGATGCCCCAAATAGAGATAGTCGCCGAGGTTGTAGCCATGGTAATCAAGGAAGCTTTGGCGCGCGATAATGGGCGTGTTTAGGGCTACGGGGCTGAAATTAAAGTCCGCCACGTCAAAGCCGGGTGCGAAGGTAATCGAAATGCTCTCGCCGATAATTCCAAGCGCATCATCAATATCCGTCCGCGTATTATCCCGCACAAAGCCGTAAAAATCGCTGATGGCGAAGACGGGGTCGGTATAATGCCACCAAAGCCTGCCGGGGGTCTGCAAAAATTCGCGCATTGGCTCTAATTCGGCCTGCGAGCGCACAAAACCATTCATCCACAGGGCCTCCGTATAGAAATCCGTTACAAAGCCCGATTGCAGCAGGGTTCTGACAATTGCGGGTGAAATTGGCGCGTGGCTTGCAATTTCCATAATGCCCGTCATTATGCGGTTTTCGTCGGGCGACATTATGATTTCCGCGCCGATTACCGTATTTTCCCAAATATAGTCAATTTCTGCCTGTGTGGACTCGATTGTGTGATTAAGCCAGCCGAGGCCGACCACGAAAAACAGCGCGATAGCGGCGACCAGAGCTGATTTTAGTGGCGAGCGGAAAATATGCCTGAATATATAGACGAAAATGGCTCTAATTTTAGCCCTCGCCGAAAATTTCACATTCTCATAGGAAATATTAATCGAGCTGACGACAAAACCTTCATTAAGCGTGTCGGCCTCCACAACAGAGGCAGATTTCTTGCGCTTGCTTTGTCCGCCGCCCTGCAATTGTAGCAGAACGGGGCGGCGCGCCAAAGTCATCCCCGACAGGTATAGGCCGAGGAAGATTGAAGTGGCAATTGTGCCCATCATAATATAGAGCCAAATTGCGTCGAGATGCACGGGAACGAGTTCGTAAAGCGCGATATTTCCGCCAAAAATGTCGGCGATTGTTCTGAAAATTTCGGAAAATCCGTCCTCGGGCATTTGTTGCAGGGTTAATGCCCACGCGCCGCCTGCGCTAATTAGAATTAGGGGCGTCCAAAACGGGAAAACCCTGCGCAAAACTTGCCCTATGGCTCTACCTCTTGCCCGCGCAAATGGCAACTCCTTAAACCAGCTTACAATCGCGCTCACAAAGTCGCCTAAAAGCACCACAGACAGGAATACCGCCGCAACCAATTCCCAAGTTATCGGGAAGGCGGCGGCCTCCTCCACGCCGTAAATCATGGCAATTTCCACGCCCGCAAGCGCGGCCGAGGCCTGCCCAAGCGCGAAAAACCACGCAAAAACCGCTCCCAGCGCAATTGCGGGAATCCATAGCAGAAGCGAGGGGGCGAAAAGCCGTCTTAGGGTTTTTGGGGCGGGGTCGCCTAAGGCGCGGGAAATGGCGATTGTGCGCCGCCATTCTCGAAGATATAGGAATACGACCAGAATTAGAACCAAGGCCGCAATGATTGAAAATAGGATTAGGTTTACGGTAATTGACATCCGCATGGGGTCTGCGGCGGCGATAAAGTCCGCAAAGCCATTCGGCTGAAAATTCGCGCGAAAGCCCGTGGCCTGCAGGGCCAATTCGGTTTCGTTCAAAAAGGCCGCCTCATTGCGCGGCGAATCCAGCACGAAATTATACATTGTCGGCAAAAGCGGAATTCCGTCCCAGCTAAAGCCCGGCGGCATTATAGATGCGGGGATATACATTTCTGTTGTCAAAAAATTGTGATGAATTTGCCCAATGGGATGATTATGATAAATTCCGACGACTTCCAGGGTTAATTCGTGGCTGCGCCGCTGCCGCCAGCCCTCGTGATATTCCGTCGTCGCCCACCATCCCTGCGGATTGGGCGACCACCAGCCCTCTACACGCGGCGAAAAGCGGCTTTGCGTTTCTGCGTCAATCCAGCTTGGCCTTGGGTTTTCCACCAAGTTTATTGTGAAGGTTTCGCCCGGCCAAAGCCCCTTGCGCGTGGCCATTTGCATGGGCAAAACGGCGACATGGTTTTGATTGAGATAATCTTCATATGTAAGCCAGCGGCTGTCCGCGCCGCGCCCCGTCGTTAAAAGCCTTGCAGAGGCGGGATTTTGGATTCGCGCGATATTTCCCATGTCCGTTGTGCCGATAACCATCATGGAATGGGCGTTTTCATATGCTAAGTCCAGCCGCGTTTGAATTTGTGCCATAATTTCTAAATCCGTCCGTGGGTTTGCGAAAAATGTCGAGTCAATTAGCGGCCTTAATACCCAATTTGCCGCGCCTTCTTCGATGAATATTCCCGGCGCCGCCCTAAATAAAAACGGAATTCCGGGCTGCAAGCCTTCAAGCGGGTCAAAATATCCCGCTTCGTAGAGATTGGCCTCGTCATAGGTCAAAGGCAAAACCATGTCAACCCTTGATGTCAAGGGCAGATGCCGCCCGTCGCCCGCGGCAAAATGCCTAAAGCCGGGGCGCAATGCGCCGGGGTCGCCCGCCACAATTTCGGTTACATCCAGAGTTATATGAATAAAGTCGACAGAACCGCGCACGAGATTGGGGCTGTGCATATTAAATCGGGCTGTGGCCAGAAAATATTGGTCAATTGCATTTACGCCAATGCCCTCAATTTCGGGATTAAAAATCGGCGCGCCTGTCTGCTGGGCGGTTACATTTGTTGCGTCCGCCAAAATGCCTTGCGCAAATTCGCGCCTGTCATCGCTTACAACAAAGCCGCTTGCGGCCACAATTTCAGCCGCCGCCGACGCATCCAAATCGCCCGTGATATTTCGCGGATTTATTGGGGAAAGGAAGCCAACAGAGCGAAATTCGCCCTCCATGCGCGCAAGTTCGTCCATAACCACGGCATATTCCGTAACCCGCGCAACAAGCATAAAGGCGGCCATAAGCACCAAAACCGCCAAAAGCAGGCCGCGCACGGGCCGCCTTAAAGTCGATTTCAAGAACACATTTCGCCGCATGGCGTCTCCTTTTGTTTACAAAATATTTTGAGTATGATATAATTTCGGAAAAGGCTAAATAGAGGTGTGGCGATGAGGGAAGCAATTATGCGAATTAAGAATTCCAAAGCCCGAAAAATCCGCAGCAGCTATATTTTGGAGGTCAGTTGCGCCCATTGCAAGGGCTTTATTGCCACTTACCAAAAAGTGGGTGCGGGCGGGCTTGTGAAAATGTATAATGAGCGCATTATCGAGGGCGCAATTGATTTTTCGCAAAGCCCCGGGGCAATTTTCTGTCCCGGCTGTGGCGAGCGCATAGCCACCAAATATACCACCAAGCCCGACAGACAAGAGGCTTATAGACTTGTACCGTCGGCATTTAACAAACGTAGGATTGCGCCTAAAAAAGGTTCTTGATATGGGTGAGGGTAGGGGACTTGTTTGGAAGGGGGGATTGTTCGGCTTGGGTTTTTAGGGCTTTTAGGGCGGGGAGATTGTTTTGTTTGGCGTATATGTCGGCGAGAAGGGTATAGGTTTGCGAGATTTCCGAACCCGCGCAATTGGCGATTTCAAGGACTTTTTGCGCGTCTTCGAGATTATTTGTGTTTATCAAGGCCTCGGCCCAATGGCGCAAGGCATGGATAAAATTGGTAAAATTTTCTTCATAGCGCGCCACGAATTCCAAATTAGCCATGCCAAACATCTGCTTAAGTTCAACATTCGAAAAGGGCCTGTCAAAATGCAGCATTTTCTTGCCACAAAGCGCAAGAACTTTTTTCTGCCAAAAATAGGCGGAATGGGGCGTTTTCTCCTCATCATCGGTATATTCGCGAATCGGAAGCTCGGCCACATCAATCTTAAAATAAAAGTCGTCGGCGATTTCCTTCGGGCGAACCCTGCTTGCGGCCTCGTCTTCCTCCAGCATTTTGTCAACCTTAAGCTGCGCCTTTGTGCGCCGCGACGCAATGCGCACGGCCACGCTAAAAAGGGCGACCAAAATCACGACAGGCACAATGCCCATCAATAGCCGCCCAAACAAATTGTCCGCGAAGCCTTCTTCTAAAAATGCCGCCAAAAAAACCATTTCCCCACCCCAAATCTATTACCTCTAAACAAAATTCATGGAATTGATTAAGTCTACAAATTCGCGATTACTGGCAGTTTTTACCAGCATGTCGGTCAGCTGTTCGTTGAATTCTTGGGTGGAAACCCCTCCCATACGGCGGCGCAGGGTGTAAAGAGCGGCCAATTCATCGGGATTTAGCAGGACTTCTTCGCGGCGCGTGCCCGATTTTTGAATGTCGATAGCGGGGAAAATGCGCTTTTCGCTTAGGCGGCGGTCTAAAACCAGCTCCATATTGCCCGTGCCTTTGAATTCCTCAAAAATAACTTCATCCATTTTAGAGCCCGTGTCCACCAAGGCCGTCGCCAAAATGGTTAAAGAGCCGCCATTTTCAATATTTCTTGCGGCACCGAAGAATTTTTTGGGCATATAGAGGGCGGCGGGGTCCAGCCCGCCGGAAAGAGTGCGGCCGCCGGGCGGCAAAGTGAGATTATAGGCGCGCGCCAAGCGAGTTATGGAATCCAGCAAAATCACGAGGTCTTTGCCCTGCTCCACCATGCGTTTTGCGCGCTCAAGCACAATTTCCGCCACTTTTTTGTGATGTTCGGGCTGTTCGTCAAATGTCGAAAACACGACATCCGCGCGATCACATTCGATATAACGCTGAATATCCGTAACTTCTTCGGGTCTTTCGTCAATTAAAAGCACAATTAAATGCACATCATCATGATTCGCCAAAATCGCATTCGCAACTTTCTTTAAAAGCATTGTTTTTCCGGCCTTTGGCGGCGAAACTATCATGCCGCGCTGGCCCAGGCCGATTGGCGCAACAAGGTCAATTAAGCGGGTGGCCAAGGCCTTTGAACCCAATTCCAGCGACAGTCTGCGCTCCGGGAAAATTGGCGTTAAATCCTCGAAATTGGGGCGGCGGCCAACGGAGAAGGGTTCGTCGCCATTTATCGAGGTTACATATAACAAAGCCCGAAACTTCTCGCTTTCTTTGGGATGGCGCAAATTTCCGCGCACCATATCGCCCGTTTTTAGGTTAAAACGGCGAATTTGCGGCTGTGAAACATAGACATCATCCGCACTTGACAAATAATTTTCAACGCGCAAAAATCCATAGCCCTCCGGATGCAAATCCAAAACCCCCATGCGCTCCTCGCCCGAATCCAAGCGATTTATATAATCCGCGCGCGGCGGCTGCTTAGAAATTTCGGGAACAATAGGGCGCGGCGCAGGGCGCGGCACTCGCGGAGCTTCCTCCCGCCTGACAGGCGAACGCGCGGCAACAGGCGCAGTAGGCCGAGGCCTCTGCACACGAGGCGCAACCACAGGCACAGGCGCGCGCACGGGAGTCGGCGCGGGAGCGGAGGCCTCTTCTTTTCTGACCTCTTCTTTTCTGACCTCTGCCTTCTGAGCTTGGTTCTCTTTCTCCAAAACCAAAGCCAACAAATCCGCCTTTTTATAGCGAACCACACTCTTAATGCCCAATTTCTGAGCAACCGCGCGCAAATCGCGCAAATTCAGCCGACTATGCGGCGAGGGCTCTTTGCCCTCGGCCTTGGCCTTCGCCATTTGCGCCCGCTTTTCGTCAATAGCCGCGGCCAAGTCGGCCTTGCGGTATCTTATCACGTTCTTAATGCCCAATTCGCGGGCTTCCTGTCTTAATTCAGGTAATTTTTTCAAAATAACCCCTCCTAATCCTTAAAAATTTTAACATTTCTGTGTTTAATTGTCAAGTTTAATTGTTTCGTGCGCAAAATTTCTCCGTCAACGCAACAAAGGTCGTCGTCATCGGAATAAATATCCAGCGTTTTTGCCCTAATAATCCGCACATTTGGCTGTTTATGAACTCTTTTGGTAAAAAGCGAAATTAAATTAAGAATTCGCCGTCCCAATCCGCGATTTTCGACGATAAAAACATCGGCAAAACCGTCGTCAATAACGGCTTCGCGCGCCAATTGCATACCGCCGCCGCCATGAATACAATTGTGCATTCCCAAAAAATCCGCCTTAACGCTTTGCATTGGGCCGCCGTCAATCGAAAACCTGTAAGTGGCGGCCTTATAGCGGAACATCCGCATTATCAGCGAATGATAGTAAGAAGCCTTGCTTCTTGCGGCGAAATTATCCATAGTCATCACCATTTGCGCGGCAATTCCATATGAAAAAAACAGAATTGACTGCTTGCCGCCCGCCTCTGCAATATAGTCCACAGACTTGATATTTCGGGCAATTATGGCCTTTGCGGCCTTTTGCATATTTTCTGCGCCGGGCGGCAGACCAAGCATGGTTGCTACATCATTGCCCGTGCCGGCCGGTAAAATACCAAAAACCGCGTCATCTTCGGGGCTATAGCCGTTTAGCACCTCGTGAACCGTGCCGTCGCCCCCTAAAATAACGATAAATCGGCCGCCTGCGGCAATAATTTCTTTGGTAATTTCGGTGGCGTGGCCGGGTTCTTTGGTGGTATAAATTGCATAGGCCGAATTTTCGGCATCCAGCAGGCCTGTAAAGGCTTCCAGATAAACCTTACAGCCGCCGCGATTTGCATGTGGGTTGTAAATAATGTGAAAAAAATCTTTCGTAAACCCTTTCGTAAACTCTTTTGTAGGCATGAATCCTCCTAAATCGGAATTGGTAGGAAAATGTTGATTATTCTGCCAAAGAAGAAGTTTACGCCGCCAAATACGATGAAGAGTGCTAAAATTAATTGCAGAATTTTTTCGGCTTGGGCGATTTTTACGCCGGTTTCGGGGGTTAGGCCGCTTATTAGGAATGAGCCGTTAAGCGGGTGAATGGGCAGTAAATTGAGCAATGCAAAGCCTATATTGAGGCGGGCGGCAAGGGATAGTCCCCAAAGTATATAAAAATTTATGTCCTCAAAGGCCAGGTTCTGCCACATAAAGTCAAAATACAAATGCGCGGCAAGGGCAAAAATTCCGCCCACGGCCAGGCTTGTCAAAAAGCCCGTAATGAAAATTATTATTAGGGACTTTTTGCGATTTTGAAAAGAAAATGGCGACAATTTTACGGGATTCGCCCAGCCATAGCCAAAAACCGCCATAAAAATCGAGCCTAAAATGTCCATATGCTTAATCGGGTTTAAAGTCAGCCGCCCCTGCTCCTTAACCCCCGTATCCCCAAGCCGATAGGCCACCAAAGACTTGGCATATTCATGCACGGCCACGGCAATAAAAACCCCGGGAATGGACAATAAAATGTGAGTTAAACTAAAAATAAAATCACCTCGTAAATAGAATATCTCAACTCTATCACAAAAACCAAAACTTGTCAACAAACTAAAAAACGGCGCAAAATTGCACCGTTTTTGCGCCTTTTGCGCCTAATGCTGCGCTTCGGCTTTGGTAGGCTGGATTGTGCTGTGCGGGTGGTGGGGCGGGGCATAGATGGAATATAGCTTTAGCGGCGTTTTGCCCGTGTTTGTGATATTATGCCAAGTGCCGGCGGGTATGAAGATGGCCGTGTCATCAAAGATGGGTTGGGCAAATTCCAAATTTGAAGGGGTTTTGCCTGCCTGAAAAAGCCCTTGGCCGCCCTCTATGCGGAAAAATTGGTCTGTGTCGTGGTGAATTTCCAGGCCAATATCCTCGCCCGGTTCAAGCGACATAAGGGTCAATTGCAGATGCTGTCCCGTCCAAAGAGCCGCCCGAAAATCGTCATTTGCCAAAGTTGCCTTGGCAATATCCACCACAAAGGGCGCGGGTCCAAAATCCGTAGGCAACCGCCTATGTGCAGACTGCTGTGCAAAAAAATGCCTTTCCATAAAATCTCTCCTAAAATTTTATATAAGGCATTATATGCCAAAATGAGAATTGTGCTAAATCATCGCCGGCCGCAAAAAGCTCGGCATAAGCCACGCCTTTGAGTTTATTAATATTGTTTCTTAATATTTTTGAGTTTTTTTGAAAAAAGAGGGAGGGAAGGGAAAGAACATCTCTTCGCAAAAGGTGTCAGTTTTTGCGAAGCAGTTTCTAAAGTGAAGATAACGCCGCGAAGCGGCGGCGCGCGCCAACAGCCACCAAGGGGGAAGGGGATACCACCAGCGCAGTAGCCAGCAACACCCAAGGCTAATAGCCGCTTTGCGGCGTTATTTCCGCTGTCTTTAGCAAACTCTTTCGCAAAAAAGGTATTTTGCGAAGCAGATGGGGAGAGCAATTAGCAGTTATCAGTTATCAGTTATTAGCGTAAGCATCCTCACCTGTCCGTGGCTTGCGCTCTGTCAACTGTAACAATTTCCAATTTTGCAATTTTATGTAATCTTATTAGTTAATCTCATATATTCATTGCCGCGGCAATCAGTTATTCTGATTTTTCGTCATCAGTACGCCCCCATCTGAATCTGTAACATTTTAGGGTATTTTAAAATGTTCTTTTAGCAGGCTTTGAACAAGGCTTGATACAGAGCCTTGACTTTGATATTCTTCAATTTTTTTAAAAAGCTCGCTGTCAAACCTAACGGGAATTCTGTATACTTTGTATGTTTTTACATTGTACTTTCTTTTAACTTGTGATGATGTAGTCGTTTTTCTTTTGGTTTTATTTTCCATATATTCACCCCTTAAAGAGTTTGGGGCGGCGGTTAGGCCGCCCCTTTTTTTGAATCACATCTTTTTTTTGTGCAAATGTTCTCTATGCAGTTCATCCTTAATTTCTTCAATTTCTTCGTGGGATACCTCGAAGATTCTTCTAAGCACTTCGCTGATTCCCCGCTGGTAACAACAGTCATGAACATAGAGTTTGAAACCAAGCGCAAGTTCTATTATTACAGCGATAAATTCATTGATACCATGCTATTCCCCATAACCACAGATTACCCGCCGCCCTTAAAGCGCCTGGTAACCATTCTTGACAACCGAGGCGTATTCATAGAATGGCTTTCCCGCTGTGGGGTCTGCTTCGTGGAAGACAATCGCTTGCCGCTAGATGATGACATCTTAAAAGCTGACCCTCTTGACCGCCCGTCATCTTTGACCAGCACAACCAGCACGGCCACCAACACCACCAACGACATAACCACCAACACCACCAACACCACCACGACCCAAGACACAACAAAATATTTAGGCTGGTGGAATCGATTGCGCAACACGAAACTTAAGGATAACTCCGCCTCTTTGACACTCATCCGCTACTACAGCCAAAGCATAGATAGGGATTCCACCTTGCATAAGATGATAAACAAAGCCGAATATTACGCCGCTCACTCCCTAATAGACCCAAACCCCGACCCAGACGACCCCGAAGCGGTAACTTTGGATTCTTTTGATATGTCAATAGAGGACTGCGTTTTAGATATGCTAGCCAATATCAACGACAACGACCACCACGAAGCCCACAAAGCCCTAAAACAGCGCAAGTTTTATTTCCATTCCAATGTCAAGAAAAAGCACCGCCGCATAAAAAACCGCCTTTTAGGGCTAACAGGCGTTCCGCCGATTGATGACCCGCCTGCCGAGAGCGCGGATGGCGACCCTCATGCCGTCAACCCGGCAGACAGCCCGCCCGCCGATGCGCGCCCCGGCCGGGAAGATAGTCCACCCACCAACCCGCACCCGCAGGACAATCCACAGACCAATCCCGGCGGCGGCTTCGTGGATGAGCGGCTAGACCCGCGCGCCAATTTTATGGCTGACAAAGGGGGTGATGATACATGACAAGCCCAAATATAAAGCTAAAACCAGTATTTAACAACAAGCCATTACCGCAATACAGCTGTAAATATTGCAATAATTGGAAAAGGGATACTACAGCAAGCCCGTGGGGCAACTGCACCCTTAGCGGTATGCCAAAATCCAAAGCTTACAATTTCTTTGGCCATGGTTGCAACTACCACAGCCAACTACTGGCCACCAGACCAAGATTTAAAATTTCCGAAACCTCGGAACAGCTGATTTTATCATGATTATCCATCATTCCTTATTAATTATTCATTCCCAACAGGGAAGCTCCCCATCTCTTCGCAAAATATAAGTTTTGCGAAGAGATGGGTGAGATAGAAATTAGAGATTAGAAATTAGATACTAGAAATCAGAGGTCAGAAGTCAGGCTTTTCTGGCTTTTGCTCTTTCTTCTGACCTCTGACTTCCGCTTTTTCTCTGACCTCTGACCACTGTTTTTTCTCTGACCTCTAAAATAACGCCAGCTGGTCCAGCAAGTCCGAGGCTTGAAACTTTGGTCTGGCGGTCGCTATTGCGCTGTGGAAGTTACAGCCGTGATAAGGAAAGTATTGGCTTTGGATTTTGGCATACCCTCAAGGGAGCAATTGCCCCAGAAGCTTCCCATATATTCACGCTTCCAGTTTTTGCAATATTTACAGCTGTATAGCGGGATTGGTTCTTCTCATCACTCATCGCCCCTTAACCTTAGATTGCGCACGGCGCGGCGGCCGGCCTCTTGTTTTGTGTCGGCATAGGATTTTCGCGTAGTGTTGACATCGCTATGACCCAGAAGGTCTGCCACAAGATAGATGTCGCCGGTTTGACGATACATATTTGTGCCGAAGGAACCGCGTAGCTTATGAGGGGTTACTTTTTTTAAACTATTCGCTAAATTCGAGTATTTTTTGACGAGATTTTGAATGGCGCGCGCCGTTATACGGCGGTTTTGCATGGACAGAAAAAACGCGCGTTCGTGCCCGGACTGCGGCTCTTTCGTAAGGCGAACTTCGAGATATTCCCGCAAAGCAAACTCCACTTCGTCGCTAAAATACAAAATCGCCTCATGCCCGCCCTTGCGAATCACGCGAAAACTCCCCCGCTCCACATCCACATCTTCAAGATTTAGGCCAACGGCCTCAGAAATTCGGATTCCCGTTCCCGCAAAAAGGCTTAAAATCGCCACATCGCGGCTGCGGGTATATGCGTGAAAATGCTTCTGTTTTTCGGTCAAACTCGTGCCGCCGTCTGCCGCGTCCAGCAAATTTGCAATTTCGTCCACATCCAGATAAATCTTGGCCTTTTCCTTAACGGGCGGCGTTTCCACCAATTCTGCGGGATTTGCGGGCACTTTGCCCTTTTTGTAAAAATGTGCAAAAACGGCGCGAATGGCCGAAAGTTTGCGAGATTTGCCCTGAAGCTGATTTTGTGCATAAAATTCTGTGTCTTCATTGTATCTATTCGCAGAATAATATGTCAAATAGTCCAAAAATTCTTCAATATGGGAATCCGTTATTTTGTTAAAATGTTCCATGGTAAAATTATCCATGCTTGTAGCCGAAATTTCCCTAATTTCCGCGATTAAAAAGTTGAAAAACAGCCGCATATCATAGGCATAGGCCAGGCGGGTGCGGCTGGATGTGTGATATTCTCGCGCGCGAAAAAATTCCGTCATAAAGGGCGGAAGCTCCTTTTGCAATTCTCGCAGTCGCAAATTATTTTTTAACTCTTGGTCTTTATGAAAGTTGGACATGCCCATCCCCCCTGTATTTCTCGGCAATTTTGCCGATTTTATTTAGTCTGTGGTTAACGCCCGATTTGGAAATTGGTGGTGTAAGTTGTCGGCCGATGTCCTCAAGGCCGGCCAACGGATTTTCCAGGCGAATTTTTGCCACTTCCGCCAAATTATTCGGAAGCACCGACAGCCCCACAAGCCGCTGAATATCCATAATATCCTTGACATGGCGCGCAGACGCGGCAATCACCTTGTCCTCATTGGCCGCCGCGGCATTTGCCACCCTATTTATGGAATTATTGACATCTTTATCCACACGGCAATTCTCGAATTCCATGAGAGCCACATGCGCGCCAATTATACGCAAAATTGCAGAAATTTGTTCGGCTTCCTTGAAATACAAAACCTCCCCGGATTTCCGTAAATGTTCCTTGGGATTAAGTCCAAAAAATTCAAAAGCTTCCAAAAGTTTTTGTTTTTGCGAATAGTCAATGGCGAATTCCAAATGATAGGCCTTATTGGGATGCGCCATGGTGCCGCCAAAAAGATATGACGCGCGCAAAAATGCCCTATTTTCGCACTCCCCTACTTCAATTTTATTTTCAATCTCTCTCTTGACCTTAGACGAAAACGACATGCTGCACCCCCTTAACTATTCGCAAAACCTCAAGAGCTGTCTAGCAACTCTTCGCAAAAATCCTGGAATTATTCGCTTCCTCGATTTCTCCGGTGTCTGCATAGCCTACTTTTTGCCAGAATTCAAACGAATCGTCGCTTGTAAGGTAAAAGCCCGGCGGCTCAAAGTTTTTCATGGCTGCCTCGGCTGCCCGAATCAGCTGTTTGCCAATGCCGCGCCCGCGAAATTGCGGCGCGACATAAATTTCCCGAATCATCCCCCACCCTTCGCGTTTGCACCAGTCTTTGTGCGGTCTGTCGATATGCGCAATAACGAAACCCGCCAATTGTCCACCTGGCTCATCGTTGGCTAAAATTACCCACGAATCCTCAAAATTAAGGGCTTCTAAAAAGTCTTGGAAAATTTCCGCGAGTTGCTCATTCGTGAAATTGACTTCCGGGTCATTTTCAAAAAGTCCTGTAAAATAGTCTGCAAAAAGTTGTTGCAAATTCCGATATTGGTACTGATTGTTTCTGTCAAATTCTATATAATCCATATCATTCTCCTATTCCGGCAAGGAAACGTCATTCCCACGTCATTCCCGCGAAAGCGGGAATCCCCAAGTGTTGTAGCACAAGCAAACACGGGGGGATTCCGCGTCAAGCGCGGAATGACGTTTTGTATGCCAAGCGTGGAATGGCGTTTTGCGAGCCATCATTCTCCTATGATTTTAACCTCAGTTTCCAACCAAATCCCAAATTTATCCTGCACCGTATTTTGTATATGTTCAATTAGCGATAAAATGTCGGCGGCGGTGGCCTTGCCGCGATTGATAATAAATCCGCAATGCTTCTCGCTAACCTGCGCGCCGCCGATAATATGCCCCCGCAGCCCCGCATCCGCAATAAGCTTGCCCGCAAATTTCCCCGGCGGCCGCTTAAAAATCGAGCCCGCCGAAGGGCTTTCAAGCGGCTGCTTCGCGCTGCGCAAATCGCCCAAATCCTGCATTTTCGTGCCAATTTCGACCGCGTCCCCTGCCCTGCCTTGCAAAATGGCCGAAACTACAACATGCCCTTCAGTTTGAGCCATAGACTTCCTATAAGAAAAACTCATATCAGAAAAACTTATGTCGATTACCTCATTAGATTTACTAATACACCGCGCCGATACAAATATATCGGCCATCTCCCGCTCATATGCGCCCGCATTCATGAAAACGCCGCCGCCAACCGACCCGGGAATCCCATGCAAAAACTCCAGCCCCGCCAGCCCATGCAATCGCGCAAATTCCGCCAAATCCTTCATCAGAACCCCGGCCTCAGCCTCAATTTCCCCCCCATCAAGCCGCCGAATCCCAGTCATTTTCAGCAACGAGATAACAACCCCCCGAATCCCACCATCCCTAACCAACAAATTGCTACCATTCCCCAAAATAAAATGTGGATAACCCCGCTCCCGGCACTCCCGAAGCACCCCCAAAAGTTCATTTTCGTCGACAGGCTCAACAAAAACATCCGCAGGCCCACCCACCCGAAAAGTAGTATGCTCACGCATAGGCTCATTCAACTGATAACTGATAACTGATAACTGATAACTCATCATCCAACCTCTCCTAACATAGCCGCGCCAATAATTCCGGCATCATTGCCCAATTTTGCTATGGCGAATTTCGTAAAACTTTTTTCGGTAAAAATTTTGTCGGGCATCCGCGCATTAATCTCACGAAGGAGCGCGTCCCCCTCCCCGCTTATGCCGCCGCCAATCACCACGATTTCCGGCTGGAAAATATTTACTATATTCCCCAAACCCTCACAAAGATATTCCAAATAGTTTTCCGCGGCAATTTTTGCGGCCTCGTTGGTTTTGGCATCCTTAAAAATCGTTCGCGGGCTAAAGCCCTGTTTTTTCAGCGCATTCGCCG
>JAITMQ010000052.1 GCA_031277225.1 Clostridiales bacterium | reverse complement strand
CAAACGCGCGCGGAACAATATCGCGCTAATTCAGACCCCGCTTGATGAGAATGGATTGCCGAATTTTGAGAAGCTTCGCCAAAACTTCGACCTGCTCCATAGGCTAATCGTTGACAAGGTTGTGATTTCCGCGCGGGCAATAGGCTTTGGCGGGCTGGCCGCCGCGATTTCCGAAATGTCTTTTGGGAATAGGATTGGTGTTGATGTAACTTATCTCGGCGACTTTTTCGCTGTGGGCTTTGGAAATTTTGTGGTGGAGCTTGGGGCGGATTCGCCCGAAGGACTTGAGCTAATCGGCAGAACTATAGCTGAGCCCGATTTGGTCATAAACGACGAGCGAATCGCTATTGAGGAATGTATAATGGCCTGGCTAGAGCCGCTTGAGGATGTGTTCCCTACGGGAATTTTGGGTGAAGCTCCTGTAGCTTTGGACTTGGGCGCGCCGATTGAGGCTAAGCAGATTTTTGCCGCCTCCAAAAAATTCGCCAAACCCCGCGTGTTGCTTCCCGTCTTCCCCGGCACAAATTGCGAATGGGACATGGCCGCCGCCTTCGAAAAGGCGGGCGCAGCCCCCGAAATTTTTGTGCTTAATAACTTAAATCACAAGTCGTTTACAGAATCCGTGGCGGAGATGGCGCGGCGCATTAATAATGCCCAAATTATCGCCCTGCCGGGCGGCTTTTCTGCGGGGGATGAACCCGATGGCAGCGGCAAATTCATCGCGGCCGTCTTCGCCAATCCTTCAATTGCCGAGGCGACAATGGAGCTGCTTAATGCCCGCGAAGGGCTTATTATCGGCATTTGCAACGGCTTTCAAGCCCTTGTGAAAATGGGTCTGCTGCCCTATGGCAAAATTGCGCCGCTGACTAAGGATTCGCCAACGCTGACATATAATGCCATTGGCCGCCACATTTCCAATATCGCGCTAACCAAGGTCATGTCGAATAAATCCCCATGGCTGGCGGGTCTTGAGCCGGGCGAAATTTTCCGCTCGGCGGCCTCGCATGGGCAGGGGCGTTTTATGGCCTCAGACGCGCTGACGGCCGAACTTTTTGCGAATGGGCAGGTAACCACGGTTTTTGTTGACCATGACGGCAATCCCACAGAGGCCCTGCCGTATAACCCGAATGGCGCGCACCAAGGCATTGAGGGTATAACAGACCCAACAGGCCGAATTTTGGGCAAAATGGCCCATTCCGAGCGCGGCAGCCTATACAAAAACATCCCCGGCAACTTTAACCAAAAAATCTTCACGTCCGGCGTAAAATACTTCGCGTAGGGGCGACCGCCCTCGGTCGCCCGTCCCGCCCACCCCGTCATTCCGCTTTTGCGGTGATGACGGGGTTATAGTCTATGAAAGGGGGAAATGCATGAAACGGCTGTTTATTTTATTCGCGCTGCTACTCTTTGCAGCTTGCGCAACACGCAACGAGGCGGACTGGCGCGCGGCTTATGATGAGGTTTTGGGGCGTTATTCCGGTCTGGAGTTTTTCCTGCACGACATGGACGACGACGGCGTGCCGGAGCTTTTTATCGTGCAAATTGCCGCAGGAATTTGGTCTAAGGCAATCTATAGCTTCGCCGAGGGCGAAATTATCCCAATCGAGGGCGAATTTTTCGCATATTTCGGAATTTTCGCGCCGGTAAGCGAGGCGGGCCTGCTCATCCAAGCCTATGGCCAAACCACCCTAAAAGCCTTGGAAAACAATCGCCTAATAACCCGAATGACGCTAAATCAACCCTTCCTCCCCAACGACTCACCAAATTACTATATCGACCAAACCCCCGTAACCCCCGCAGAATTCGCACAAATCTACAACAACCTAGTCCCACAAGGAAACCGGGGCGAAATAAACATCCGGCCGGAACCTGTTGGGGAATTCCCATTCCCGCAGGAATGACATAAAACCAAAAATCCCCCATTAGGGGGATTTTTTATAAGCGGGCAACGAGAATCGAACTCGTACCCTCAGCTTGGAAGGCTGACGTTCTACCACTAAACCATGCCCGCAAAGTCGGCTTCGCCGACAATTAATAATGAATAGTGAATAATGAATAATTATGGGCTTGAGGCTAATTTTCATTATTCATTATTCATTATTAATTATTAATTGCGCCCAAGGGGCGCGTATGCCTAGGGACGGAATTGAACCGCCGACACGCGGATTTTCAGTCCGCTGCTCTACCGACTGAGCTACCCAGGCGAATGAGGAAGATGTAATAAACGACCGAAGACGATTATATCCTATTTTTTTGCCCTTGTCAATAGGAAATTTAAATTTTTATTTGTGCGCGAAAGCCGCGGGAGCTGTAATAGGATTCTGCGCCGTTGTGATAGGTGAAAATGTGATTATAGCGGCAGTCGCAAAACAGCGCGCCGCCCAAGGCGCGAATGTCGTCCGGGGTTTTAATCCAACTTGAGGTTTTTTGGTCAAAATTACCAAGGGTTTGCAGATGGCGATATTCCTGCTCGTTTAGCAATTTTGCGCCCATAGTGGCGGCCATGCCCATGGCGCTGTCTGCCGGCTTATTTTTCGTGCGAGATTTGCGCGCCGCTTCATCATAGCATAGATTTCGGCGGCTGGCGGGGCTTTCAAGCGAACAATCACAAAAAATATATTTGTCGGTTTCGGCGCAATAGCCGATAACATCGGGTTCGCCGCCGCTTTCTTCCATGGCGGCCAGCGCGGCAAGCCCTTCGGGATGCGCGCAAAGCCGCGCGGCAATATCTTCCCACAAAAGCCCCTCATGCCGCCCCATATTCTCCAAAAATCGCTGTTCCAAAACTTTAAGTAATTTCATTATTCCCCCCTGTATGTAATTTAATTAGTCCTTGGCTAAACAAAAGATGGATGTCAAAAGTTGAGATGATGTCGAGGCCGATAACGCCGGAGGTATACATTTCATAGGGAAATTCATAGGCATAAACCTTGACATTGCACATTTCATGATTGCCCAGCATAATTTTGTCCAGCACAACTTCTTTAACAAATTCGGGGCCGCTGGCTGTGGTTATCTTTTTTGTGCCGCCGGCGGCCACATCATATCCAAGCGCAATTAAAACATCCTCCGAAATTACGGAAACCGTTGCTCCTGTGTCAAAAATTAGGTCTGCGCCAAAAAATCTCCCTTTTCTTTCACTCCAAAATTTGAGATTGACCTGCAAAGATTGACCAAACCATTTCATTACAAGCTCATTCGGCTTCATACAAACACCCCTAACCTGTCCGGAATTTTTCCTATATACGAAAAAAATTGATGTCCTTTCCCCGGATGTTTGCCGATTTCTTTATAAATTACGCGCTTATCTTTATCGTATTTTATAACCTCGCCACCTATAGCCGAGCCATATTCATCTTCTCGGCAATTAACCATATAAACCCAATATCCATCATATTCCTGCCAAACTTGTTCCATTGTCTTATACATTTCATCAACTCCTTATCTCTGCGCGGAAAAATTCCACATTATGCCGAATTTATCGAAAACAACGCCTGCCGACGGGCTATAGAAGGTTTCGGACAGGGGCATGGCCACGCGCCCTTCTTCCGCCAGCACGGCAAAAGCAAATTTTGTGTCTTCGACATTTGTTTCAATGGCCATCGAAATTCGCTCGGATTCGGGCGCGTTTAGGGCGTGGCCCGGCCCGCAATCGGACATGCGTATATAATCGTCGCCAAATTTCAGCGTCGCCTGCAAAATTTTGTCCTTAAAATCGTCGGGAATAGCAAAATCGGGATTGAGCGGCATGTCGCCAAATCGCATAATCTCGATAGTGTCCGTCTTAAACGCCCTCTTATAGAGGTTTATGGCCTCCTCACAATTTCCGTTAAAAGTCAAATAAGGTCTGATTTTCATCTCTATTCCTCCTTTTTCAATTTCATATAAATTCTTGATTCAAATCCCATCATCTCCGGGTTTGGCGCGGGAATACGGTCAAATTCAACAAATCCCAATCTTTGGTATAATATTATTGCGGCAATATTGTTATTGGCAACATCCAGCACAAATTCGTCATATTGCGGACTTTGCTTTATAATTTCGGACATGATTTCCTTAGAAATGCCGTGCCCTCGCGCTTCTTCAAGCACGCCGACAAACTCTATATAGCCCGTAGTTTTAGGATAGGTGAGCTTTTTCGTGAATTCGTTCTTAAAAACATCACAAAGTGAAGCACCATTTGGGCCAAAATATTTAATAAAATCGTCTTCGTTTGGATAAACCGCTCGTCCATCTCGGTCTGTACATGCAGCAATGCCAATTATATCGCCATCTTTAACAGCCACCCAAAATTTTTCGGTGCGCACGCCGGAATCAAAGGCGTTTGCAATCAAATCTAAATCCAATTGCAATTGCAAAAACAGGTCTTTATAGCTGTATGCAAAGGCTTTTGCGATTGCATGTCTTTCGTCTTTCCTCGCTTTTCTAATTTCATAGGTCATGATTTTATTTTCCTCCTAAAAGTATTTTTTGGCAAACCATTTGGCCACGCCGTCGTTTTCATTGCTTTCAATCACAGCCGTGGCAATTGCCTTAAGTTCGGGCACGGCATTTGCCATGGCATAACTCTCATCCGCCGCGTGAAACAGCGAAATATCGTTATGTCCGTCGCCAAAGGCGATTATTTTATCGCAGCCCAGCATGGCCTTGACCTCCAGAGCCGCGGCGGCCTTTGTAGCCTGCGGCGGCAGCAATTCGCACCACCATCCCTCGGCATAAGTGCATTTTTGAAACATCACATGAATACGTTTGTCATTTTCAAAAATTTTATGTATGGGAGCCAAATTTTCCATGGAATCAACCCATTTAAAGCCCGAAATTTGGCCGCATAGCTCGCTTTCATGGCCAAAATGGCCAATATGCTCCTGCCCATTTGCATAGCTGTAAACAAGCGGCGCAACTTCCAGCTTAAGCAGCGTTTTGAAAATTGAAACCGCATCCTCGTGGGCAATTGTGCGAAGAAGCAGGGCTTTTTTGGTCTGCAAATCCGCAATAATTGCCCCGGTTTGGCAAATTACCGGAATATTGATGTTAAGCCGTTTTACGGCCGCTGAAGACGAAATAAAACTCCGCCCCGTGGCATAGGAAAAAAGCCCGCCGCCCGCAATAAAGCGGTTGATTATATCCGGCGAAAATTCCGAAATATTACCATCGTGGCGGAGCAGAGTTCCGTCAAGGTCGGTTAAATATAAAGTTTTGGCCATTTTCTACCTCTTCATCAGACTTTTCGGCTTGCCCTTAATATATGCCAGCGTGATTTCAATATGTTTTTCGCGCGCGGCGGTGTAATTGCCTTGGCTGTCGCCTTCGTCCAAAAAGCCCCTCTCCCTTGCCTCCTCAAATGTAAGATGCTCCTTCGCGGCCACAAGCGCATTCTCGCTTAAAGCAGGCGAAAACTCCTCCGTCCAAGCCTTCACCTTCGTTGACTTCAAAATAGATGCCATAATATCTCCCCTTTGTTTTGCTGTGTTTTTGCTTTTTATTCGGTCGGCGGTATATACTTACCCCTTTCGATTTCCAAACGCTTGCAATATTCAAAAACTTCCTTCAGCGTCATATCTTCCCAAAGATTCTGCCGCCATTCGGTATAGTCAAATTTTTCGCTTTTGACTAGATATACAAAACGTTCAGCTTCCACTAATCCCAGCCCTTTAGTGAGTATATTCATTGCATTGTGGCGTAAAACAACATCGCTACACATAATTTAACCCTCCTTCATAATAAAAACCATCGGATTGACAATGTCAATCCCTTTAATTAGATGATTTTTGTTTAAGAACTTCTTGTCTGTGGTTATCAAGTAGTCGCAATTGCATTTTATAGCACAAGCAAGATGAAGTGCGTCTTCACGCTTTATGCCAACGGCCATGAATTTTTCAGCCTCATCGAAAACATCAATCGAAGAATGGCAATATTCTTTCGCGATATATTCCCATTTACCGATTTGCATTTTTTTATCAAATGATAAATTTTTGCTATTCTCGCCGTGAAGCACAAAAGACCACACAAGCGAATACCACCCGGCCCTTATTCTATCTTGGATTATCAACTTCGCCTCTGTTTCCAACCTGACAATGTCCTGCTCTTGGTTATCAAAAGGGCGGTTATAGCAACAATTGTCCAAATAAATTTTAAGCATTTTCAACCTCCTCCGCATTAAGATACTCTTCCGCGATTTTAGCCAAGCCCACCACGGTTACGCCCTCTTCGAGGTTTATAAGCTTCACCCCTGCGGCCGAGCGGCTGGTTGTGCGGATGTCGCAAATTCTTATACGGATTATTACGCCATTGGAATTGATTAGCATAAGCTCTTCATTATCGTTTACAACGGCAATGCAAATTAAATTGCCTGTCTTTGGCGTGGGTTTATAGGCCATTTTCCCCTTGCCGCGACGGTTTTGCGCGCGAAATTCTTCGGGCTCGGTGCAACGTCCATAGCCCATTTCGGACACAAACAAAAGTTTCATATCGTCCGAAACGATTTCCGCGCCAACAAGATAATCGTCGTCGGCCAGGCGCATTGTAAGATTCCCGGCGGCCTGCCGCCCCATGGCGCGCACATCCGCCTCGGCAAAACGCAGGCCCATTCCCTTGCGGCTGGCGATAAACAGGTCATTTTCGCCCGTGGTGTGAAGTGCGGTTATAAGGCTGTCGCCTTCCTTGATATTCAAGGCCAGAAGCCCGTTTTTATTAATATTTTGGAAGGCGGAAAGTGTTGTGCGTTTGATTATTCCGCGACGGGTCAACATGGTTAGATAGCCGCTTTCATAATCACTTACGGCAATTACGGCGGCAATTTTTTCCCCGCTGTTAAGCCTAAGCAGGTTAACAATTGCATTGCCCTTGGCCGAACGCCCGGCTTCGGGAATTTGATAGGCGCGTAATTTATAGGCGCGGCCTGCCGTGGTAATAAAAAGTATGTCGTCATGTGTGCTGGCAATGAAAATTTTCTTAATGAGGTCTTCATCGCGCGTTGTAAGCCCTAAAACGCCCTTGCCGCCGCGGCTTTGCGTCTTATAAGTGTCAAGTGGCAGCCGCTTCACATAATCCAAATGGGTTAATGTGATGACACACATTCCCTCGTCAATAAGGTCTTCAAGGTCGATTTCGCCCGCGTCAAAAATGATTTCCGAACGCCGCGCGTCGCCGAATTTATCACGAATAACCAAAATCTCCTCGCGAATAACCCCCAAAAGCTTATGCTCGTCCTCCAGAATCGATTTCAAATAGGCAATGGTTTCCTCTAATTTCTTAAATTCATCCTCCAGCCTCTCTCTTTCCAGTCCGGAAAGCGCGCGCAGGCGCATCTCTACAATCGCGTCCGCCTGCTCTTGCGTAAAGCCAAAGCGCGCCATAATTACGGCCTTAGAGCCATCCTCGCCGCTTACATTCCGATGCGAACGAATTATCGCGATAATTTCGTCAATAAAATCCAGCGCCTTAATAAAGCCCTCAACCAAATGAATTCGCCGCTGTGCGCGATTTAGGTCAAATTGCGTACGCCGCGCCACAACCTCTTTTTGATGCTCCAGATAATAAACCAAAATCTGCTTAAGATTAAGCACCCTCGGTTCGCCCTTCACAAGGGCAAGCATATTCACGCCAAAGGTTTCTTGAAGCTGGGTATATTTATAGAGCAGGTTAAGGATAACCTGCGCATTTGCGTCCTTCTTCAGCTCAACAACCATACGAACGCCGTTTCGGTCGCTTTCATTGCGAATGTCCGAAATGCCGTCAATTTTTTTATCCTTGACAAGCTCGCCAATTTTCTCCTCAAGCTTGCCCTTATTCACCTGATATGGCACTTCGGTTACAACAATCATTTCGCGCCCGCCGGACATTGGCTCAATATGGCTTTTTCCGCGCATAACAACGCGGCCGCGCCCCGTTAAATATGCCGAGCGAATTCCCGCATTGCCTAAAATACTTGCGCCCGTCGGAAAATCGGGCCCTTTAACAATTGCCATAAGCTCATGAATATCGGTTTCGCGGTCTTCTTCGACAAAATTGTCAATAATTTTAACCACGGCATCAATACATTCGGTTAGATTATGCGGCGGAATATTCGTCGCCATGCCCACGGCAATGCCCGCAGAACCGTTTACAAGCAAATTTGGATAGCGCGCCGGCAAAACTCGCGGCTCCTTAAGCTCCTCGGTATAATTCGGCGCAAAATCCACGGTGTCTTTTTCAATATCGGTAATCATCTCCATGGAGATTGGCGACAGGCGCGCCTCTGTATAGCGTTCTGCCGCGGCCTCGTCCCCGTCCATAGAGCCAAAATTTCCATGCCCGTCAACAAGCATATAGCGCATGGAAAATTCCTGCGCCATGCGCACAAGCGCGTCATAAATCGAGGCATTGCCATGCGGGTGATATTTACCCATAACATCGCCCGTAATGCGCGCGCATTTCTTATAAGGCTTGCCATAATCCAAATTAAGCTCGCTCATTGAATACAAAATGCGCCTGTGAACGGGCTTAAGCCCGTCGCGCACGTCGGGCAGCGCGCGGGAAACAATCACGCTCATAGCATAATCAATGTAAGACTTCTTCATCTCATCCGCAATATTAGCGACTATAATCTTGTCATTTCTATTCTCATCCATATTAAACCTCTTCTAATGTAAGTTGTTTTTGGCTTGCATAATATTCCTCAAAAGCCGCAAGCTCGTCTTCGTCGTGCTCTATTAATGTGGTTGAAGACTTCCTTCCCTTAATCATTTCGGCAACATCTTCGGGGCTGTAATGTTCTACAATGGAATATCCATATTTCACAATGTCCTCGTAATAAGGATTCTTGCGAACCCTAGACGGGCATGGCATCTCGGTTAACCCAAATTCCATTAAAACTCACCTCCTGTTTCATAAAGTTTTTCCTCGTATTGGTTGGGTTTTCTTGCGGATATAATCCTTGTAACTTCATTGCCATTCCTAAAGCAATGACAAACCGTAAGCAATTTATCATAGTCATTTATGCCGATTAATATAAATCTATCCTCATCTTGAGAATGTTTGTCGTCGTCAAGGATAAGCGCGTCCGGGTCAGAAAAGGCAGAAGCGGCCATTTTGAATGAAACGCCGTGTTTCCTTATGTTTATCAGATTTTTATTCCTGTCCCAATCAAAAAACCTGCCATCAATTTCAAGCATATCCTAAACCCGCCCCCTTTGTTAATTCTAAGCATATTGCCCCCACCTCTAATTGTTCCACGTGGAACATCAAAACCTGTAATCAATGCCCGCGTCCTTCAGGATTCCATTTGCCGTGAGGCGTGAATTCATGCCATTATCCACCACAACATTTCTATTCGTAATCGGGCTAAACCACACCTCATGGTCGCCCCTGCTGTTTCTTTTGTAATAACAGCCGTTTTTCTTTAGAATTTTGCGCACAGCTTTGGCATAACCCTTCATGCGGCAGCCCTCATTTCCAAGGGTTCAACTTCAAAAGTAACCCTAACAGGCCCTTTATACCCCAAATTTTCCTCAAGCATTTCCGGGGTCAACATACAAAATCTTTCCACTAAATCATCGATAGATTTGGAATCTAAATGCAAGCCCGGAACATCATCGGTAACCGTATACCACGAGGATGATTCTTCATCCCACAATATTTTCACCCTACAAATCATAAAATCTCCTCCTAAACATCAAGATTCACAACATTCACCTACAACCTTTCACTAATGCCCGCTTTTTTCAAAACACTATTCGCCCATCGCTTACTTAGTATATCTTTATCCACAGAAATAGAGGTATTACTTATGGGGCTGTACCATATATCGTGGTCGCCTTTGCCGCGCCTTACAAAATAACATCCGTTCTTGTCTAAAATATCTCTAACTTTTCTGCCAAACCCCCTCACGCAAAGACCCCCTCCCTCTCCCTTTCGTAAGGAACATCAACCTCAACTCGCTCCGCCTCAAAAAGGATATTAACCGGGCCATTGTAGCCTAGATTAAGTTCCAGCATTTCAGGGGCAGCCTCACATACCTTTTCAATTAATCTATCAAATGAATTTGCACCCAAAATCAAACCCGGTATATCTTCGGTTTCCGTAAACCAACCATCAAATTCTTTATCCCAAACGAGTTTCACCCTACAAATCATAAAATCTCCTCCTAAACATCAAGATTCACAACATTCGCATAGTTTTCATAGATGAATTTTTTTCGGGGTTCTACTTTTTCGCCCATAAGTTGCGTGAAGATGGTGTCGGCCTCCAGCGCGTCTGACAGCTCAACCTTCTTTAGTATGCGCTTTTCGGGGTCCATTGTGGTGTCCCAAAGTTGGTCGGCATTCATTTCACCAAGGCCTTTATAGCGCTGAATGGCCTTCACTCCCTCGCGCCCGACCTTCGCAAAAAAATCGTCCAATTCGTGCCCCTGCCGCGCCTCGCCGGGATAGATATAATGCACTTCCTTGCCCTTTTCGATTTTAAACAGCGGCGGTTGCGCAATATAAATAAAGCCGCCCGTGATAAGCTGTGGCATGAAGCGGAATAAAAAGGTCAACAGCAGGGTCGTAATATGACTGCCGTCCACATCCGCGTCCGTCATCAAGATAATCTTATGATAGCGCAGCTTATTTATATCAAAATCCTCATGAATCCCCGTTCCGAAGGCCGTGATAAGGTTCTTAATCTCCTCATTCATCAGAATTTTGTCCAAGCGGCTCTTTTCAACGTTAAGGATTTTCCCGCGCAACGGCAAAACAGCCTGCGTCTTCGGATTGCGCGCGCCTTTAGCGCTGCCGCCCGCCGAATTGCCCTCCACAATATAAATCTCACTCTTGGCCGGGTCTTTTTCCGAACAATCCGCCAATTTGCCGGGCAGCCGCCCGCCATCCAGCACATTTTTCCGCCGAACAAGCTCGCGCGCCTTCTTCGCCGCATCCCGCGCGCGCTGCGCCATTTGCGACTTTTCTATGACAATCTTGCCAATTCCCGGGTTTTCTTCCAGAAAATAGGTGAAGAACTCATTCATGGTGGACTCCACAACCGAACGAACTTCCGTATTCGTAAGCTTAATCTTGGTCTGGCTTTCAAACTTAGGCTCGGTCAATTTAACGCTGATAACACAGGCCAGCCCCTCGCGCACGTCCTCGCCCGCCAAATTCGGGTCATTATCTTTCAAAATATTGAATTTGCGCCCATAATCGTTAATACTCTTAGTTAAGGCCGCGCGGAAACCCACCAAATGGGTTCCGCCCTCAATGGTGTGGATATTATTGGCAAATGTGTAAGTATTCTCCATAAAGCCGTCATTATATTGCAGAGCAATCTCAACCGCAATATTGCCGCGGTCTTGCTCCACATAAAAAATCTTGTCATGAACGGCCTCTTTGTCCTCATTGATATATTCCACAAATTGCCGCAAACCGCCGTCATATTGAAAAACCTGCTCAATATGTTCGCCGCCGCGCTCGTCGCGAAGCACAATTTTAAGCCCCTTAGTCAAGAAGGCGATTTCTTGTAGGCGTTTGCTCAAAATCTTATAATCATAAATCGTTTCCTCGAAGATGGTGTCGTCTGGTTTGAAGGTGATTATTGACCCTTGGATGTCAGTTTTGCCTGTCATAGCCAAGTCGTTTACTGTTTCCCCCCGCTCAAACCGCATTTCGTGGAGGTTTCCGCCCGTGTGAATTTGCACATGAAGATATTCCGACAACGCATTAACCACAGACGCGCCCACGCCATGCAGACCGCCGCTAACCTTATAGCCGCTATTTTCGCCGCCAAATTTGCCGCCGGCATGAAGCACCGTAAAAACCACCTCAACGGCAGGAATCCCTTTCGTCGGGTGAATTCCCACGGGAATTCCGCGCCCATTGTCGGCCACGCGAATCACATCGCCGGGCAAAATGCAGACGCGAATTTCGCTGCAATGCCCCGCCAAGGCCTCGTCCACGGCATTGTCTACAATTTCGTAAACCAAATGGTGAAGCCCCTTAGAGTCCGTGGGCCCAATATACATGCCCGGCCGCAACCGCACAGGCTCAAGCCCCTCTAAAACCTCAATATTATGCTCGTCATAAACATTCTTAATCATTTTATACCTTCCCTTTGGTAATCGTATTTCAGACCCTTAATTATAACACATAATTTCACCCTTTTCAACCCTAAAAATCTTCGCGCCCTCTTGATTTAAATAGTTGTCAAACGCGCTTTCCGCGCCCGTTAGGGTGATTATGCTCTGCAGACCCCTCGTGCGCTCCATAAGGAATTTTTGGCGCGAGGCATCTAATTCGGACAAGAGGTCGTCCAGTAGCAGAACGGGCATTTTTCCGCGTTCTTCTTCGATTAAGGTGATTTGCGCCAGCTTTACGGAAAGCGCGGCCGTGCGCTGTTGCCCCTGCGAGGCGAAAATTCGCCCGTCCCTGCCATTTATCCGAAATTCCATGTCGTCTTTATGAATCCCGACGGATGTCGATTTTCTTGTAATATCAAAATTCCTGGCTTTAGTAAGTTTCTCCAGAAATAGCTCCGAATCTACGTTATTTTTGTAAATAATTTCGAGGCTTTCAAGGCCTCCTGTAATCTCGCCTTGGTTTTGGTTAGCAATGCGTGAAAGTCGTTCAATAAAGGCCGCACGCGCAGCGATTATCGCCATTCCATAGGTAGCAAGCTGTTCGTCCCAGACTTCTAGGGTATCGATTAGGGCGGGCTTTGAAGTGATGTCCCGCAGGAGATTGTTGCGCTGCTTCATTATTTTGTAATACATGCGCAAATTGTGATAATAGGCGGGATAGAGCTGGCATAATTCCATGTCCATAAAGCGGCGGCGAAGACCCGGGCCGGCCTTAACCAACGACAAATCTTCGGGCGAAAAGATTACACAGAGCAAATGCCCGAACAATTCACCCAAACGCTTGATTAACAGGCCATTAACCCACATTTTCTTGCCCATTTTGTCAATTTCCACGCCTATATTGTCGTCAAAGCCCTCGTCATCCACAAAAACCTTGGCGCGGGCGGCATTTGCGCCAATTTTAAGCAGGTCGCGGTCGCGCCCCGTGCGATGCGAACGCCCCGTCGCGCAAAAATATACCGACTCCAAAAAATTTGTCTTGCCCTGGGCATTATCCCCAAAAAGGACATTCATCCCGCAGCCGAGATTAATGTCCAAATCAGCAATATTTCTAAAGTTTTCAAGTCTTACTCGTTGTATCCTCATATCAATTCCTTAACCTTAGCGGAAGCACCAAGTATTTAAAGTCTTCACTGCCCTCGACCTTAATTATGCAGGGCGAGAGGGAGGAAGTGAAGGAAATGGTTACTTTTTCGGCGTCTAACACCTTAAAAACGTCGGTTAGATACTTCGGATTGAAAGCAATTTCCAAATCGGGCCCGTCTTGCATAACGGCGAATTCTTCGTAAGAAGTGCCCATTTCCGTGTTGCAGCTTATGGCAATTCGCGAGTCCGCAATCTTCAGCTTTACGGGATTTTTCTTGGAATCCTTGGAAATTAGTGTGGCACGATTAATGCTCTCCAAAATTTCGCTGCGGGCCACGGTTACAAGGGTGGTTACCTCTGTCGTAAACATATTTTCGTAGTTGATAAATTCGCCCTCAAGCAGGCGAGAAACCACTATGCAATTGTTTAAATCGAATAAAATATGCTTGTCCGTGAAATAGAAGCCGATATTAATATCGGCATCCGTGGGCAGAATTTTGGAAATTTCATCCATAGTTTTGCCGGGCACGACAATTTTAATCTCGTCGCCCACATCGCTGTCTAAAACCCATTTGCGCAGGGAAATTCTAAAGCCGTCCACAGAAACCATCTGTAAATTATCCCCGCGAATGTCGAGAAGTTGACCGCATAAAACGGGCTTGGAATTGTCCGTAGCGACAGAAAAAACCGTCTGACGAATCATATTTTTCAGCTCATTAGAGGCGATTTTATAGCCGCGATTTTTTGCCACTTCGGGCAATTCGGGAAAGTCTTCGGGATTCATTCCGAGGATTTTAAATTCCGATTGGGCGGAGCGAATCACGGTCAAATTTTTGTCGTCTACCGTGATTTCGACGGTTGAGCCGGGCAGTCCGCGCACAATATCCATAAAAACCTTGTGGTCTAAGGCCACGAGGCCACCTTCGACTATTTCGGCCTCTATGGGGCC
Organism: Clostridiales bacterium; assembly: GCA_031277225.1. Classification (GTDB taxonomy): domain Bacteria; phylum Bacillota; class Clostridia; order Lachnospirales; family WRAX01; genus JAITMQ01. The sequence goes on along the minus strand of JAITMQ010000052.1, from coordinate 9,456 downwards.
GGTTTTAATGGACATTTCCAAGTCGCTGGCCGTAATGCTGAGGCCCCCATCGTCCGCCACAAGTAGGCAGCACTCCAAAATGGGCTGCGTGGCGCGTGAGCTTGCGGCCTTCGCCACCAAACTAAGTCCCTCGAATAATAAATTTTTTGAGCATATTATTTTCATGATTTCACCTTCTTAAATTTTTTGTGCATTACATCCACACATATAATTATTTTAGTAGTAGTACTTAGTAGGCCTTGTGGATTTGTTCAAAAGCTGTAATTTAGCGTGGCTTAAAGCAAAACCTGCGAGGGAAAACCCTTAGGAAAATCCTTTAACAATCCCGGGATTTTTAACATCTTCCACAGTAAGCAAGATTCCCAAGACTATTTCACAACATACCCACAGACAAACCACAATATTTTAAACAACCTTAATCTTCCTCTCCAACTCCCCAATTTCCTTCTTAAGATTTTTATTTTTCTCAATATTTGCCGTTATCTTATCCACAGCGTGGATTATCGTTGTATGGTCTTTGCCGCCGAATTCTTTTCCTATGGCTTTTAGGGGCTGGTCTATAATCATTCGGCATAGATACATGGCCACATGGCGCGCATAGATTATATCGGCCGTGCGCCGCCGCCCCAGCATTTCCTCGGTGCTTATGCCATAATATCCCGACACAACCTCTTGAATATAGGCCACATCCACCTCGCGCCTGTCCCTTTGCTTAATCATCTCCTCAAGCGATTTTTCGGCGAATTCCACCGTGCATTTTTTGCCCGTAAGCTTTGCGCGGGCGGCCACGGCATTCAGCGCGCCCTCAAGCTCTCTTATATTCGAATGAATATATTTGGCAATAAAGTCAATAACCGGCATGTCAATGTCTAAAAATTCAATTTCTGCCTTTTTTAGCAATATAGCGGTGCGTGTTTCAAGGTCGGGCGTGGTTATGTCCACGGGCAGGCCGCTGCCAAAGCGCGAGCGCAGGCGGTCGTCAAGCGATTTAAGCTCCGATGGGTGCTTGTCCGACGTTAAAACGATTTGTTTGCCCGCCCCATGCAGCGCATTAAATGTATGGAAAAATTCCTCTTGTATACCTTCTTTCTCCGACAAAAATTGCACATCATCCACCAAAAACACGTCAACTTTGCGATATTTATCCCTAAAGTCTTGATTCGATTTGGTGCGTATGGAATTTACAAATTCATTCATCAGGCTTTCCGAAGTGGTGTAAAGAACTTTTGCGTCGGGATTTGTATGTAGGACATAATTGCCTATAGAATGCATTAAATGGGTCTTTCCAAGGCCAACATCGCCATGTATAAACAAGGGATTGTATTGCGAGCCGGGATTTTCCGCCACCGCCATAGAGGCCGCATATGCAAATTCATTGCATTTGCCCTTAACAAAGGCATCGAAATGATATTTATAATTTAAATTTGCATTGGTCAAATTTGGATGACTTGTAATTGCCGCCCTGCTTTTGACATTTTTAAGCTCTCTCTCCAAAAGGATCTGAACATCATATTCGCGCCCGAAAACAGCCCTGCAAGCCCCTTGAATCTTGCTGAGATAGCGCGAAGTTACCGTGCTTTTGATATGATTATTGTTCGCAATCAAAATAATGCTGTTTTCGTCGCTTTGATAGGGGCGCAGGGGCGCAATCCAAGACGAAAACGCCGCGGGATTCAGAGCCCCCTGCGTCATATAGCTGATAACAGATTCCCATTTATTTTCGGGATTATTAAGTAATAAAGCAGTCTCCATGACAAACCTCCAATTAAAAATTGCTTTTTCTGCGCAAAAGGCGTGGTTGTGGGAGTTTTTGGGTTTTTCCACATTTTGTGGAAAAGGCATGGGTTTGAATTGCGTGGGCTTTGCGTTTTATTAACATTATTATCAACAAAAGCTTAATATTCAGCCATTTGCGCATAATTCATTATATCAAAACCCCCAACTTTTTTCAATAGCGGCAACCAAATTTTTTTATTTTATTTTTTTACAATAAATGTAAAATTAGCATGTGGAGAGAAGCAATTTTTACGCTACAATAAGCGACAGACGCTTCTGTTCACAGAAGCGTACGTTGAGGTGAACCTCAACGTGGTTTTGTAGTTATAGCGTGAATGTTGCAATTAAAAAGGGCGCGTATTGCGCCACCAAAGTTCATTTTCGTGCTTTTCGTGCCTTTCGTGGTTTAATTTTTGAACCACGAAAGGCACGAAAGGCACGAAAATGTGGGCAAGTATTCCCGATTAAAAAGGGGCGCAATACGCGCCCGCTTCAGCGTCGTGAGCCAGACCGCAGGTCTGCGCACGACGCATACCGACCACAGATAGAGCCGGAGCGAAGCTCTGCGCCCTAAAGTTCATCGAAAAAGCTGTCATATTCCTCTTGACTGCCGATTTGAACAGCCCCCGAAACTCTCGCCTCCGGCCTCTCTTCCCTAACATCCAAAACCCGAATCTCCCAAGGCTTCTCCCGGCTTACGGGCAATTCATTCGCAAAAAAGCTTATTTCGCTTCGATTTTCGCATAAAAAACGGCTGCGGGTCAGATTGGCCGTGTTTATGCCCATATTTTTCGGCGGGCTTATATTGGGGGCATCCCCCGAATCGTTGAAATTACAGCTAAAGAGTTCATCCCCCCGCATAAACAGCAGATTTAGGCGGCCGCCCTCCATATAGAGCAAGGGATTATGCACATTTTGCCCCGTTGCCACCGTGATTTTAGCCCCAAGACCCGCCGAATCCTTGCGCCTATAGACCAGAGCGGGCGCAAGCAAGCCCTTAGTCATATAAACCATATGTACCGCGTATTTTGTGGCCAAAAACGAGTGATAAGAGCCGCTTATCCCCGAATTTGGGTGGATTATATTAAAATCCCCCATCATATGGCCAAAAACCTCTCTATAGCCCAAATCGCCCGAATAATTGCCGCCCTGCGCCTGATAGAACAGCAAAAAATGCTGATTGGCCACGGGCACAATTTCATAGGGATTATTCGGCCCAAGGGGGATAATTCGGCCTAGATGGCGGCTGTCTGTCCACAGGCCGCCGGGGGTGATTCTATGGGACATGAGAATTTGGCTGTTTTGCCCATTTACGGGGATATTATGCACCAAAAAGGTGTCGTCCTCCAGGGCAAGGCCGTAATAACGCCCCTCTAAGCCGCCCTCCACCAAAACCCCATTCTCAAAATTTCCGTTGTAAAACAGGAATCTTTCGACTTTATTGGCAGATTGGCATAAAACCAAGATTTTTCCTTCGCATAAAGAAACCGTAAAATTTACAAGCCCGTCTTGTCTGAATATTTTGGGTTCAGACCAATTTTCGCCCAATTTCTCCCGCCAAAAAAGCCCGCCGCTTTTGTTGTAAAAGCAATACATACCGCCATTTGCCGCCACAATATAATTCACATAATCACCTCAATAAATCTTATGAAGTGTTTTCGTGAATTATAAACATGTTCCACGTGGAACGGGCATATTTTTTCCTAGACCTTCGTAAGTCGCGTAAGAATTTCAACATTGCGCCGAATAAACCTCTCCATACGCTCCGGGTCAAGATGTTTATGGCTTAATGAGGCCATGTCCCAAATATGCTGGCAAATCATCCTGCTATCGTCTTGGCTTAAGTTGTCCGCGATCAGCGACTTAACCAAAGGGTTGCCGGAATTCAGTAGAAGCTTCTTTTCCGCACCAAGGCCCAAATCCCCAAAATTAAGCCCATAGAGCCTACTCATCTCCTTCATGCGATGCGCCTCTTCGGAAATGAAAATCATGGCGGGGGTGCTCTCATTCTTGAATTTCTGCACATCTATAGGAATATCTTCGCCGATACTCTCCTTAAAAAGCGCGGTTAATGCGTCATAATCGACTTCTTCGGCTTCGCCACCCAAAATGCTTGAGGGGTCGGCATCAATCCGCACAAAACTTAAGCCATCCTCACGGGCTTCAGCATGGCTTGTAAAAGGAATGTCAAGGCGCGAGCCCAGCATTATAATATCCACGCCCTCCTGCTCAAAAAGCCGCACATATTGGCCATGCAAATCCAAATCGTCCGTATAAATCACTTTTTTGCCGATTGTGGCCTCATTGCGCTCTAAATATTCCGCCAGCGTGAAAAATTCGCCGCCTGTGGTCTTATACAGCACCGCGTCTTTAACCTTTTCATAAAAGCCCTCTTGTCGAATTATGCCATATTTTATGAATTGACTTATGTCATCCCAATATTTGTTATAGCCCTCGCGGTCGGCCGTGGCAAGGCTAACCAGCTTGTCCGCCACCTTGCGCACAATATAATTCGACATTTTGGCAACATAGCCGTCATTTTGCAAAAAGCTGCGTGAAACATTAAGAGGCAGGTCGGGACAGTCCATCACGCCCTTTAAAAGCAGCAAAAATTCGGGAATGACTTCCTTGATATTGTCGGCCACAAAAACCTGATTCGAGAAGAGTTTAACCTGCCCCTCGACATATTCCAGCTCATGTTTTAGGCGCGGGAAATAAAGGATTCCTTTGAGCCTAAAGGGATGGTCCATATTTAGATGAATCCAAAATAGCGGCTCGTTAAAGTCCATAAATAGCTGGCTGTAGAATTTTTTATACTCATCGTCGGTGCAGTCCTGCGGCCTTTTTGTCCAAAGGGGCTTTATATCATTGATGGGCGCGGGTTCTTCGTCCTCTTTTGGCGGTGTGGCTGTATTTTCAAAATAAATTTCTACGGGGATAAAGCTGCAATATTTCCTTAAGGTTTGGCGAAGCTTATAGTCATTTAAGAATTCTTCGCCACTTTCGCCAATGTGAAGGATTATATCCGTGCCGCGCGCCGAGCGGTCTGACGAGGCAATTTCATATTCAATGCCGCCGTCGCAAGTCCAGCGCGCCGCCCATTCGCCGGGCTTATAGGACAGAGTGTCAATTTCCACCTTGTCGGCCACCATAAATGCCGAATAAAAGCCAAGCCCAAAATGGCCGATAATATCGCCACCGGCCTCCATTTTGTCCTTATACTGCTCAATAAAATCGGTTGCGCCGGAAAATGCAATTTGATTGATATATTTCTTAATTTCGTCGGCTGTCATGCCTATTCCGTTGTCGGAAAAAGTTATGGTTTTTGCGGCTGCGTCCAAACTTACCTTAATGGTGAACTTTTCGTCGTCAGAAAGTGTGGCTTCGCCAAGCGAATCCAACCTGGCTAATTTGTTGATTGCGTCCGCAGCATTTGATACAAGCTCCCGCACAAAGATTTCCATATCGGAATATAGCCATTTTTTGATTATGGGCAGGATGTTTTCGCTGTTAATTGAAAGATTGCCCTTTTCCATATTATCACTCCTTTAATTCGTTTGTGTACCCAATATTATTTTGGGTCAGAAATTGCAAAATAAAGCTGTTTAGTTTAGTGTGAGCCGAACGGTCTAAGGTGAAGGTTTTCTGCGAAATGCCGCTGGTTATCAATATCTTATCCCCTTCAAAGACAATATTTAGAAATGGGGTCGAATTTTCGATTTCAAGCATATGCGCGGGAATTGCCAGCACGAGTTTTATGTAAGAGGGTTTATTCGCGGCCTTGATTATGTCGAAGGCGTGGGGGCGGATGGCGCGCCAGCCGGGCGGCGGCTCGGTTGGGATTTTGTTTATCTCAAAGCAGGCGAAATTGTGTATTGTGAGGCTGTGTAAATCAAAATCGTCAAAGGTTTCGGCTTTAAGAAGCTTTGACATGAAGTCCTTGATATTATTTATGGATAATGAAATCATTCTGTCCTCCTATTTGTCCCATGGACACGCCGCCTAAACGGCGGCTAAAGTAACGCCTTAAGGCGCCCAATGGCTTCAGCCGTTACTTTAGCCGCCGTTTAGGCGGCGCTACTCCTGGCGTAATATGTAAAGTGAATAAGGCACAAGCCCCTCCTGCGCCCATTCCCAAAGCAATTCCTCGGCCTCCTGCCATCCCGAAACCTGCCGAAAAACCCAATCATTCCCCAATATCCCCAAAAAAGCTTGATTCCCGGGAAAAACCAAATATGCATGAAAATTTGCAACTGCGGCAAATTCCGGCTCATAATCCGCGCCGATAAAATTAGCGGCGCGCAATTCTTCCAAGATAAAAGCGGCATCATCGGGCACGCGAAGGGTATTTCGCCCAATCTCAAAATAGGGCAGCAATTCAAAATTAAAATTCGGGGCGGCGTGGTTAATGACCTGCGCGGGATGCCGCGCGCCCTCGGCATTTGCCAGCATAAGCGAAATTTCATCCCCATCCCGCCTAAATACATAATGCTGCAATTGATGGCTTTCGCCCACACGCGACACCGTAACGAAAACAAAATTTTCGTCAAAGGCCAAATATCTAACATCATGGTCTTGACCGGCCATCTGGTTCAAATTGCCAAGCGCGGCCTGAAAAATAGGATGCGCAGACATAGGACGAACGATTTCGCCGCCATAGGGCATATAGGACAACAAAATTTCGTTTAAATTCTCGCGAAAAATCTCTTGATAGCCAAAACTTGAATATAGGCCGATTCCCGTGATGGTTTCATGCCCCACAAAAATCGTCATCTGCTCGGAATTTGGCATTTCGACCTCGTCAAAAGGCGCAAAATCGGCGGGGCGCAAAAATAGCAGCAATTTCGGCTCTTCGAGATGTTCATAGCCAATTAAGCCCGTGGCTGACAGCATTTCGACGGTAATTAGAGTTTCGTTTGTCAAGTCAAAAAGATAGCCCGTATTGGAAATAAATGGAGTTTGCGGGAATTGACTGATGAAGACCGTGGCGGCGACGTAAATTTCCGATAAAATTTCAATGCGCGTTTCCTCGTCGCGCACAATGGGCACGGTTTCGACATTTTGAGGGGCTGTTGGGTCGGGCAGCTCTGCAGGGATATTTTCTGCGGGAATTTCGGCCTCGACAGGCGGCGCGGCCGCGGCCCCCCTGTCTGTCAAAAATCCAAAATCAATCCTACCCTGAGTATAAAAAACAACAAAAACAACCCCGGCACCAAGCACCAAGACCACCATTGCCATTTTCACAAAACGAGGCCAATTTTTCGCGCCCTTGCGAACGGGATGTCCGCAAACTTTACAAACCCCGTCTTCCGGGCCGATTGAGCCATTACAATTTCTACACAACATAAAACAAACCTCCCGAAACAAGTATAACATGTCCCGGCGACATTTGCAAGTGTGGAAAACTTGTGGTATAATGTTCCACGTGGAACAATATAATGGGAGGTTACATATGAAATTCATTTCGTGGAATGTAAACGGCCTTAGAGCCAATCTCAAAAAGGGTTTTATGAACTTTTTTGAGGAGATAGATGCAGACTTTTTCTGTATTCAAGAAACCAAAATGCAGCATAGCCAGCTTGAGGCGGAATTTCCCGGCTATGAGGTGTTTTTTCATGATGCGGAGAAAAAGGGCTATTCGGGCACGGCGATTTTTGCGAAGATGCCACCGATTTCGGTGGCCTATGGGCTTGGAATTGAGGAGCATGACAAGGAAGGGCGCGTAATTACGCTGGAATATGACGATTTTTATTTGGTGAATGTGTATACGCCAAATTCAAAAAATGAGCTGTTGCGCCTGCCTTATAGGATGGTTTGGGAGGATGCTTTTCGAGAATATTTGCTGAATTTGGACGCAAAAAAGCCCGTAATCCTCTGCGGCGATTTAAATGTGGCGCATAAGGAAATTGACCTAAAGAATCCAAAAAGCAATCGCAAAAGCGCGGGCTTTACAGACGAGGAGCGCGAAAAATTCACAATTCTGCTGGAATCGGGCTTTGTCGACACATTTCGGCATCTTTATCCCGATTTAGAGGGCGCATATACCTGGTGGTCAATGATTTCGCGCGCGCGTGAAAGAAATGCCGGCTGGCGGATAGACTATTTCGTAATCTCAAGCCGCCTAACCGACAAAATAATCGAGGCCAAAATTTACCCGGAAATCCACGGTTCGGACCACTGCCCCGTTGGGCTGACCCTATCCTTTAACGCCTAGATATTCCTTCAAGCTGTTTTGCAATAATTGCGAAAAATTAACCCCGGCCCTTTCAGCTTCCTCATTAAGCCACCTTGGGATTGAAAGGGTCTTTTTAATGAACTTGTTAGACTGACGCTCTCTTATGGGCGGCATAAAAGCCTCAACGAGCAAATGTGATTGACCCTTTTCGAGTTTTATTTCATGTACACTCGACGGTTCGGGTATTTCATCACCATCTTGCTCCATTCCCCATAAATGAAGTCGCAGAGCCTCGTTTGCGTTTTTAACAGCTTCGAGCGAATCGTCTGCGCAAGGAAAACACCCCGGCAAGTCCGGAAATTCAATGGAAATACCATCAACATCATAAGTTAGCACAGCTATATAGGTATATGAATCTTTCATCAGCAAAACCTCCCATCAAACTAAAACCTCAACCCCGCCTGCCTTTCAATGCTTTTAAGTGTTGGGGTTGGCACATTCTTTTTTGGATGTGTAACGGTTACCAGACCTTTTTTCGTGGGATGCTTGTACTGCCTATGACTGCCCTCTTGCCCCACAAAAAACCACCCATCCTTTTTAAGCATCTTTATCACTTCTCTCGAAGAATAGCTCTTCATGAAAACACCCCCCACCAAAACATTCTAACACGTAATTTCATACGTGTCAAGAGTTTATTTTTATTTTGACAAGCAATGACATGCAATATTCGGCAAAAGTTTCATAGGATAGTTCATGATTCAAAATTTATTGGAGGTAATTCAATGAACAATCCTATGAGCGGGCCACACCACATGCCCTGGCCCCCCGGAACAAGCGACAACAGCATGATGCTGATTTTACTACTGATGCTAATGAGCCCGGGCGGATTTGGCGGGGACAATATGATGATGATGTTATTGCTGCTAATGATGATGGGGAGATTCTAAACTAGAGATTAGAAACTAGAAACTGGAAACTAGAAAACCACCCGCAAATCCGGGTGGTTTTTAATTTCTGGAGAATGAATCAATATAGGTATTAGTGAAGGCATTGAACAGGAAATCCAGCTGAATATCTTGTATCACCAGCGTAAAAAGATAGGCGGGGATTCCGCGTTCTTGCAGCAGATAGACCGGGCGAATTTGTATTATATCCGCAGGGGCGTGGATGTCTTGCGAGCGAAGGTAATTCAGCAGGGAAAGCAAAGCCTCGTCTGTCGAGAAAATTGGGCGGGGTTCGCCTATAAAGCCCTGCGTGATTATGCGGGAATATGTGGCGTGGACTATTCCGAGTTCGGTTACTCTTATGCGAACTTGGGTGTCATAGAGGAGATAGTCGCGATAATTGGCGAAAAGTGTCAGAGTATAGTCGCCGCGCGGAGTTAAATCATTGGAATGAAGGACTAAATCGAGATTCGGGTCTAAAATTTCGCGAATGAAGGCGCGGGCGAGTTCTTCGGCTGTGGCGGCATTTTTCGTAAAATTGTCATAGGCTTCGCCTATAAG
>JAITMQ010000031.1 GCA_031277225.1 Clostridiales bacterium | reverse complement strand
GCATATGACTATTTTGCCATAAGATTTTGCCTTTATCTCCTTGAGAGTGTAGTTTCAAATCTTGTTGGCAAAGAGGCGAGGTTGCCTGACCTAAGTAGGGTTGAAATTGAATATGCATTAAGGCATACGGATATTTCAAAAGAGGCACTCATCGCTGTTTTTGAAACTTTTTATCACTCCCAAAGGGCATAAAAAGCCGAACTCTTTAGGCGGGTGCTATTTCGGCACAACCTCCAGCCGATAGCCCAATGCATTAAGATATTTTACGACAGTCTTTAAATTGGGGCTAACCCCCGTATTCGTTTCAACGCGGCTTATTGCCCTGTGGTCAAGCCCCGACAACATGCCAAGCACTTTCTGGCTCATGTCGGCCTGCTTCCGCGTCATCCTCATCTTTTTGCGCAATTCATATTCCTGCTCCCATTCATCAATATGTTGCTTAACTTCCGGGTCTTTCATCAATTCCTGCAATTTCTTTTCCTCTGCCGCAAGATTCGCCTCCATAAATGGCATAAAATCAACTCCTTTAATCATATTAAACCGTACTCTTTTGCCCGCCTCAATGCCTTGCCTAATTCTTGCCTCTCCACCTTGTTCTTTTGCTTTTTGCAAGCATGAAGAAAATAAATCCTTTCACTATCAAAAAGCACGTACATGATGCGGTTTTGATAAAATTTGATTTCCCAAAGCTTGCCCTTTAGCTGGCGAGTGTCTAGGTTTATAAGGGCAATCGGCCCTCTTCTCATTATTTCCAATCTTATTCGATAAGCCTCGGCCTGTTCTTTTTGAGTTAGGCCGTCAATATACTCCAAAATAAGATTTTTTCCGCCCGCCGTGGTATAGTCCACAATTTTCATAAGCAACTCCCCCCACGATATTATACTACACAAAAGTAGAATTGTCAAGAGCTTTTTATTGCAACTTCATAGAATAATGCGCAATACCTGCGTCCAGGTATTCTTCACCATAGGCTTTAAAGCCGAAGGCTTCATAGAAGCTTAACGCATGTGTTTGCGACGAGATGTCTATGATTTTTGCGCCCAATTCAAAGGCCTTGTCAATCAATTTCCGCGTTACAAGCTTGCCAAGCCCCCGCCCCCGAAACTCCTTAAGCACAGCAATCCGCTGCAAAATAAACCTGCCCTCATTCATAAAAATCCGCCCCGTGGCCGCCGCCGCGCCGCCCGAATACACAATCAAATGCCAAGAGGCCTCGTCCTCGCCGGGCACACCCTCCTCCTCATATGGCACATTTTGCTCTTCAATAAAAACCACCCGCCGAATCGCAAGCACATCCGCCAAATCCCGCGCGCCTTGAATCCATTTGCAATCAATCATAAATCCACCCCCTAAACCACAATTCTACCAAATCCCAACAAAAAAGTCAATGCTCCACGTGGAACATCGACCCCTCCGTAATTCGTAATTCGTAATTCGTAATTTAATAACTAACCATCACGGTAATAGTACAACCATCATTATGTTCCTCCACATCATAAACCGCCTCAACCCCCGAATTGCGCATAATTCCCACCGCCTGCTTAATCGTATTCGTAAAAATCCGAATGTCTTTGATATAGGCCTTGATATTATGCGAATATTTCTTTTTAACGCGGCCGCCGCGCAACATGCGGTCAATCAGCTCCTCTGTCTTAAGCACCGTCAACCCCTCCGCCGCCGCCTTTTCAATAATTTCCAGCATTATTTCCTCAACCTTCTCCTCGGGGGCCTCTTTTTGAATTTTCAGCAGCGCGCGGGCATGTCGCTCCGATAAATCGCGGGAAATAAGCAGCCGCTTGGCCCTGACGGGCAGCCGCAGCAGCCGCAATTTATTGGCAATCGTGCTCTGATTTTTGCCCATTTTAGAGGCAAGCTCCTCCTGCGTCAGCTGATGTTGCGAAAGCAATTGCGAATAGCCCTCCGCTTCCTCTATGTAATTCAAATTTTGCCGCTGCAAATTCTCAACCATTGCCAAAATCGCGCTTTGTGTGTCCGAAATGTCGACAATAAGTGCAGGAATCGTTGGAATGTCGGCCAGTTTCGACGCTCTAAGCCGCCGCTCGCCCGCCACAAGCTCATAGCCGCCCTCTTCGCAAATTCGCACGCTTATGGGCTGCATAAGGCCGTATTGTTTGATTGACGTGGCCAAATCCACCAGGGCCATGGGTTCAAAATGCCGCCGCGGCTGGAAGGGATTGGGATGAATCATATCCACGGGCAAATTGTAGACCCGCCCGTCGCCGCCCACGCGGGAAAAATTGAGCCTTGTTTCCACAGCATTCATAAAATTCATATGTTCTCCTCCTCTTTTGTATTTCTCTTCGTAAAATTTGGAAATAATGGTAAATATTGCCTTTTAAATAATAATACCACAACATTCCCACCCTGTCAACAAATATTTTACAAAATATGTAAATTTTTATTCCGTTTTACTTTTTGCGGAATTTGTGCTATACTAAATTAGACTAACTTTTTGGGAGGCATTTTTATGAATATTGGTGTAAATGAATTTAAGATGGTTAAAGAAAAAAGAAGGTTTCGTATCGGCAAAAAGAAGGCTGCAAAGATTTCCTTTACGGAAAAATGGGGCGGCTATTTCAAGGATGCCGACGATGGGCGTTGCTATAAAGAGATTAGGGCAGAAAGGGTGAGAGAGAAATATGAGGCTCTTGATTGATAATAATGTGTTTTTCATAATTTTGGCATTTGCGCAGATTCAAATAGATTCGCAATAGGAGGGTAAGCATGAAAAGATTGTTGTTGATTTTAGCAATATTCATTTTCGCAGCCTGCGGCGGCGTGAATAACGAAAATTACATATACGAAGAACCCTATGAGGCAGAACAGCCCTATGAGGCCGCACAACCCGAAACAACCCCGCCTTTAAACCCGGTCTTCCCATCAGGCCGCACCCGCGCCGAATATCTCGAAGATTTGGACTTTATGGAATATATTATTTACAATAATTTCCCATTCACGGGCGTAATCTACAGACGGCTGGGCTTTGATATTTTTGAGGCAATCGAGAATATGCGCCATATCGTTAACACCAGACTGCTAATATCATCCGACGCCGCATTTCTGCACCTTTTGCGCACGAATATTTTTGAACCGGCCCAACATTTTGGGCATTTCGGCCTTATTACGCCGGAATGGGGAAGGGGCTTTTTAAATACATATGCCGATTTGGCAATAAACCACGATTACACACATTTAATGACATGGGTCAATACATTTAACAATCCCACATCCAGAAGCTTTTACGGCCTTGCTGATGCGGATTTTGAGAATCCCGAACAACGAATTTTCACCGAAGAAGGCGACGGCGGCTGGGAAAATATTGCCCCAAACGCGCGCACCGAAATTCTCGAAGAGGGCAGAATTGCCCTTATCACAATCCCTTCAATGTCTGCGCAATTCATGCACAGAGATGCCGCACTTCTACTGGATTTTTACCGCGAAATTGCGGATTTTGAGCATTTAATCATAGACATTCGCGGCAATGGCGGCGGCTCAAGCAGCTTTTGGCCATATGCCGTTATGGGCCCGAATATAGACGAAACTTTATACACAAAAAATTATCTATTTATGATGGAACATGAGCATAATTTGAGCTTTTTCGGCTATTTTGAAGTAAGCCCCGTGAATGAGGATTTGCTTGACGGGCTTATTTATCTTCACCCCGAAAATCACGGGCGGCTGGACTTATACCGCATACGCGAAGGCACAATCCACCCCCGATTCGACCAAGGGATTTTTCGCGGCAAAATTTGGATGTTGGTTGACAGGCATAATTTCTCGGCGGCGGAAAATGCCGCAGACATCACAAAACAGACAGGATTTGCGACTTTGGTCGGCACAACCACGGGCGGCGACGGCATTGGTACAGACCCCGCTCTGGTCGCCCTGCCCAACAGCGGCATAGTCTTTCGCTATTCCGCATGGTATGGCACAGACATCTATGGCCGCAATAATCAAGAATTCCCAACCGAGCCCGACATCCCCAACATGCCCGGCAAAGACGCGCTGAGGACTGTTTTGTATCTGATAAACTAACCGTCATTCCCGCGAAAGCGGGAATCCCCCGCCAACAGCAGGGGATTCCGGGACTTTATATGTAGTATGCCTTATATTCGTTTTACCATTGCTCATAAACTCTGCTCTGACAAATTTCCTCATATCTCTGTCGCCGCAAGCGAAGAATCTCATTTGCCCATTCCGAAGCTTCGTCCTCTTTGTTTTCAGGCCACTTTTGCCCATACCCTCTATACTTATGCACCAAGACATCTTCCAAGTGCAACACCAAATGAGCCAATTCATGACCGAGCTGTTCGCGCAGCTTTCTAAGATTATCGCTTTCACCCCTCAACAAATGTATGGGAATAATGATGTCAAGGTAGTGATGAAAGCTTACTTTATCGTTTGAGCCTTCTCTATTGCTGTCATAATAGTTTATACGAGCAAAATCATCATGTATATTATCTCCATATCTGACCCTCACGTTATAAAAGCGTTTTGAGTGCATATCTTCGAGTTCTTTGCGAACCCTTTTTATTTCATCATCAGAGCCTTTAAGGAGAACATCTGCCAGCTTCTCCATTTGGGGGCCAATGCTTTTTTCGTAATGCTTCCTGTTTGCTTCGTCCATTCTTTCTTGGATAAATTCATTAACGGCAAGGACATTGTTCGACAAGTGATATTTCATAGATGAATCATGAATTTCCCTCGTCGACTCTTTAATCTCTTCTAATGTCATATATATCCCCCATTAATATTTATCTATTGCAGAATTCAGCATGGCGTAGTAATCACCTTGAAGCAACTCCTCAGGCTCTTTTTTGTTATCGCCGCTGCAGGCGACAACATGAATACCGATAACCCTATTAAGGAATCCGGCTTTCGCTTCGTAGTCGTTGGGGGCATATCCCAAGCCATTTTCAATATATTTGTTTGCTTCCTCCACCGTGCGAGAAAATTTGATTAAGGTGTCAACGGCTCTTTCCTTTTCGGTAATCATAATTTCCTCCCTCTAGCGGTGATAATTTGGATTTGCCCGCCTAAAAAGACGCACTACTATCACACATAGAATTAATTATAGCACATAATTTAATTCTTTGCAAGCAAAAATTTAGGATACATTTTTGCGGATGATGATTAAACTACGCGCGATGTCGCTGTTTGGCAGGGTTAGCTCTATTATTTCCGCGACTTTGCCCCCGGCGCGCTTTATTGCCGTGCGCGCGCCGGCCAGCTCTTCCATAAAATTCGGCCCCTTCATGGCGATAAATTTCCCGCCGGGCGCAACAAAAGGCAGGCACCAGCCCGCCAGTATGTCCATTTGCGCAACGGCGCGTGAAACGGCATAATCAAATTGCGCAAATCGCGCGCCCAAATCCTCGGCGCGCGCGTGAATACACTCAATTTCCAGCCCCAAAAGTGCCGCCGCCGCCTCCAAAAATTTGACCTTTTTGGCACGAGCGTCCACAAGCGTCAGCTTCAATTCGGGCCGCACAATTTTGATAATTATTCCCGGAAATCCCGGCCCCGTTCCGATGTCAATAACAGCCCCGCAGTCCAAATGCGGCAGGACTGTCAAACAATCCAAAAAATGCTTAACAACAATCCCTTCATCGTCCCGAATTGCCGTTAAATTCACCTTTTTGTTATATTCCTTCAAAAAGTCTTTAAACACCCAAAGCAGGCGGATTGCCTCGTCGTTTAGCTCAACACCGAGTTCCGCCGCGCCGTCTTTTAACAATTCCTTTAAATTCAAGCGTTTTTCCTCATTTCTAACAGTCTTTTAACACATTCGAGTGCGTCCGCCTCGGGCGAATAAAACGCCATGTCGGCATTGCACACATTCTCAAACCTCTTGCCAAAAATCACCTTGGTATTGCCGGGGTCGCAGCCCGCGCCGCAAGTCGCGCAAGGATTCACATTTTCCCAAGCAACCTGCCGCATACGCTCGCAAATAATCGCGTCCGGCCCCTCGCTATAATCGCCATAACTCCAAATCGTCCAAGGGCTGAAGGGGTCGCTCTCGTCCTCGATATTCATATAGCAGACAACCCTGTCGCCAAAATAAACCGCGCCCTCGCGAAAACTCATCTCATTGGCCTGCAAATACTCCAAAAAATCCCGCACATTCTTCATAACCAAACCCTCCTCCTATATGTATTATCCAATTATAACATATCCAACCGGGATTGACAAGTGCTTCTCGTCATTCCCGCGAAAGCGGGAATCCCCCGCCAATAGCAGGGGATTCCGCGTCAAGCGCGGAATGACGGGCCACTAACGTCATTCCCGCGAAAGCGGGAATCCCCCGCCAATACCCAACTTTTAATTTACATTTTTATCCTAAATTATTACAATTTAGTAACATTTTCAATATATCCTTGACCCCCCCCCCCCCCATGTTATG
>JAITMQ010000025.1 GCA_031277225.1 Clostridiales bacterium | reverse complement strand
AAGAAACGGACATTGCCATACAATCCATGGTCGCCCTCCTAGAGCCCGCCCTAATAATAGTCCTGGCCGCAATAGTAGTGCCAATACTAATAGGCGCGCTGCAGCCGATGTTTGGGATGATAGATGTGTTCTTGGGCAGCTAAACCCCGTCATTTTCTTTAAAGGAGATGGGTGGCATAAATTTAAATATTAAAGCTTGGAGGTGTGGTGTTGGCTAGAATTGACAAATTATTCGATAAAATTGTTAATTTGGATGAAGGGTTACGATTTGAAGAAGTTGCAAAGGCCTTGCTTAATGAAGGATATTCCATGGATAACCCACGCGGCGGAAGCAGTCATTACAGCTTTAGAAAACCAAATCGCAAAGGCTTAACCATTCCTAAAAAATCGCCCGTTAAGAAAAAATATGTGCGGATGGTGAAAGAAACACTTCTCTTGGAAAGAAAACTTAGGGAAAAAGAAGGGAGGCAGGATAATGAATAAAAGCTTGGAGTATTACATGAAGCTCCCATACAGCATTTTAATTGTGGAAGATGAGGATGACGGAGGATATGTTGGGGCTTGCCCCGAATTGCCGGGCTGTCTAACATATGCCGACACTATTGAAGAAGCAATCAAAATGATTGCAGACGCAAAAGAAGTTTGGCTTACATCCAGCCTGCAAGACGGACAAAATATCCCCGAGCCAAACACATTCAAAACGCTTGCAATGCTGCAAAATGCCGAAGTGGTGGCATAAATCGGGAATCCCCCACAATGATGGCATAACAAAATTATTGAAGAAAGGTGTGATAAAATGCCTGCTGAAGCTCTTGCTTTACGCTTAAATACCGAAGTTTCCTACATTTCCCGCGAAGAACAATTCCGCCGCATGGTTGTGGAAATGTTAGAAGAATCCCTTGCCGAGGCCGCAAAGCCGGATGCCAAATGGTATACTCATGAGGAAATGTGGACGCTTATAAGGGAGAGGCTTGGATATTAAGTATAGGGGGGGTGAAGGTTTGGCTGCTTTTGATAAATTGGTTCAAAGAATAATTAATATGGATAAAAACTTGCGGTTTGAAGATATTGCAAAAGTTCTTAAAAGATTTGGCTATATCATGGGTAAGCCCGGCAGGGGCGGAAGCCATAGAATCTTTAGAAAACAGGGGCGTGATAGTGAATCGATACCGGAAAAATCCCCTGTAAAGCGAAAATATGTCGAATCTGTAAGGGCAATTGTGCTTTATGAAATGGGCATAAAGGAGGACTAGCATGAAAAAAGACTTTGATTATTATATGAGCTTGCCATATACTGTAAGTTTTCAAAAGGATGTCGAGGATGACTATTATTTCATTTGGGTTCCCGAATTGGTGGGCTGCACTTCATGCGGGGATACTCTGGAAGAAGCCCTATGGATGATTGAGGATGCAAAAGCCTGCTGGATTGAAGCCACTTTAGAAGATGGCCGGCATATCCCCGAACCTAAGCCAACCCATGGTCTAACAAACCCCTTTATAGGAGGACTGGATTTTGATTCTCTTGACCCCGAAGCGCAAGACACCCTAAGAAGAATTAAACAAAATCCCGATGGCTCTTATACGGTAGTTCCGCGTGAAGAGGATAAGCCCGCTGTGCGTGAGGATTTGCCTGCTGTGCGGAAGATTCGCGAAAAGGCACTTGTGCCGGCATAAAGCGAAACTCCCTTGTCATTCCCTTGATGAGCGGGAACGAATACCCGTCATTCCCGCGAAAGCGGGAATCCCCTGCCATTGCGAGGGGATTCCGCGTCAAGCGCGGAATGACGTTAGGCAGAACCCCGTCATTCCCGCGAAAGCGGGAATCCCCTGCCGTTGTGGGGGGATTGTGGGTCAAGTGCGGAATGACGGTTGGCAATTTGTTGCGGCATAAAGCGAGGCTGGCCTCGCATTACATAGATTAAAACGCGAATAAAAATTATGAGGAGGTATGTTTATGAAGAATTCTAAGAGGAATAAGGGTTTTACTTTGGTTGAGTTGATTGTTGTTATTGCTGTGTTGATGGTATTGACGGTGTTGGCTGTTTTGGCTGTTAATAACATTACCGAAGCGGCTAGGCGTGCTGCGATTTCTACTGATGCTAATACAATTGCTCGTCAGCTTCGTGCCATAAATGGCTTAGCGGTAGGTAATGGGTATAATCATATTGGGGTCAGTGGTGTTAGAGATGTAGCGGCTGGCGTAGCAACAGTTACCGTTTGGCGTGATACAGCTAACAATTTGACTGCTTTGCCTCCAGATCCGGAAGACGACGGCGTTCTTGCGGTTCAATTTGTTTCTATTGCAGCTGCAACAGATGTGCTGGTTCCAATTATTGTTGGCGGTAATGGCGACCTTGCCGCAATGACAGGAAATGCAATTGACTCCGTTACGCAAAGCGAGTTCGAGCTTAGTGTTGAAGTTCCGCGTGAAAGAATACATGAAGTGATAAGGGTTATAAGATATACGAATGGTTCTTGGGGCGTAGATATGGATCGCCTTGAAAGCTTAGATGATGAAACAGTCGTGATTTCGGGCAATTCTACTTATCCTCCTCACTAGTAATTCAGCATAATCAGCTATTTAACCCATAACAACTTTCCAAGAAAAAACCACCCAACCCCCGCAAAACAACCATCAAACACCACCCCACCCCAAACCCGGAATCCCCCACCACCCCAAGGGGGATTCCAACCACCCCCACAAGCCAAAACCCCCACCGCAACGGAAGGAGAAACACAATGACAAAACTCGAACTTCGGCAAACACAAAAATCACTTCTGGGGTCTTTGCTTGTGGTTAAAAAGGACTTAATCAGCCAAAAAGTAGACTCCCCGGCCCTGCAAAGCGAAATTATGTCCGCAATAACATCAATGTCAGAAGAAGACATCGCCTGGGTTGAAAAAGTGCTTGGGGTGAGGGCGTTAGATTAAAACACGCCTATGCATCGACTGAAAGGAGGAGCATAATGCCCAATATCGAATTTGACGCCTATGTGCAGGAAGACGGCACTATTGCCGTGCCTTTTGATTTTATTGGTCAAATGGTTCGCATTATTTTGATGCCCCAAACAAAGGACGAACCTATTGGGCCGGTTGATTCGTCTTATTTCACATCCTTTGGTATAGACACCAAGGGCTATAAATTTTGCCGGGAGGAAGCCAATGCGCGGAGATAAAGCCTTTATTGACAGCAATATACTTTTATATTTATATTCGGACAGCGAAGCCGACAAAAAGGCGATTTGCGTTGACGCTTTAGGTAAATATAGATGGATTAGCAGCACACAGGCGATTAATGAATTTTGCAATGTTTTTTTGAGGAAATGGAAGCGCAACTCTGATGAAGCGCAAATTGCGATAAGAGAAATTAGGGGAGTTTGCAAGATATTTTTATTGGATTTTCCTACGATAGTTTATGCTGTTGAATTGTACTCCAAATATGGCTTTTCGTATTATGATTGCCTTATGCTATCGTCTGCCATACGGAATCGGTGCAAATACATTCTAACCGAAGACATGCAAGACGGGCAGATTGTGGATGGGCTGGAAATTGTTAATATATTTGAACGGGGGCGGTTATGAGTTCTTGGTGGGAAGTTTATGAGTTTTTGGCGGGGACGGGTTTTGATTTGTTATTGGGGGCCTTTGCTTTTTTGGCGGGGCTTGTTTTTGGGTCTTTTGCCAATTTGATTGTTTTTCGTGTACCGCGCGGTCTTAGCATTGCGCGCCCCGGCTCGGCCTGCCCCGATTGCGGACAAAGGCTGAAAATACGGGATTTAGTGCCCGTTCTCAGCCAGCTTTTCCTGCGCAGCCGCTGTCGCTATTGCGGCGCGCGCTTTTCGTGGAATTATTTAGTAATCGAGCTTAGTTGCGCAGCTCTTTTTGTCGCAATGCTTTGGTTCAGCGGCTTCTCGCTTGCGGCTGTGCCGCTTATGATGCTTGGTTTTGCGCTCCTATGCATTGCCACAATAGACGCAAAAACGCAGGAAATTCCCGATGGTTTAATAATCTTCACGGCCGCAATCGGCGTCGCCTGGGTTGCACTAAGCGCACTAGGCCTAATCCCCGGCGCGCCAAGCTGGTATAACGCACTTTTAGGCGCATTAGCAGGATTTGCACCACTATTTATTTTGGATAGAATTGTAATTTTAATATACAAAAAAGACGGCTTCGGCTATGGCGATATGAAGCTTATGGCCGCGGCGGGGCTGTTTCTGGGCTGGCAAAACGCCCTGCTTGCCCTCGGTTTCGGCTTCTTGCTCGCGGCCGTGCAGGTTGTGTGGCTGGCCGCCAAAAAACGCGCAAAACGCGGGATTTACATAGCCTTTGGCCCCGCGCTTTGCGGCGGAATTTTGCTTGCGCTGTGGTTTGGCGCGGGCTTTATTGACATGCTTTTCGGGTGGTGATGAAATGCCGAAAAAATCGGGCGGATTTACGCTTATAGAGCTGATAATCGCGGTGGCGGTGCTGATGATAGTGCTGACCGCCATGTTTGGCATGTTCTTCTACGCCACGCGGCTGAGCGTGCGTAGCCACTACATAACCTTAGCAAGTTTTGAGGCGCAACTTCAGATTGAGCAGCTTGTTGGGCGGGATTTTGGCGAAGTTTGGCATTTTTTAGAAAATTCCGAAGATGGCCCATGGGGCTTGGAATATTCCCCAACTTGGGTAATAGGGCCTTTCCCGCGCGCGCCTTTTGACGTGCGCCTTGTGGCTTCTTCCGAATATGAGGTGGAAATTGAAGATGATGACGGAAACACGATTCCCGACATTATCTTAATGCATATAAGGATACATATATACCTGGGCGACAACGAGATTTTGCGGCAGGAGCATATTATAAATATAGCCCGCGGCGGAATCTCGGCAGGGGAAATTTTTGAGCCGGAAGAAGCTTCGCCGGGAAACTACCGTATCAACCCCGACCCGCCGACATTGCCTGACCCGTCAGGCCCGCCCGCCGCCGGAAGTTCTGTAAATATCCATGTAAGGGTATATAGAGGCGACGACGCTCCTCCGGATGCCGTTTTTGCAGCCGAATGGACGCTTGACGGCATTATGCAAGAGCGGGAATATTTCATTATCGGCAATAATGGCTTTCAAGATTTAAGGTATAGAATCGATAGTTTTGACCCGGATATTCACAATGGAGATTGGGGCTTGGATATTTCGATAGTGCGGTAGGGGGTGCAAAATGGCGCGGAAGAAACAGGGCGGGTTTAGTTTGGTTGAAACTATTGTTGCTATTGCGGTGTTGTTGATAATTTTGGCGGTGGCGGGTTCGGCCTTCGCCTCTATGCTGCGCTCTATGGTTGCCTCGCAGACTATTTATGCTATGCATGAGGCGGAAAACAACTTGCGCGTGGCTTTGCTCGCCATTGCGCGGGACGCGCGAGTTGCTCGGCTTTACGATGGAATGTACTTTGATGGTGATGATTTGATATTTTACATAGAAGGCATTGGCACGGCTACTTATTCGCTGTCCGCCGGAAGACTCGAAAGAGATGCCGACGACGGATGGCCTACGAATTTTGTGCCTGTATATCTAACCCTTTTTGAATTTGTGATAGACGACCCATGGGGGCTAAAGGTAACCGTAGCCGCTACCGCATGGGACGGACAAATTTGGCTTCCCCCGCAGGAATTAGAAATGTCAATATCCATGCAAAGACTTGTTCCGCATGATGATTAGGAGGTGAGGAATTGGCTAAGAAACGAATATTTGAATTAGCGCAAGATTTGGGGTTGGACGCGTTTGAGCTTGTGGAGATGCTGCCATCTTTGGGGGTTTTTGGCAAGGAATACGCCAGCTCCGCGCTGACACAGGCCGAAGTGCGACAAGTCATGACGGCCTATTTTGCGGGTGAATCTCCCGCGCCCTTAATTGCTCCGACGGAAGCCGAAAAGCCCATGAAATCCTTCCGGCTTGCGCCTGTTGAGAGGTCAGAGGTCAGAGGTCAGAGGTCAGAGAAGCCGCCCAAGGTTAAGGCTGAGAAGCCGCCCAAGGTTAAGGCCGAAAAAGTGGCAAAAGTTAAGCCGGAAAAAGTGGCGAAAGTTAAGCCTCAAAAAGAGCCTAAAGTTAAACCACCCAAGACCGGAGGAGGTAGGCATCAGCGTTTTGCCATAAAAATTTGCTCGGATGATGTTTTTATTGTTAAGTCCACGGCGCGCGGGCGCATTTTGTCGCTTGGGCGCGCGCCTCTTGAGGACATGCCGGACAGACGCAATTCCGAATATATCGATAAAATGACCGAGGCCCTTAAAATTGCGGCCCATGCCGCAAAAGTGCCCAAAGGCTCAAATATCCCCGCAATTGTGGTGGCAAATGACCCGCTTATTGTTGTAAATCGCTTCACATGGCCGGAAATTCCCACAAAAGCCCTTATGGACAATGCCCGAACAAGCATTGCCTCATATCTGCCGGCGACTGCCGCGCTTGACGATTTTGTTATCAGCGTCGAGGTTTTAAACCGAACTCCGGCAAGCGAGGACAGTTCTGCGCTTATCGACGTAATTGTGGCCGCAATGCCGCATGATATGGCGGTTATTATTTCCACGGCGGTTAAGCGCGCGGGCTTTAAAATTCTGCGCCTTGATGTGGCGGAAAATTCGCGTGGCGAGCTTGTTAAAAGATATGCAAGTGCGGATTTTCAGTCTTTTGGCGTGTTGGATTTGACGGGAAGCCGAATTAATATCACGCTTTATTTGCACGGAATTTTTCATTCCATGCACTATTGCTCGTCCGGGCGCAGCGAATATGAAGAAGCCGCGCCGCCGCCTCTGTCCCTTGAAGAACAGGCGCAGGCGGAGCTTCTGGGTCTTTCAATTGAACCTGCCGAAGCTGTGCTGCCCGATGAAAGCGGCATAGATATTGACTCTTTGGCCAGCGAAATCGCCTTTATTGTCGACTATATAGATTATCGCGAAAAAAGCGATATAAAGGACTTGCTTCTTGTCGGTTGCGGCCCATATCCCGAATTGGTGAATGCTTTGCGCATAAACTTGAATTTAAATATTTGGCCAACGCAGGAATGGATTCGGCCCGAGGTCTATAGCACCGTGAAATTGGGCAATTCCTGCCTTGCGCCCTATTATGATGCTTTCGCCGCCGGTATTCCTTCGCGCCTCGTAAAAGAGCGGCATATGATTAATCTTAAAACCCAGGCCATCGACAGGCGGCCAAAAATGCGCACTGCCATGCGCGCCGTCGCCGCAACTTTTGTTATGCTGGTCGTGGTTGCCGGGGCATTTTTCGTGCCTTGGTGGATTCAGCGGGGCTATTTGGAGGAGGCCGCGGCCGTGGACTTGCTTGAGGCGCGCGTAATGGCGATTTATGAGCAGGCAACCTCGGCGGAAACGTTGGCGGCCATGAATGACCGAATTGAGCAAATTAACGCGCTTATTGAGGCGATTAACGACTTTCACACGGAATTTGTGCGCCCCCATGTGCTTGTGCCCGAAATTTTGGAGTCGGGGATGTTGGTTCAAAATTTGTCCGTCAGCCGTGAAAATGTGAATTTCAGCGGCTCTGTGCAGGATTTTTACCATCTTGCCTTTTTTGCGGAACATTTTAGGAATCATCCACTTTTTGAGAGCGCGAGCTTCTCCATGCCAACGGACACGGCGGCTCTTAATCCCGATGCTTTAAGCGTTTCTTACACATTTACTCTAAGGATGATAAGGGGGCTTGGAATTCGATGAAATTGTCAAAACGTGAAATTATGTTGCTAATGGTGCTTTTTATCATAGCGGGCGGGGCGGGTTATTTCCTGCTGTTTTTCCAGCCAACCATGACGAATATCGCGCATTTGCGGGTTGAAAATGAGGCGCGCCGCGAATCTTTAGAGCTTATGGAAACCCTTGCCATTGCGCGCTCTGCGCAATATGGCAATTTGCGGGCGCAACTTGAGGAAGCCGAGGAAATGTGGGAGGCCTATTATGCCGCCTATTTGCCCGAATATTTTGGCGACACGGAAATGTTGCGGGTGCTTCAGCGCATAATTTATCCGCATTTAAGCCCGCTTTCGCCAAGCCTTTCATCGTCCTTTACTGCCCCTTCGCGCCGCCCCGACGGGCTATATCTAACCACGATAAATCTCTCCTTCCAAACCACAAGAAGCGGATTTTTCGCCATTTTGGACAGCTTTGAGGCGGAAGATATGACGACAAGGGTTGTTGTTTACAGCTTGGGCGCGCCCACGGCGGCGGGATTTCACAGCGTTAGCATGGTTTTAGAGCTTTTAACGCAGGAAATTGAGGAGGTTGGAGAAGAATGACAGAACAATTTGTAAAGCATTTTTTAAAACAGGCCACGGAGAATAGGGCTTCGGACGTGTATATTGTGCAGGGCAAGCCCGTAACGCTGAAAATAAGCGGGCGAATGGTGCCTGTTGACCGCGAGGCTTTGACCGAGGTCGGCACACAAAATATTTTGGAAATTATTTACAGGCTGGGTAGGCGCGATTTTAAGCGGCTGGAGGCGGGCGACGACGATTTTGCAATCGCAATTGAAGATGTGGGGCGTTTTCGCGTCAATGCCTATCGCCAGAAGCTTTCTTTCGCCTCAATTATCCGCACAATTCCCCTTGAAATTCCCGACCCCGCCAAGCTCAGCATACCCGATGTCATTATGGGTTTGGCGAATTATCAGCGCGGGCTGGTGCTGTTTACGGGCACGACGGGAAGCGGAAAATCAACCTCCCTGGCCTGTCTTATCGATAAAATTAATACAACCCGTGATAATCATATAATTACAATTGAAGACCCAATAGAATTTCGACATGCGCACAAAAGAAGTATTATAAGCCAAAGAGAGCTTGAGGCGGACACAAAAAGCTATGTTTCCGCGCTTAGGGCGGCTATGCGGCAGGTGCCGGATGTGATTTTGGTTGGCGAAATGCGCGATTATGACACAATTTCCTCGGCCATAACCGCCGCAGAAACGGGGCATCTTGTTTTTTCGACCCTTCATACAATTGGTGCCGCGCCCACGATTGACCGTATTATTGACGTTTTTCCGCCGAATCAGCAGAATCAAATTCGGGTGCAGCTTTCAATCACATTACAGGCCGTCGTTTCCCAGCAGCTAATTCCGACGGTTGACGGCAAGCTTCATCCCGCCTTTGAAATTATGGTGGTAAATTCTGCCATTAGAAATCTAATCCGCGAAAATAAAACCTTCCAAATTGAGAATGTCCTGCAAACCTCGGCAAATGTGGGTATGCGCACAATGGACCAATCCCTGCATGACCTCTACCGCCGAGGGCAAATAACGCGGGAAAATGCGTTGTTATATAGCGTGAATCAGCAGGATATGCTTGCGCGGTTGAGTAAGTGATGGCGCGGAGCTTCGCTCTGGCTTTGTAGCCGCAACGTCATCCCCGCGAAAGCGGGAATCCCCCATTAGTGGCGGGCAACTGCAGGGGATTCCCGCTTTTGCGGGAATGACGTTTTTCGTCCGCGCGACTTTGGCTTGCGTTTCGCAAATATGCTCGCCGGTATTTCCGTCATTCCGCGCTTGACGCGGAATCCCACATCATTGGCAGGGGATTCCCGCTTTCGCGGGAATGACGTTTTTCGTCCGCGCGACTTTGGCTTGTGTTTCGCAAATATGCTCGCCGGCATTTCCGTCATTCCGCGCTTGACGCGGAATCCCCCGTTAGTGGTTGGGGATTCCCGCTTTTGCGGGAATGACGTGTGAGGGTAGGGGATTCCCGCTTTCGCGGGAATGACGTGTGAGGGCGGGGATTCCCGCTTTCGCGGGAATGACGAGGAGGAAATTTTTATGAAAAAATTTTTCGCTATCATCTTAACTTTAATACTGGCCGGAATTTTAGCGGGCTGTGGCGGCGGCGCGAATCGTGTTGCGCCTGCCGAATTTAGCCATGCGCAACAGGAAATGCTGGATTTGCTTGCGCCTATGGGCATTCGCGCGGCAATTTTTGACATTGAGGCCGTGGGCTTTCGAAATGTTAGTATTTTTGTCGAAGTTTACGACTATGGCGTGCTGGTGGACACACTTCTCCCTATTGGAGCAAATCTTTCGGACGGGGTTGAAAGTTGGAGCGGGCAAATGGTGATTATGACCGAGTTTGACCAGCTCCTAAGGGATGGCGGCATCACCTGGCGGTTTAACATAGGCGGCGCACACACCGCCTTTAGAACCGAAATCGACCCCGAATACCATAGAAGCCACAGCTTTGCTTCAATGAGCAATAGCATAGAAGTCGAAGATAGCGAGCCAATCATCCTATACGCCGCCTTCTTCGGCCATATGAGCCTCTTCACTGCGGCCGACATTCAAGACCTGGCGAACAATCCCGAATGGCTGGCCGCAAATTCCCGAACATTTTTGGTCAAAATCAAATTTACGGAATAGATTCCGCTTTCGCAGGAGTGGCGGGAGTGGGGGTTTTGGCGGTGGCGCGGAGCTTCGCTCTGGCTGTGTATGCGCTAGCGTCATTACGCGCTTGACGCGGAATCCCCTGCCAATGGCAGGGGATTCCCGCTTTCGCGGGAATGACGGGCGGGGGCGAAGCGGGAATGGCGTAATATAAAAAAGGGGCGCGTTTTGCGCCCCTTTTGGTTTACTGCATTGCCGATAAAACCGTATGCGGGTTTATCGCTTGGCCATCCGCGCGGACGCTAAAGCCCACGTGATAGCCCAGTGGCCTCGCTAAAATCGAGGGAGTTCCTACATTGCCGATAATTTGTCCAAGGCTTACTACATCTCCGACAGCGACCGTAACATGCGGGTCAAGCTGCCTGTATGTAGTAGTCCAACCATTGCCATGGTCGATTACCACAACCGCTCCGGATTCCGGGGTATTTTCCACCGAGCCCACAATGCCTGCGGCGGCGGCGCGAACGGCCTCGCCGCGCTCGGCCCTGATGGAAATTGAGTCATTGACACGCCATTGGTCTAAAGCAATGTCGAAAATGTGGACATCCGTGGAGAAATCCATTAAAATTTCGCCAAGGACAGGCCAATGCATGTCGTCATTTTCGGTGAACTCGACAAAGGTCGGGCCAAGCACCTCATGCGTAATATCGGGGACATATTGCTCCGCAATCTCATAGATTGTGGGTTCATAGACCTCTTGCCGGGTGGGTTGGCCTCCATTGTCTTGGGGCATAGTTTCGGGGGGACTGTGTGCTTCGGGGCTTGAAATTGGGCTTGGCGGCTGGGTTTGTGGCGTGGGTACTCTGGGTGGTGTTGGCTGTGGAATATTTGCAATGGGCACATCCATTGTGCCGCCCACAGGCAAGACAACCTCGCCGATTTCGAGGCCGCTGTCGCCGGGGCTGATTAGGCTGTAATAGCCGATTGCAACAGCCAGCACCAAAAGCCCGCCAATACCGCCATAAACCGCCGCATAGAAGCCCTTACTTCTTTTGCCGGTTCTTTTTGCATTTTTTGGTTTCTCTGCCATTTGTTGTAAACACCTCCGAACTTAGTATTGCCCGCAAGTGTTTTTTATTATTCCTAATTTTAGAAATTTTTTCGATTTCTAAAAAAGGTCGGCATGTGTTCCGGTTGAATAAAGGTATAGAATTAGCGTGCTGTCGGTTTTTTCGTAGACAAGCAACCAATCGGGCGTTATATGACATTCGCGAAAATGCCGCATATCGCCCTTAAGTTGGTGGTCGTTGTGTTTGGGGTCGAGGGGGATGTCGTTGGCGAGATTGTGCACAATGGATTTCAGCTTATCCAAATCAAGGCCGCGCTTTTTGGCGAGTTTCATATTTCGCCTAAATTTGCCCGACATGGTAATTTCATATTTGTTTTTCGAGCCAAAATTAATCATAGGGCCTCCACCGCCTTCATGAATTCATCCGTGCTTTTATAGGTTTCTGTCGTGCCATTCGCGACGGCGGCGCGGGTTTCTTCTACATCGGCCCAAAACGCGGGCGAGCCGACATAGGGGCGGGCGATAAGCTCAAAAGGGATGCCGTTGTGCATTTTCACTTGATGCAAAAACATATTGACGGCATCGCCGAGTGAAATTCCGAGGGTGTTAAGGATGGGCATTACTTGAGCCTTAATTTCGTTATTAACTCTTACGGTTGTAGACATAATAATCACCTCCACATACATTATAGCATATATCGAATACAATTGCAAGCATTATATATCAATCAACCGCCCGCCGAGATATTCGGCTTCTGCGGGGTCGTGGGTTATAATCAAGGCGAATTTTCCCTGCGTGTGATTGCGCACCATGTCCATAATGCGCGGCTTAATTTTCGCGTCAAGACCCTTAAAAGGTTCGTCGAGGATGATTATATCATAATCCGCAATAAGCGCGCGACAAATGGTTACGCGGCGTTTCATGCCGCCGCTAAGCTCGCGCGCCCTCTTATTCACGCTGTCGCTCAAATCCGCCTCGGCCAAAAGCTCCAGAGCCTTTGCGACATTTTGCTTTGGATGCGCGGTTACGAAGGTTACATTCGTAAGTGCCGACTCCCACTCAAGCAACCTGTCTTCCTGGAAAACAAACGAAAACTTCGTATCCGGCGGAATATTGACTTCCCCGCTATCCGGCCGAATCAGACCCGCCAAAATATTAACAATCGTGGTCTTCCCCTTGCCCGAAGGCCCCATAATGCAGGTTATTCCGCGCTCAAGCCTTAGGCTGAAATCGCTTAAAACCCGCTTATCGCCAAAGGCCTTATTTAGCCCGATTAATTCTATTGCCATTTCTTAATCCTCCCAAACAATAGGAAAAACGCCTTTTCCATTAAGAAGCTCAGCGCGACTATGGTGATTGTCCATGCATAGAGGTCTGCCGTCATTAAAAACGAGCGCGCGGTCTGCATGGCCCCGCCTATGCTTGCGCGGGAGGCCAGACTGATGACCTCGCCGGCTATTGCGGCCTTCCATGCGAATCCCAGGCCGCTTTCGGCGGCTGAAACTACGAAGGGGGCGACAGTCGGCACATAAATATGCCTTATGCGCTTGAAAAGATTGACCCGAAAAACTTTCGCCATTTGCAGCAAATTTTTATCGGTATTTTGTATTCCGTTATAAGTATTGAAAAAAATTATGGGCAAAACGGTTATAAAAGCTATGAAAATCGAGAGTATGGCGGGGCTTAGCAGCATTACGGCCAAAAGCGCGAATGATACTACCGGTATGGATTTAATCACATTAATAAAGGGCGTTATCAGCGTATTGAAAATTTTGCTTATAGAACAAAGAATTGCTAAGGTTACGCCTGCGCCAAGAGATAGCACGAAACCGAACAAGATTCTGACCAGGGAGTAGTTTATGTTACTCCAAAAATCCCGCGTTGCGGCAAGCTCGAAAAGCCTGCCGAAAGCTTCGACAGGCCCTACGATTACTATTGGATTTGCAACGATTCGCGCGGTGGCTTCCCACACAAAAAACCAAAAAGTCACCACAGCTAACTTTCTAATAAATAAAGTAAAAATCTGCATCGGGCATTTGGCCTCCTACCGATTGGGGCAATTGCTCATAAAAAATATTCAACATGCCTTCAAGATAGCGCTGCATTTGCGCACCCGTGATAAAGACGATATTTGCGCGGGGAATGGCGGCGCGGGCAATATTTGGATTCGGAATAATATCATGCGCCACGGCAAGCTCTGCGGCCTCGTCAACATTTTGTTGAATAAATTCTACTGACATTTGGTATTCCGCCAGGAAAATTTGAATGGCCTCGGGCTGTTCTTCAATCGCCTCGCGGGTGGCGATTACGGCCGTCATTGCAAGCCCCGCGCCGGGCGAAATGCGATTC
>JAITMQ010000155.1 GCA_031277225.1 Clostridiales bacterium | reverse complement strand
ATAACAAACTCCATTATTCCTTATTCATTATTAATTATTAATTGTGATTCTACCACAATCTCGCCTATTCCGCAAGCTCCAATATCACTTTCGTCCCCTGATTCACAATCTCGCCGGGCAAGGGAAATTGATTCGCAACTACCCTGCCCTCACCCGAATATTCGGTTTCCAAGCCCAGCTTATAGAGAATATGCCGCGCCACCGACAAATTTTGATTCACCAAGCCCGGCACAACCACCTGCCCCACGCCGTCCATTTCGAGTTCCTCCTCGTTAAAAACAGGCGCAATCTCCAAATAGGGCATGATGCTGGCCAAAAGTTCCTTCATCACGGGCCCGGCCACCTGCCCGCCATAATATGCCCCCTGCGGCTCGTCAATCAGCACAAGGGTCATAATTTC
The DNA here is from genome assembly GCA_031277225.1 of Clostridiales bacterium. Taxonomy (GTDB): domain Bacteria; phylum Bacillota; class Clostridia; order Lachnospirales; family WRAX01; genus JAITMQ01. Next base: position 15,221 of record JAITMQ010000155.1, on the reverse strand, counting down.
GGGATTTTCGGCGGGCGCAAATGTCAAAAAGCTTGAAATATATTTGCCGCTGCCGCGCGGCAATTTCTGGCTTGTGGCGGTTTTGCCGCCAATTCGATAGCCGGGAATATAAGAGCGATGCCCCGTGCCGACATAGACGACAGACTCCAGAATCTGCGCCATAAGCTCCGATGTGCCGGGCGACATTATGCGCACGCGCTCGCGATAAATAAATTCCTCAACAAGATTGCCGTCATTGTCAATAATTTTCATGCCCACATGCGGCGTAATTAAATAGCCGCCATTAACCGTGGCTGCTGCCGCTCGCATAAGCTGAAGCGGCGTAATTTGGAAACTTTGGCCAAAGGACATTACGGCAAGCTCGACAGGCCCAATTTCGTCCACATCAAACATTATCCCAACGGCCTCGCCCGGCAAATCTACGCCCGTGCGGCTTGCGAAGCCAAAACGGTGCATATATTGGTGGAAAACCTCTGCGCCAAGGCGTTCGCCAATCTCCATAAACACGGGATTGCAGGAATTCTCAAAGCCCTCTATGAAATTTAGCGCCCCATGACTTCGCGGCCGCCGCCAACAGCCAATTTGCCGCCCGCCCACGGTGCGCGAGCCTGTGCAGACAAATATGCTGTCCGTTGTGGCGACCCCTTCTTCAAGCCCTGCCGCGCCGGTAACGATTTTAAAGGTGCTTCCGGGTTCAAAAGTGTCGTTTATGGTGAAGTTTCGCCACATTTGATTCAAATAATTCATGCGCTCGTCAAGAGTAAGGCTTTCCCAAATTTCGGCAAGTTCGGGGCGGTTTATCGCGAAGGGTTCGTTTAAATCAAAGCTTGGCACATTGGCCATGGCAAGAATTTCGCCCGTCTGCGGATTCATTACGATAATTGCGCCGCGAATGGCCTGTTTGGCCTGCACGGCCGATTCAATTGTCTGCTGGGCAAATTGCTGAACCACGGCATCAATTGTGGTTACGAGATTGTGGCCGTCTATAGGCGCAATTCTGATGGTTTCGCTGTCTGCAAATTCGCGCCCGCGCGCGTCCGTTTCCGTCAGAATTTTGCCGACCTGCCCCGCCAAATAGCTGTCAAATTTGGCCTCCAGGCCGATAATGCCTTGATTGTCGATTCCAACAAAGCCAATGACCTGCGCCGCCAAATCGTTAAAGGGATAGACGCGCGCGACATCCTCGTCAATAATAATGCCCGGAATTCGCAAACGGCGCAATTCCTCGGCAATTTCGGGGTCAACATGGCTTTTAATGCGCTCCAGAGCGACGCGGCGGCCTACTTTTTCGTAGACTAGGTCGAAGTCCATGTCTAAAGCATCTGCCAAAGTCCTTGCCACAAGCTCCGAATCTTCGACCTGCGCGCGGATTACGCTGACAGTAGCCACCGTGCGCGTAACCGCAAGGCCAACCATATTTCTGTCGTAAATATTGCCCCTGTCCGGGCGAATAAGCCTGTCGCGGGTATGTTGCTCGAAGGCGCGCGTCTGTAACATCTCGCCGTCGACTATTTGTATGTAAATCAGGCGAAAGCCTAGGAATCCGAGAGCAAACAGCATTACCGACATTATTACCAAGAGTTTTTTGCGCATAGCCAAAGTAGGCCCGAATTTTCTCATAATATCACCCCAATAAAGGATACTATGGAAAAGCCGGGCTTATTCCAAAAAAATCGTCATTCCCGCGATAAGCGGGAATCCTATTCAGGTTTGGGCATCACAATCAATAGGACTATATAGGCCAGGATGCCCGCGCCGAAAACGCCGAATAGCGCGAAAATTACGCGTATTAGAGTTGCGTCCAGGCCGAAATATTCGGCAAGGCCGCCGCAAACGCCGGCGAGTTTCTTGTTCGTGCTCGATTTCATAAGCCTCCTCGGCTCATGTGGGGTTTGGTTTTGGTTGTTCATAATATCTCCTCCTTATCAATCATTAATAGCCACAACCGCAAGAGTTTTGCCGAGTGGGGCTAAAATCCTTAAAGCGTCTTCCAGCAAAAGGCCGTCTTTTTTGTCTAAATTGTTAAGTTCTTTTTGTGAAATTTTCTTTTCATCTCGTGCTTTTATGGCTTCACCTATAATCGAAACTCTAAGGTCGCTTTCCCTTATTTCTTCAGTCGTAAATAACTCATGCCGAATGTCGCTCCATTTCCTCATAACCTATTTCCCCTTTCTTTCATATCTTTTAGGTTTCGCTTGGCTTGGTCAATTTCACGCTGCGGGGTCTTTCGCGTCTTTTTTACGAAATGATGTAGCAATATAAAGCCATCATTATTCCAGCTTGCGAAAAATATCCTATTTCTTATTGGTCTAAGCTCCCAAATTTCGCCGTCAATATTTTTTATGTGCGGCTCTCCTAACGCTTTTCCATACACGCTCAAAGCTTCCACGAAGTCATTGATTTTATTTGAATTTACACGACTGTTCTTATCGCTCTGCTGCGACAATGTTTCGATAAAATCAAGTACGGGACTGTTGCCGTTTTTATCTTCGTAAAAGTAAATTTCGTACAATGCATCACCCCTTCCCTAGACATTAAACCGAAACAGGATAATATCCCCCTCCTGCACAATATATTCCTTCCCCTCCAGCCGCAGCAGCCCCGCGTCTTTACAGGCGTTATAGCTGCCCTGCTCCGTCAGCGTGTCAAAGTCTATAATTTCGGCTCTTATAAAGCCCCGCTCAATATCCGAGTGGATTTTCCCTGCGGCGTGGCGGGCTTGCGTGCCCGCGGGAATTGTCCAGGCGCGCACTTCCTTCGGGCCTGCCGTAATAAATGAGATTAAATTTATTGCACCATATGCCGCCTTGGTAATTTTATCCAAAACGGGTTCCTCCTTGCCGACAACCTCAAGAAATTCCCGCTTTTGCTCATCGTCAAGGCCGATAAGTTCCTCCTCCAGCCTTGCCGCCACCACAAAAACCTCGCGATTTTCGCAATAACGCTCCTTAAGATATTCCCGCATCGGCACAATAAAGGGATTCTTCGGCGCGTCGCCATAAACACATTCATAGTCTTCATCGCTAATATTCGCCACATAAATCATGGGCTTAAAGCTAAGCAGGCCCATGCCCGACAAATATGCCGCCTCTTCGGGCGTGAAATTCATGGCCTTAACGGGCGTTTCATCCTCAAGCCCCTTCATAACCCGCTCCAGAAGCGCAATTTCCTCGCGCCCGCCCTTGCCGGCCTTATTTTCCTTGCGCACCTTCGCAATACGCTTGTCCACCTGCTCCATATCCGCAAAAATCAGCTCTAATTCAATGGTTTGCATGTCGCGAATCGGGTCGATTTCGCCGTCCACATGCGGAATATTTTCGTCCTCAAAAAGCCGCACAATATGCACAAGCCCGTCCATTTCACGAATATGCCCCAAAAATTTATTGCCAAGGCCGCTTCCGTCGCGGCTGCCCTTAACAAGCCCCGCAATGTCCACAAATTCAATGGTTGCATTCGTGGACTTCTTCGCGCCGTAAATTTCTTGAAGCACGGGCAAACGCTCGTCCACCACGGTTACAATGCCCACATTTTTGTCAACGGTCGAAAAAGGATAATTTGCGGCCGCCGCCGTGCTTTCTGTCAGCGCATTAAAAAGCGTCGATTTCCCTGAATTTGGTAAACCTACCATTCCTAATTTCATATCGTCATTCCCGCGAAAGCGGGAACCCCCTCTCATTTTTTCATTCTCTGGATATTATATCACTTTTTGCAAATAATTTCAAAGCTTTTTTGTAAAACTATTGTAAACTATTTAAATTGGATTGGAGATGATTTTATGCGAGATTTTTTTGTGGTTTTGTTTATTTTAATTGTTACACTCGCGGCCTGCAATGCCCATGACGGCGATGTGCAGGAATATCAAGACTTTGAGAGCAGCGAAGAGAGGCTGGAGGCGAGCATTTCACAATATTTGGAAGAAAACGGCGACATTGCCGATGCCGTGGTCAGCTTAAACGGCGGCATGGCCGTTATAGGCCTGGATTTGGCGGGCGATTTTGATAAAGACGAAATTCCCGCCCTAAAGCGCAAAATCAGCGGCGACATTAAGGCCAAATGCGCAAGCATAAAGCATGTCGCCGTAACCACCTCCCCCGACCTCTACGAAAAAATCATGCCCACAAGGCGCAACCCCGCCACAGACAACGAAATCTTCGAAATCCCAATCCCCATGCCATAAGGCTTGGGGATTTTGTAGCACAAGTCGGTTTGTACACATATGATGGTATATTAGTGATTAGGAAGGAGGAAAAAATATGCGTAGAGATTTAGATCGTAGGGATTTGGACCGCAGGGATTTAGACCGCAGGGACGCAGAGCGTAGGGAATTGGAGCGCAGGGAATTAGAGGAATTTCGCGGAAGGCCCGACGGCGGCCCCTGCCGCGACCGCGACGAACACGACAGAGCCTGCTTTGAAATGGAGGCTTGCAGCAGAAATGTTCGCAAAGAGTTTATGGTTTCCGTGCCCGTAACGATTCGGCCGACAGTAAACGCGCGCAGGCCCGAAGTTGAATGTTTGGGTGGCGTTGAAATCCGCCCCGGCCACAGACGTTGCAGAAACCGCGACAGAACATTCCGTTTTACGGTTACGCAAAATCTTGCAGTCAATATTCCCATCGAATACTGTGTCGAAACATGCTATGGCAGAGAATGTCTTGAAGCGATGGACGTAGATTTAGTCGCCGGTGAAGAATAGCAAAAATTGAACAAAAGATACATACAGCAGGGGCGCAATGCGCGCCCCTGTTTGCAATTTCATCAGACAACAGTTTTTCTTATGGCATCTTCCACGAGTGCATTTAGTGATATACCTTTTGTGGCAGCCGACATTGCGGCTTGGCGGTGCAATTCCGGCTCTATACGGACACCAAACGACCCCTTAAATGGACTTTCGGGCTCTTTGCCGACTTCGGCACAAAAATCAAGATACTCATCGACGGAATTGCGAAAATCCTCAATTAGTGCCATCACACTATCCCCTTCAAAAGAAATAAGGGATTTCACACCGAGTACTTTGCCGAAAAATACCGCATCTTCTTCAGAAAATTCGACGCTTCCGATATAATCCTTGTAATGCAGATAATTGTTAGGTTTCATATAAGACCCCTCTCTTTTAGTGATACGATAATATTGTTAACCTGATATGGTTTCAAAATATTTCTTGGATGTGGTTTGTGAAGCCGTAAATAATCGTCCCCATCTGTAAATGTTACCCTCGAACCGCCGGTTTTTCCCGACTTCTTAATATAATAACCAAAGCGTCCAAGCAATGCCGCCAACTCATCAAATGTAAAGTCTTTTGGGCGGGACATCAGCCGCTCCAGCAATTTATCCCTTTTACTCACAAAATCACCGCCTTAAATATATTTTACACCATTTTCAATCCAAAATCAATAAACAAGATTCATTTTATTTGCAATCCTTGCCAAACTCTGCTAAAATGAATTATGGACAAAAAGCGCGGTCATTCTCATAGCAACTCTTTTGTGCGGCAGGCGGCCATTTTGGCCGTTGCCGGCATTTTTGCGCGCCTTTTGGGCTTTGCGTATCGCCTGCCGCTGACAGACCTTATCGGCGATGCGGGCAATTATGTTTATGGCGTTGGTTATACGGTTTATGGCTTTTTGCTTGTAATGTCGTCGGCGGGGCTTCCCGGCGCAATTGCCAAGCTTGTTAGCGAACGCCGCGCCGCCGGGCGCGCCCATGCCGCGCATAGGCTCTTTAAAGTCGCCTTGATTTTGTCCGCAACGATTGGCTTAATATTGTCAATAATCGTCTTCATCTTCGCCGAAGAAATCACGGGGATAATTTTCGGAATGCCGGGTGCTGCCCTGGCATTACAAATGCTGACTCCCACGGTCTTTATAGTGGCAATTATGGCCGTAATTCGCGGCTATTTTCAGGGCATGTCCTCCACAATTCCAACGGCGGCCTCGCAACTTATAGAGCAAATCTTTAACGCAATTTTTTCCGTAATTTTGGCGCATACCCTCTGGAATTTCGCCATGGAGCGGGGTTATGCCGAGGTTTATTTTGGCGCGGCGGGCGGAACGCTGGGCAGTACCGTCGGTGCGGTTGCGGGCTTTATGGTCATTGCGGCCATTTACTTTTTGTTGCGCCGCGATATTATACAACAGGTGCGCCGCGCCGCTCGTAATGCCGCGCGCCGCGAGGATACAAGCTATGAAAAGACCGGTACGCTGGTTAAAACGATTCTAACGACCTCAACAACAATGATAATCGGCACGGCAATTTTTTCCATTGTGAATCTTATTGACCTATGGCTTGTGCGCAGTCGCATGGCCGTCGCGGGCTTTGGCGCAGAACAAATTAACGAGCTTTTTGGCCAAGTTTTGGGCAAATTTAACCCGATTACAAATTTGCCCGCCGCCATTTCCGCCTCTTTGGCAATTGCCATAATTCCCGCAATTGCCGCCGCCAATGCCCTAAGCAAAACCCGCGAAGTTCACGAAAAAATCAACACGGCCCTGCGCGTCGGCATGTTGCTGACAATTCCGATTGCCTTTGGCCTCGCCACTTTAGGCCCACAAATCGTCGCCCTGCTTTTTCCCGCCCATCCCGAGGGCGGAAGCCTGTTTTTAGTCGGCTTCCCTTCGATAATTTTTCTGACGGCCTCACAAATCGCCACTGGCGTTCTGCAGGCTTTAAGCCGCGCGGCAATCCCAATTTTGGCCGCCATGGTGGGCGCATTGGTGAAAATTGCCGCGACTTTTTTCTTGGTTGCGCATCCCTCAATCAATATTTATGGCGTGGTAATCGGCACAACCCTGTGTTATTTGGTTACGGCCACAATAAATTGCGCAATTTTATTTAAACACACGCAAACAAAGCCCGATTTCTCGGGCATTTTGCTGAAACCTTTATTCGCCTCGGCCGCAATGAGCCTGGGCGCATTTACATTTTACCATTCGGCCTTTATTCTGACTGCCCGCCCCGGCGTTTCGACTGCCATTGCGGTTTTGGCGGGAATGTTCCTATATGCCATTTTCATGCTGTTAATCAAGGGCTTCAAAGATTCCGACATTCTATTACTGCCGGGCGGCGAAAAACTGCTGGCCTTCTTGAAATCCCGCGGCTTTATCTAAACATTGAACGTAGCACCAAAAATCCCAAGGTTTGGCGGGCCGTTAGACGCGCGGCACTAATTTCGCTTGATTCTATGCCACATTCATGCGACAAACGCACCCATGTAATCATGCCGACAATGCCGTCTGCGTCCAGTCCAAAGGCGCGTTGAAAGGCCTTTACGGCCTCCAAAGTTTCATAGCCGAAAACCCCGTCCTCTTCAAGCCGCCCAATAGACGGAAAACGCCGCGCCATTCGATTCAAGCAACGCTGAATATGCCGCACATATTCGCTATTATCCCCAAGCTGAATTAATTTTTCGGGATAGATGGGTAAACTTTCTTTCTCAATCATAATAAATCCTCCTTGAAATAATATTGTCGCTTTACCTGCTTGCAATAACTTTTGTTTTCTGTTATGATATTCTTTAAGTGATTTTAGGAGCTGGAAGCGAATGGGATGGTTAAGAAATAAATTCGGACATATTGACATGACAGAGGGCACGCCCTGGAAAAAACTGTTGATTTTCACGGTGCCGCTTTTGGTCGGCAATATTTTTCAGCAATTTTATTCCGTGGCGGATGCCATGATTTTGGGACGCTATGTCGGGATAAACGCGCTGGCGGCCGTGGGCGCGTCCATGCCCGTTTTTTTCCTTATAATGGTTTTAATGATGGGAATTGCCGTGGGCGCGGGAATTATGGTTTCACAATATTTCGGCGCAAAATCGCGCAATGATTTGTCCTATACAATTGGCAATTCCATCACCTTGACGGCGATTTTTGGGGCTGTGCTGATGATAGTCGGCCCGCTGCTTTCTCGGCCATTGATGACGTTGCTAAACACACCGCCGGAAATCATTGATGACAGCGTAATTTACATAAATATACTATTATGGGGCGTATTGGGAATGGCCTATTTTAACATGCTTTCAGGCATTTTGCGCGGCCTTGGCGATGCCTTCTCCCCGCTTCTATATCTCGCCATTTCCTCCATTTTGAATATAGCCCTAAATTATCTTTTCGTTGTCGGCTTTGGCTGGGGAATGCCCGCCGTGGCCGCCGGAACGGTGCTGGCGCAGGGGCTTTGCAGCGTGTTATGCCTGCGAAAATTGTTAAAAATGCGCACAACTTTTGCCATGGGCAAAGAATATTTGCGCCCAAAAAGGCAATATACCCGGCAAATTTTAAAATTGGGCCTGCCAACGGGGGCTTCACAGGCAATTATAGCCGTTGCGGCCATGGTTGTGCAGCCGCTTGTAAATAATTTCGGGCCCGCACTTATAGGCGCAATGACCATAGTTATGCGGATTGACGGCTTTATCGTCATGCCAATTTTTTCCTTTGGCAATGGCACAACGGTTTTTGCGGGGCAAAATATGGGCGCGGGCAAAAAGGACAGGATAAGCCGGGGCACCAAACAGGCCTGTATAATGTCGATTTTGGTGTCCTTTGTGCTGATTGGCGCGGTGTTGCTTTTTGCGGGCTTTATCGCCGCCGCCTTCACCGACGCAACAGACCCGAATGCCCATTATATCATAGAATTAAGCCGCCGAATGTTGTTCATTCTTGCGCCGGGCTATTTGGCCCTGTCCGTCGCAATGGTGCTTTGGGGCACAATTCGCGGCGCGGGCGATGCCATGTCCCCGCTTTGGGCCTCGATAATTAACACCATGGTGATAAGAGTGCCCACGGCATATCTTTTTGTGTGGCTTTTAAGCCGCCCCGACTGGGTTAATCCCGAAATTATCAATCCCGACGCGGGCAATCCCGACGCGCTCATATTCTCGCTTTTAATCGCTTGGACAACGAATATGATTCTGGCCATAATCGTCTACAGAATAGGCAAATGGCGCAATAAAGGAATCGTTTGATTTAGCTTTGACATGACATCATCCCCAACAACGCCATCAATCACAAGCCCGGACGCGCTTTGGAAATTTTGCACCGCGTCCCTTGTTTGCGTTGAGAAAATGCCGTCTTCGGGAATATTTAGCGCGCGCTGAAGAAGTCGCACATTTTCGCCCGTCGAGCCGAGGCGCAGGGGGCGGTTAAGTGGCGGGGCAATATTAGCGGCGGCGAGGCTGCGCCTGCAGGCGGCGGCCTCCCTAAATAGCCTATCCCAGGTCGCTTGATTGACAATCCCGGTAATCGGCATTCCCATCACGCTTTGGAAGCTAAAAATCGCATCGCGCGTCATTGCGCCAAAATTGCCGTCAACATTCAAAATCCACAGCCGCCCCGGATGGCAGGGCGCGAGGCGATTTATCGCGTCTTGAATCAGCCGCACATTTGAGCCACTAGCTCCCTGTTGCAAATTGCCGGGGAAAGCGGGAACTTCGGGCGAAGGTGTTGCGCCCTCGCAGGCCGCCGCTTCCCTAAATAGCCGCTCCCAAGTCGCCTGATTAACAACCCCGGTAATCAACATTCCCATCACGCTTTGAAAACTAAATATCGCATCACGCGTCATTGCGCCAAAATTGCCGTCAACATTCAAAATCCACAGCCGCCCGGGATGGCATGGCGCAAGGCGATTTATCGCCTCTTGAAGCAATCGCACATTTGAGCCGCTTGAGCCCATTTGAAGGTTGCCCGGAAATGCAGGAAATTCAGGCGAAGGTGTCGCACCCTCACAGGCGGCGGCCTCCCTAAATAGCTGCTCCCAAGTCGCTTGATTGACAACCCCCGTAATAGGCATCCCCATCACGCTCTGGAAGCTAAAAATCGCATCACGGGTCATTGCGCCAAAATTGCCGTCAACATTCAAAATCCACAGCCGCCCCGGATGACAGGGCGCAAGTCGATTAATCGCCTCTTGAAGCAATCGCACATTCTCGCCACTCGCCCCCATTTGTAGGTTTCCGGGAAACGGCGGAAATTCAGGCACTCCCGGCTGCTCGCCGCCCGGCTGCAAATTCAAATATTCGCGGAAAATCCGCTCCCATGTGGTTTGGTCAACAACCCCCGTAATCGGCAGGCCGAAAATATTCTGGAAGGTAAAAATCGCATTGCGCAAATCTTCGCCAAAAATCCCGTCATCCGCAAGAATCCACAGCCCCGGAAAGGCCGAAGAGAGCCTTGTTATGGCGCGTTGCACCATATGAACGGCCTCGCCCGTCGAACCGAGGCGAAGTATGCCCGGAAAATTCGGCATACCCGGCGGGTTCTCCGGTGCGGGTTCGGGCGCGGGTTCGGGAACATTGTCGCGAATTCCCCAAAACACATTATAGAGCATGGCCCAGGTTTGCGGCCCAACAACGCCATCAATATTCAGACCAAAAACCCGCTGAAATTCCCTTGCGGCGGCGGCCGTAAAGCCGTTAAAACGGCTGGTTTCCGCCACAAAAGGAATGGTTTCATAATACATTCCGATATAGTCCAGCAAAAATTGCAATTCGGTTACAAGCGGGCCCGTCGCGCCCTCTTGCAGTAGGCGCGTGGGCGGCACGCGGCCAATTCCAATGCGAATTCCTTCGCTGTGCATCTCCCACAATGCCTTCTCAATGGCGTAAATCCGCGCAATTTGATACCATGTCGCCCTGTCTATCACCCCTGTGGCGGGCAAATTGTAAATCTGCTGGAAAACCACAACGGAATTTCGCGTAGACGCGCCAAAAATCCCGTCAACGGGATTGATAATAATATTCGTGTGGCGGCCCAAAACCCTGTTTAGATAGCGTTGCATTGTGCGCACATAAATCCCTGTCGAATTCAAAGAAAGCGGGCTTCCCGGCCAAGATTCAAGCGGGCCTTCAAAGATATTCGTTTGCCGCAAAACCAAGGGCCGAATGAAGTATTTTTCAATAATTTGCCAGGCATTATAGCCCCTGTCCCGCGCATCAAAAAACGAACCCCATTGCGACAATCGACCCGGAAAATTCGCCACCACGCCGTCATTATACAATGCCAAAAACGGCTCATGATGCCCAACCACGGCCAAATAATTATTAAAAATTTGGTCAACAACCCTTGAAATTCGGCTTCCAATCGTCCCGCCATGCACATAGGCTTGGTCGATGGATGTATGGTTCGTAATATCGAAGTTTAGCCCGCGCTTTCGATAGAATTCGGTGAAAACGCGATTTAGGGTTAGTGAAACTATGCAGTAGATATTGGCGGTTAGGGCGGGTTCGGGCCATGTGTCGAAAATTTCGTGCGAGGCCACATTTTTAACATAGTCGATAAAAGGCACGCGGACTATGGTTGACGGCGTTTCGGGGCGGCCCAAATGCACGCTGATATGATTCGGAATGACAACCTCGCGCGGCACCCTCGGCGGCAATTGCTCGAATTCATATTGCGGCTCGGGCATGACGGGGTCATCCAGCGCATGAAAGCCGATGTCCACGGTTTCGGACTCCTCCCCTGCCCCTTCGGTCAGCGGATGAAGCGTAATAACCTGAATGGATGTCGATTGGTCAAAAACCATTATGCCCCTATAAGTCGCCGTTTTAAAGCCCGATGCCTGAACGCGCGCCGTATATTCGGCAAAACGCGGGCTTGTCGCGAAGGGGTCTTCTGTCAGCGCAATATCCGGGGCCGGCAGAGAAACCTCCGGCGCATGACCCGTTTCGTCGGTTTGCAGCTTAAACATAATATTGTCATTTTCATCCGTTAGAATTATTGTGGCGCCCGCGATTAATTCTGCGCCCTCGGCGGCCACAACTTGCAATTTTAAATTACCTTTTCCCACATTCTCTCCCCCAAAAAAATTATTCGTTTATATTATGCTAAACATTTTGCTATTGCTCTCATATCATGATATATCCGCAATTTTTAAGGAGAGATTTTATGGACTTTTCACAATTAGATTGCCCTCAAGAGGCCTTTATTGATTTTATTCGGGCAGCGGAGCACGCCAAAGTGGCCGCGCCGCCGCAAAATACGCCCGAACCCGCCCCCGCTACAAATTTTAATCCACATTCGGGCTCTGCGCCACATTTTGCGCCGCCGGATTATATGCCCGATGCAGGCCTAGCCCTGCACAATGCCGACCCCGCCGCAATACGCCGTTGCCTCTACAATAACAGCTATTTTTGGCTGAACAATAGCCAACAATTCTGGTTTTTCCCAACTTTTATAGGCCAAAACTCCATAGCCGGCTTTCGCCGGCTTAACAATAATTGGGTCTACATGGGCTTTGGCCTGAATATGGTGGATTATTTCTATTGCAGTGGTCGATAATCGAAAGGTCGCTAAACCGCCTGCCAAGAGGCGGTTTTTTATTGTGTCGAAATTTTGTGGAAAACTTTGTGGAAAACTGCGTTGACAAGATGTTACATAATTGTTACAATACTTTTAAGAAAATTAATAAGTTTGTAATAATTTACAAAAGAATATAGCGAAAACATACGAAAGAGGGATAAGATGTTACATAAAAAAATTGCGCCGACTAAAAAGAGTCGGATTTTAACTTTTATTGTTACAGTTTTGTTACTAAGTATGGCTCTGGCAAGCACCGCCGCGGCGGATGACTTAATCGACGACTATGAGACTACATATGACCCCGAGGCCTATGAAATTTTCGAGGAAAACCGGGAATTTGTTACAACGGTGAATTTGCGCCTGCGCAGCGGCCCTTCTCTTGACCACGGAATAATCGTGGTTTTGCCGACGGGAACGCATGTTGAGGCTCTAAGCTTCAATCCCTATAGCGAATTTAATCCCGTAACTTTGGGCGATTTAAACGGCTATGTGGCCACAAGATACCTTGCACCCGTCGGCCTTAACCAAAGCCAAAATGCGGTCGTGCGAGCGGCTTCACACAACACACCAAACGGCACTGTCGAGCTTCTCCCATGGAGCTATGTGCGAAATATCCTGCCAATTGGCACTTTAATCGAAGTTTACGACATTTGGACAGGACTTACATATACTGTTAGAAACTTCTCAAATGGCAATCATGCCGATGTTGAAACCTGGACGCAGGAAGACACCAATACCATGCGCGCCTCGTCCGGCGGCCGCTTTTCGTGGGATGCGCGCCCCGTGCTGGTAAGTTTTAACGGCCGCACCGTGGCCGCCGCAATCAACACCATGCCACATGCCGGCTGGACAATACAAAATAACGGCCTAAACGGCCATGTATGCCTGCATTTTTACCAATCCCGCACCCACAACGGCAACCGTAGCTATGAGCGAGAAATGCAAAACGCCGTAATGCAAGCCTTCAATCATAACAGATAAACCAAAAGGGCGCATATGCGTCCTTTTTTGCGTGCTTGGGGAATTGAAGCCTGTCAAAATGTATACCTTTTGACGGAACTTTTAAAAAGGGCTAAAGTTTTGATAAATTCGCACCGATATAGAGTTGCAGAACTTTTTTCAAAAACGAAAAAGTCGCAAAAAACTAACCTGTCAAAATGTATAGATTTTGACGGGATTCCACCATGGAAGGAGTGGTTTATAATGTCAAATATGGTCGTGAGGACAAATATCCTCGCGCTTAATTCGCACCGAAATTTGGGGCTTGTGGGCAATAATCAAGCCCGCGCCTCGGCGAGACTGTCAAGCGGCTTTAGAATCAATTCCGCCGCTGATGATGCGGCAGGGCTTGCCATTTCCGAAGGGATGCGCGCGCAAATTCGCGGCATGAATCAAGCCGCGCGCAACACGCAGGACGGCATATCCTTAATCCAGACGGCAGAGGGTTATTTGCAGACAATTACGGAAATGTTCCAGCGTATGCGCGAACTGACAGTACAGGCCGCGAATGACACATATTCCATTGACAACCGCGTTACAATCCAAAACGAGATTAGCCAGCTTATGGCAGAAGTAGCGCGAATTGCCGACACCGCCACTTTTAACGGGCGTGGGTTGTTTAATGGCGAAATGGCAGGGCCGCTTGAAGTGCCGCCGGATTTTGCGTCGTTTACCGCTGCACAACGAGACCATATCAATTTGGCAGGTGAGATTGGTGCTTCTGCTATGGCGGCTATGCAAGGGCATTTTTTCGGAACTTTTTCAAGCGAGCAACATGAGGCCCTAATGGATTGGTTGCGCTCTGCCGAGGCTAATGAGGTTGTGCAAAGTGGCGATATTAGGCGTTTTGAGGCATTGTTTGAAGTCGGTGGCGCATTGCGTGATAACTTTTGGTTGCAAACCGCGGTCGCTGACCTTAGCGGCCCCGTTCGCATAGGCGCGGGGGATGGGCCGGAAAACTTCCTGGAGCGCATTACGGTCGGCGACAATCAAAACACTCATATTAAAGAGCGACTTGCCGAGGGAACCTGGGGTGGAGCCGAGTTGCAGGCGGCCTTTGACCAATTTGTTTTTGATAATTGGGATAGTTTTGTTGCTAATTGGGGTTTTGCCGCAAATGATGCGTCCGGGTTTGGAAATGGCGCCGGCCCCATACCCCCCAAGCCCGGTTCTGCTGCCGGGGCTGCCTTAGCACTGGCTACGGCAGATCAACAAGTAAACAGATTTATACATTTAAACAACACCATCGCAAGAAATTTTGCACAAGAAATTCGTCTTGACATAATTTCTGCACATTTTGCTGTTGCGCGCTATAATGTTTTGAAAGATGCAAACGACGAAATTATCGATTTAGATGCTAACAGAGATGGCCATGTTGATGTATGGGTGTCTTTTGTGGATATGATTTCCAACAGAGGAATCGGCACAAATGTGCGGCATGAAGTTACCCAGGCGGGCTTCACCAACGCAACCGATGCCGCAACCTGGCTTAAAGGGCTTACATCAATGCTTACTTCAAACCAAGTTATCCTGCAAGTTGGGCCGGACAGCGGCCATAGTCTTTTGGTGCATTGGGATAAGATGTCAATCCCTTCCATTGCGTCGAATTCGGGTCATCATGGGCTTAAAGAGCTGCGCGGCACGGGTGTCGGCGTAGGTGTGGCAAGGCATGACCAAACGCAAATTGCGGCGCATCTGGATGATTTGGACGCGGCAATACAATTCGTTGTGGAAAACCGCGCAGCCCTTGGAGCATTCCAAAACCGCCTTGAATTTACAATCGAAAATCTAAACATTGCAGCAGAGAATTTGTCGGCGTCGGAATCAAGGATAAGGGATGCGGACATGGCGCGCGAAATGATGCGCCTGACGCAAGCAAATGTCCTGCAACAGGCGGCTACGGCCATGCTAGCACAAGGCAATCAAGCCCCGCA
>JAITMQ010000014.1 GCA_031277225.1 Clostridiales bacterium | reverse complement strand
ATTCATTGTGAATCGACCATTGAATTGAGTACTGGTTAGGATATTCACACCGGAATCTTCATTGTAACGAATACTGCCGCCATTCATTATGAATTCGCCCCAAGTGCCTACTCCGCCATAACCATTATTATGGATACTGCCATCATTCATTGTGAACACGCCGTCAGGTAATACAATCACTCCACTCCAATGATTGTCCCGTATAATGCCACCGTTCATTGTGAATCGGCCATTGCCCCCAACAACCACGCCATGTTCATCATTGCTATGAATGTTGCCGCCGTTCATTGTGAATTCGCCCATGACACTTACAGACAAGAAATTCGTAAGATTCGTAATATATCCACCTTGCATATTAAAACTTGAGCCGGGACTAACATTAACCGACCCACTATCCGTGATTGTACCGCCTGTCATGTTTACGGAAACAGCTTGATTGCTCATCATAAAGATAGGCCATTGAAAACCACTAATAATCCCGCCGGACATGTTAAAGATGCCACCGCTTATTAAGAGTACACCTGTAGAGGTTGTATTTGCCGGGTCTAAATTTTCAAGTGCACCACCCATCATATTAAAAGTGCCTTGTCCGCCAACATATACGCTGTCAACGTTCGTATTTCCAAATACTGTACCGCTTTCCAAAGTAAAAGTGCCTCCACTCACGAAAATAGCGGAGCGTAGTGAATCGGAAGGATTAGGACGCACAATAGGCCCATCAAGCGTTAAATGTCCAGAGTCCTCGATCCAGATCATTCCTGCGTCGAGAAATAAATTGTGCTGCCCTTCAATCCTTACAGCCCTATCAATCCAAAGAGATGCGGAACCGACGTGAGCCGTAATATCCGCCCCCAGCACAATTGTCGACACAGCGTGATTCCAAACTGCCGCCTGAAGTTGCTCCCAAGTAGTAACTACGCTGGTGGCTATGATTGCCTGCTCCCCCGACACAGTCGGGCTTTCGGGAGATTCCGTTTCCGGCGCTTCTATATCCTCCTCGCCCGAAGCCTCGTTGTCGCATTCCTCGCCCGGGGCTTCAATATCCTCCTCGCCCGGGGCTTCAATGCCTTCATCCTCGCCGGGAATCTCAGCGTCGTCCTCATTGTTTAAGGCCTCGTCGCCGTCTTCTTTGTCCGGCACATCCTGCTCGTAATAAGCGTAATAATTTTCGCCAACATCGTTTTCAGCGGCAAAAGTAAAGCCTATGCTGCTAAAAATCATAATGAGAGCCAAATTTAACGCCATCAGCTTTTTCAAGCTACTTTTAGTTGTCATTGATTCTTTCCTCCTTGTCTTTATTTTTTTGTTGCGAATATATCAAAACCGCCAAACATGCCCAGAAAAACGGCGCGGTTATGAACATGGAAATGCCGAACATGGCTTGTATACTGTAAAACAGCACACCGGCGCCGGCAATTGCCGAAATTTTGTTGCCCGGATTTTTAAACCAATGTATTGCCAAGATTGCAAGCGCGCCCATATAAGCCAAAAGCGAAAGCAGCCCCGTCGTTGCAAGGATTTGCAGGAATTCGTTGTGCGCTGTGTCGATTTGTGTAATCAGCGATACACCAAGTGCCGGAACATATTCAATAAATGGCGCAATCCCCCAATGACCCAAGGTGTCGGGCCCTGTGCCAAGCAAAAGATTGCTTGCTTGCAGTCTTTCAAAAATATTGCTCCAAATATAAACCCGACCGCTGCCAAATGCAACATCTAAATTTCCCCTTA
This sequence comes from Clostridiales bacterium, assembly GCA_031277225.1. Lineage (GTDB taxonomy): Bacteria > Bacillota > Clostridia > Lachnospirales > WRAX01 > JAITMQ01. Next base: position 1,218 of record JAITMQ010000014.1, on the reverse strand, counting down.
AAATTTCGGCGATTTCGCCTATCATGCCGCCGTGGTTTTGGCCAAAAAACCATATGTAAAGGATGGCAAGCGGCGCTACAGCGATTGCGGCAAAAATTGCAACGGGCCGAAAATATTTTTTTGGAATTTTTTCGCCGAAGATTCTCAAAGCCGCAGTCAATGAGATTAGCCCGATAATTGCAATAATCAGCAGGGCATTCGGCATGGCAAGGCTTAGGCCGGCGTAGCTAAAATTCAGCACTTGGGACATCACAAAGGCGAAAGCGATTATGGAGAGTATGGCGAATGTGCGCGTCGCTTCATGGTGATTTGTAATCGCGACGGGCAATATCAGCACAATGCCTCCAATTAAGGCAACCACGGCGGCATCCACGCCCATTTCAAATATCAGCAAGCACGACATAAAAAGCGGAATTGCCAAAATCCATTTAAGCCTAAAGTCAAGCTTTATCAATGCCATAGACAGCACGCCCGCCGCTATGCCAAGAAATGCGCCGCCCAATCCTGCATTGCCTATGGTTCCCAAAAACTCTCCTGCGAAATGCACCCCCGCGCCATAGTAATTGTAGCCTTCGGGAAAGAGCGTAAAGGGATTTGCGCCTGTCAATTGTACAAATGAAATTGCGCAAAACAGCAATGTTGCGCCGCCAAGGGCAAATAGCATCCATTTGTGCGGGCGAAAATATTTCGCCAAAATTAGGCAACTCATCACATAAATCGCAATAGTCAGCACGCCTTCTTGGCGAAACGGCCCCCTAAATGTCCCGCCATAATCCGAAAATATTGCGGAAATGCCGACAAATAGTATGTATAAAACCAGCAGTTTTGCCGCTAAGGGAATGTCTTTGATTTTCTTGCCAATATTCCCAATCGGGCGAATGCCGGTTGCGGCGAGCTGGCCGCGCAAAAGCAAAGACAATACCACATAGCCGCCGGAAATAAGCAAAAACAGCGTGTATTTGAACCCAATTATCTGCTCATAGCCGCCCGGCGGGATGGCCAACAAAAATACGCTAAGTATCAATGCAATATATACCGAAGAAATTCTCCACAATCCAAACCTCTCCCCTAATTTGAATACACAAATTTCCGAAAAAGCGTACTTTTCCGAAAAAGTCATTTTTAGGCTGGTTTGGAAAGTGCTTACATTTTTTCGGGGAAAATAGTTACTTAAAGACCCGAAAAAACATTTGACATCGCTCCTATGGTGTGTTATTA
>JAITMQ010000013.1 GCA_031277225.1 Clostridiales bacterium | reverse complement strand
TAGTGAAAAAGTTCCGATATTCTTTGGAAAGTGCCCGTTATTGTCGCGCCTGCCTGCTCCGGATTTGAATCAAAGCGAACGAGTGTTCTTAGGGCATCCTCATGAAGCAGCGGCACCACATGCACTTGGAAATACCAGGTTTCATGCATGGGCGCAGGCAGGGGCGTTAGGGTGTATTCAAAGGCATTGTCATTTGAGCGGGTATGCGTAAAGACGGCATCGACACGATTGCCCGCAATTGTGTATGTGCCCACAAAAATTTCGGGAAAGTCGAAGGGGAAGATGTTGAAATGCGGGCCGGTTGCGGCATCATTACGCGCCCATATTATATCCCCGCCGCGACGCAGACTAATATTCTCGTTGCCGATTCTCGTGCGGACAAAATTCGGGTCAATATCTTCTATGGCGCTCCAATCAAGCCGCCAAGTGCTGTCATACAATCGCCACAATTCCGTTTGTTGCTCCATATTTTCAAAGCGGGGCGGGTCTACAATGGTGGGATTTCCGCGAAGGATATTGACCAGCTCCAGCAATTCTCTATGTGCAAAATTGGGCCCTAATACACGGACGACAAAATCAACATCGGATTGCCGCAACAATAATTGACTGCGCAATGTGGCCGCATTATCCCTAAGCGCGAACACCCTTCTTTCCGCCAAATCGATAAATCGCGCAACCTCGGGCGGCATATTGTGCGCCTCCGGGCGCAAGGCATTAAGGGTTCGCGTTACATCGCCTGCGACCGTGTCAAAAAAGCGAGCCGCCTCCAAGGACAAACTATATGCCTCTGTGAGAGAACGCCGCGAAGTTTGGCTTATTTGCTGGGCAAAATTCCCTGCGCGGTTATTTGCGTTTTCAAGCATCCTGGCCACGCTATATAGCAAGTCAATGGCGACTTCTAATGCGCCTGTCGGCAAATCGTCGCCCGGCGGCGGTGGCGGTGGCAAAATTCCCTCGCCCGTAGGCATGGCAGATGCCCTGCTCCACTGCCCCGTGGTTAGGCTTGGGGGAGAATCCGCCGTGATTTCAAGCCAAAAATGCAATCCCGCAGACCTTGAGCTGTCGCCACGGAAAAATTCCGTGCCATAGATAACACCATTGATATTTCGCGTACAGCTGAAAATCACCTCGAATCGGTCAATAACGCCATTTCGCAACATAGGCTCAAGGGCAAATTGCCCCCTTCCCGCAAAGCCGACAAAACCATCGGCCGAAACCATCACAATATCAACCGCGCCGTTTTGGTGAAATTGATAATATGTGAAGCCCGCGCCAACGCCGCCAATTTGCGGCTGTCGCCATATGCCCGCCAAATTTTGCAAAGCCTGCTGTATGGCGGCGGCGGGATTGTCGTCGGGGGCTTGCGCCGCCGTTAAAATTTGCGCGCGGTTTTGTGTCCCGTCCCATTCCAAGGCCATGCCCACGCTCTCCAAAACAAAGCGAAGCGGAAGCATTGTTCGGCCGCCGATAATTTGCGCGGGAACGTCAAGCGTAAACATCCTTCCGTTTGTAGTAAAATTCCTGCTTCCGATTCTGATAACAATTGTGTTTCCGTTTCCTATAAGCATTGCGGTTTGGGTGCTTTCGTCCCATCCCACAACATAGCCCAATTGCTCAAAAACGCCGCGAACGGGCACAAGCGTGCGCCCGTCAACTATAACGGGCTGCTGGCCTTCAAAGGCAATCCTGCGCCCGTCAATTTCCACGGCAACAGAGCTTGCAAAGGCAACAATTCCGCCGACGAAAACAAGAAATATCGCTGTAATCGCAACGAAGAGAGTTTTTCTCATGCTATACCTCCTAACCATATTGCCCGCATTAATCATTACTAAAATAATAACCAACCCCCCGCCGGGTTAGGATGTATTTCGGGCTGTCGGAATTTTCCTCAATTTTGGAGCGCAGGCGGCGGACTGTAACGTCTACGGTGCGCACGTCGCCATAATAGTCATATCCCCAAACCTGCTCCAAAAGCTGCTCTCTGGAGAAGACTTGCGAATTATTCATGGCCAGAAATTTTGTAAGCTCGTATTCGCGATGTGTAAGGTCAAGCGGGATATTATTTCGGCGAATTTCATAACGCCCCGTGTCTATGGTTATATCCCCAAAAACAAGCAGATTTGCAGAATCTCTCGGCGTTTGCGGCGGGGCTTTGCGGCGCAAATTGGCCTTAATGCGCGCCAAAAGCTCTCTAACGCCGAAGGGTTTGACGACATAGTCGTCCGCGCCAAGCTCTAATCCCAGCACCTTGTCAACTTCTTCCGCCCGCGCCGTCAGCATAATTATAGGAACCTGCGACTTTTCCCGAATTTTGCGGCAGGTTTCAAAGCCGTCCATTTTCGGCATCATTAAGTCCAAAATCACCAAATCGGGCTTTTCTTTGTCGAATGCCAGAAGTGCCGCCTCGCCGTCGCGCGCCACGGCCACATCATAGCCCTCCTTATGCAAATTAAAAGCCACAATATCCACAATATTCTTCTCATCGTCCACAACCAGAATTTTTTTGCCCATAATATCCTCCTTAACGAAAAATAACTATTGAAAAATTCTTGCAATAGGTTTATAATGATTATAACTGTTTATTCGAGCTTTAGCAAGTGGTAAATAAAATTGGGGTAAAGGATGTGCGGGCCATGGATATTAGAGAGGAATTTTCAAGACTGAGCGCGATTGTTAAAACCAACCTTATAGGCACTTTTTCCATGGACTTAAATTCGGGCATTATGCAATTTAGCCCCGAGGCCGCCGAAAAAATGTCCATAGAATATTGCAAAGAAATTGAAGGCGGGCAATGCGTCATACATTATGACGATTTTATAATGCAGGTTCATATTCACGACAAAACCTCTGCGCGCAAGGCCTTTGCGCGAATTTTTGACGGCACATGGGCCGAAGAAGAATTTTTGGCGTTTCGTTTCCCTTCGGCTTTGGAAAAATATGAGTGGCTGTCGATTAAGGTTGTATATGAGAGGGAGATGGCTCTGGGCGGCATAACCGATTATTCCGCCAATATGCGCCTGCACACTCTCAGCACATTGGCTCTTGAGGGCGCGTCTAAATATACTTTTTATTATGATTTTAAAACGGGCAAAATTGCATTTAATGACGAATTTGTAAATGATTATGCAATACATTCAAATCCTGTGGACGATGGCCTGAATTGGCTGGCGACAATGACCACATCCGAAACACAAAAAGAAGAAATCTATTTTGCCATGCGCAAAATAAATGCCAATGAAAGTGATACCGTTGACTTAAAATTGCGCATTTACGACGGCCATTCAAAGGCCCTGCGCTGGCTGCATTTAAGGGGAAAATGCTCGCGAAATTTTGACCAAAGCCCCGACATGTTGGCCGGCTCTATTTTGGATATTACGCATCAGGTGCGCAATGAGGAGCTGAATTCCCTTATAATCGAGGGTTCAAGCGACTGCGTTTTTGTTTTTGACCTAGAGAAGGACATATTTGAATTTTCGTCAAAAATTTATGATTTGGTGCCGCTTAGAAGCCGCAAAATGCAAAATGGCATGGAAACCTGGCTAAATTTCATTGTGCCGCACGACCGCCCGGCCTTCACGGCCGCAATCGACAAAATTATGACGGGTGAAACCGACAATTTTAAGGTGGAATTTCGCCTTAAGGGGCGGGAATCTTCGCCTTTTTGGGTGGCTTGTTCGGGCAAATGTTCTACAGACGAAAAAGGCACGCCGATTTTGATTGCGGGCTCGCTTATAAATCTTGACACAATGAGCAATTACAGCCAATATATGGACGAGGCCATGAATGCAAATCGCAGCTCGGGCCTGCCCAATCGCGCCGCCTTTTACCAAGATTTGGAGACCATAATTGACGAGGCCATAGGCCGCGAACCCGAAACTTTAGGGCATATTATCATGATAGATATTGACGGATTCGGAAGTATAAACTCTTTGCACGGGCTTTTAATCGGCGACAGAATGCTTATGGAATATGGCGCGCTTTTGGCCATGCTTGTGCCTTTTGACGGCAAACTCTATCATTTCGGAAATAATTTATTTGTCGTCTATATAAAACAGACGAGAAAAGAACCCGCACAAAAACTTGCAGAACAAATTCGCAATTATTCGTCAAGCGGCCTTTTGGTTGGCGACATTCATTTGATGATGACGGTTTCTTTGGGCGTTGCGGGCTTTAATAACGAAGACAAGGTTGAAGACGTTTTGGTTAATGCCGAGCTTGCTCTGCGCCGCGCCAAAGAAATACGCAATTCTGTGGACTATTTTGAGGCGGAATATCGCAAAACATATCTGGAGCGTCTAAGCCTTGAGGCCGAATTAAGCGACTGCATAAACGACGATTTCCGCGGTTTTGAAGTGTTTTATCAGCCTTTTTATTCAATTTCGCTAAATGCCTTTATAGGGGCGGAGGCACTCCTGCGCTGGCGCGATTCCGACGGGAAAATCGTTTCTCCGGGTGCTGTCATTCCCGCGCTTCAAAGCATGGGCGTGTTCAATGAAGTGGAGTCATGGATTTTCCGCACTTCTGCCGAACAATGCGCCAAATGGAAAATTGTGTCGGGGCATGATGATTTTGTTGTCAATGTCAATATGTCGCCACAGCGGGCGGCGTCGGGCGGGCTGACCGACGAAGTGCGAGAGGTTATGGCGCGCTATGATTTGCAAATGTATAATATGTTTTTAGAACTTACGGAAGAAGGCATTATAATGTCTTCTCAAAGCAATGTTCAAACCCTTAAAGAGCTTCGGCAGCTTGGCGCGCGCATCTCTCTGGACGATTTTGGCACGGGTTATTCGTCGCTGGGTCATCTGCGCCATCTTCCCGTCTGCGAGCTGAAAATTGACCGTTCCTTTGTTATCGACATTGAAAACAGCGAAACGGGCAGGGAATTTTTAGGGGCTTTGATAAATTTGGCCCATATTATGAATTATGTGGTTTGTGTTGAGGGCGTGGAAAACCTTGAACAACTTAGGATTCTTGTGAATCTTAATGCCGATATAATCCAGGGCTTCTATTTCTCGCCGCCCATTCCCGCCGAGCGTTTCGAGAAGGAATTCATCTTGCCAAATGATTGTGAAGAGTCTTTTAGCAAGCGTTATAGGGATGTTTGGGGAGTCGACTTATGAAAATTTCAACCAGGGGGCGTTATGGGCTGAAGGCGGTTGTTGACATTGCATATCATACGCAAAGTGTCAAATGCGTAAGCCTTAAGGCCATTGCCGTTCGCCACGGCATTTCCGAAAATTATTTGGAACAAATTATTGCCCCGCTTAAAAAGGCCGGGGTGCTGATTTCCGTGCGCGGGGCGGGCGGCGGCTATTATCTTTCAAAAAGCCCCGAAAAAATCACCATTGGCGAAATTTTGCGGGTTTTAGAGGGGTCGCTTGCTCCTGTGGATTGTGTGGTCGAAGACGATGCCGCCTGTGGCGAATCGGACTGCAATTCCTGCACGGTTAAGCCCCTGTGGTCGAAACTTTTTGATTCTATAAATAATGTGGTGGATTCTGCTACAATTGCGGATTTGCTGAAAGAAGAGGAGAATGCAAGTGGTTTATCTTGATAATGCGGGCACAACCGCACTTAGGGCCGAGGCGCTTAATGCCATGATGGAATTTATGAGCGAAAATTATGCAAATCCTTCCAGCATCTATAGGGGGGCGGGATATGCAAAGGCCGCCGTGGATGCGGCGCGGGAAAAGGTTGCGGCGGCGATTTCTGCGGCGCGGCCCAATGAAATTTTCTTCACGGGTTCGGGCTCGGAGGCCGTAAATTGGGCAATTAAAGGCATTGCCCTTGAGCATGGCGGCCGCGGCAGGCATATTATTACAACGGCCGTGGAACATCATGCCTCGCTTTATGCCGCAAAATCCCTTGAAAAACAGGGCTTTGACATTACTTTTCTGCCCTGTGATGAATTTGGCATGGTTCATGCCGAACAGGTGGCCGATGCCATTCGCCCCGACACGATTTTGGTTTCCGTGATGATGGCCAATAACGAGGTCGGCACGATTATGCCGATTGCTGAAATTGGCGCGCTTCTCGCGGAATTAAACGCCCAAAGAGGCAACGAAAAAAGAATCTACTTCTTCACCGACGCAATCCAGGCCGTCGGCCATATTCCCGTGGATGTAACCGCTCTTGGGGTCGATTTGCTCGCAATTTCCGGCCATAAGGTTTATGGCCCGAAAGGTGTTGGCGCACTTTACGCAAAAAGGGGCGTGAAAATGACGCCGCTCATTCACGGCGGCGGACAAGAGCGCGGGCGGCGTGGCGGCACGGAAAATGTGGCGGGAATTGTCGGCATGGGCGCGGCGATTGAGCTGGCCATGGCGGAAATGGACGCGCTGTCCGAAAATCACCGCAAAATGCGGGACGCTCTTATTGCCGAAATTCTCACAAAAATCCCACATTCACGGCTTAATGGCCACCCAACCCGGCGGCTGCCGGGCAATGTGAATATAACTTTTGAATTTATTGAAGGCGAAGGAATTCTGCTTTTGCTTGATTCTAAAGGGTTTTCGGCATCTTCCGGCTCGGCCTGCACCTCGGGTTCATTAGACCCGTCGCATGTGCTTTTGGCCATGGGACTGCCCCACGAAATGGCGCATGGCTCGTTGCGGCTAAGCTTTGGAAAAGATACCCAAAAATCCGAATTGGACAAGCTACTGGAAGTCTTGCCGGAAATTGTAAGCAGGCTAAGGGCGATGTCGCCGCTTTATAGCGGATAATAAGGCGACCTCTATTAACCTGCTTTCGCCAGATTTTCGAGTCAATTTGTCAAAGATTGACTTTCGAGGAAATGGCGCATACCCCTGCGTATTCGCCATTTCCTCGAAAGGCAAGATTTGGCAAATTGGCCGAAAAGATGGCGGAATGAGGTTAATAGAGGTTGCCATAACGCGATAGAAAAGGAGAGATTGGATGTATAGCGAAAAGGTCATGGACTATTTTATGAATCCCCGAAACCTCGGAGAAATTGAAAATGCCGCCGGCATGGGCAAGGTTGGCAATGTTAAATGCGGCGATATTATGCAGATTTTTTTGGATATTGACGAAAATCAAGTCATTGTTGATGCAAAATTTAAGACTTTTGGTTGCGGCGCGGCCGTTGCCACGTCTTCAATTGCAACAGAAATGATTATAGGCAAAACCATTCACGAGGCCATGCAAATCACCAATAAATCGGTTACGGAGGCCTTGGAGGGCCTGCCGCCCTTAAAAATCCATTGCTCACTGCTGGCGGAAGAGGCCATCCGCGCCGCCCTTTGGGATTATTCGCAAAAAACGGGCACAATAATAGAAGGCCTAGAACCGCCAAAAGACGAAGACCATGACCATCATCATCATGACCATGACGATGATGATTAGCACCAACGTCATTCCCGCGCAGGCGGGAATCCCCTCGTATTGCAGTTTTCTTACAATTTTGTGAAAGGGGTTTACATTTCGGGAGTTTTGGTGTAGAATGATGTAATTATGACGCAATTTAAGGAGTGGCGATGAGGAAAATTTTTACATCGGAATCGGTAACCCGCGGGCATCCCGACAAAATGTGCGACCAAATTTCAGACGCAATTTTGGACGCAATTTTGGCGCAAGACGCGAATGCGCGCGTTGCTTGCGAGGTTTTGGCAAGCACGGGCTTGGTTTTTGTTGCCGGTGAAATAACGACTGAATGTTATGTTGACATAGAAAGTGTTGTACGTGAAACCGTTCGCGACATCGGCTATACGCGCGCAAAATTCGGCTTTGACTGCGATTCTTGCGCAGTTATCCTGTCCGTGAAGGGGCAGTCGCCCGACATTGCGCGCGGGGTGGATGCCTCGCTGGAATCCCGCCTAAGCGGGGATTTTGGCGACCTTGGCGCGGGCGACCAGGGCATGATGTTTGGTTTTGCCTGCAATGAAACGCCGAGTTTTATGCCGCTCCCCGTACATTTGGCGCACTCGCTGGCGCGCGGGCTGGACGAGGCGCGCAAAAGCGGGCAAATTGCCTATTTGCGGCCCGACGGCAAGGCGCAAATCAGCCTTGAATATGGCGAAGATGGCCGCCCTAAGCGGGTTGAGGCTCTTGTGCTGTCGGCGCAACATGCCCCGGATGTCGACCAAGCCACAATCGAGCATGACCTTCGGCACAAAATTGTCGGCGAAATTATCCCAAAGGAATTAATTGACAAAGATACCAAATTTTACATTAATCCCACAGGCCGCTTTGTAATCGGCGGGCCAAAGGGCGATGTCGGGCTGACGGGGCGCAAAATTATCGTGGATAGTTATGGCGGTTTTGCGCGCCACGGCGGCGGCGCATTTTCGGGGAAAGACCCCACGAAAGTCGACCGTTCTGCCGCCTATGCCGCGCGCCATGTCGCCAAAAATATTGTGGCGGCGGGGCTTGCCAATATTTGTGAATTGCAAATTTCTTATGCGATTGGCGTGGCGCGGCCGCTGTCGCTGGCTGTGAATACTTTTGGTACGGGAAAAATTAGCGACCAAGAGATTTTGTCGCTGATTGAAAAGCATTTTGACCTGCGGCCGGCGGCAATCATCCAAAATCTGGATTTGTGCCGCCCAATTTACACGCCAACCGCCGCCTATGGGCATTTTGGGCGGGATGACCTAAATCTCCCGTGGGAGCGACTGGACATGGTTGACATTTTAAGGAAGGGTTGAAATTATGAATTTTAGCGAAAATATTTTTTATAAGATTATAAATGGCCAAGCGCCGAGCTATAAAGTTTACGAAGACGACGACTTCTTCGTGATTTTGGACATAAACCCCGCCAATATGGGGCATAGCTTAATTTTGCCAAAAATTCCCGCGCGTGATATTTTTGACCTTAACGAGGATTCTGCGGCGAAATTATATCCCATGGCGGCGAAAATTGCGAAGGCCGTGCAACAGGCCACAAATTGCGACGGCATAAAAGTTTTGCAAAACAACGGTTCTGCGGCAGACCAGGTTGTATTTTATTTCCATTTGCACATCATTCCCTTCTTTGAGGGCGAAATTCGCGCCCGCAAAAGCTTTACCGCAGAACAATTCGAGGAAATGGCAGAAAAGATAGTGGGGGTTATGACAAACGCTGACGCGTTTGTCAATGAATAATGAATAATTAATAATGAATAATTAATAACGCGAATCAACCGTTGAAAGCGCGTCATAACGTCATTCCGCGCTTGACGCGGAATCCCCTGAAGTTGGTAGGGGATTCCCGCTTTCGCGGGAATGACGGATTATGTCGCAGGGGATTCCCGCTTTCGCGGGAATGACGCTTAACGGTTAATTCGCATTAATAATGAACAATTAATAATGAATGGTTCCGCAATTATTCATTATTCATCATTAACTATTAATTGACAAACGCCATGCGTTTGTCATGTAGTGGGGTTGTTGAAATGATGGAAAAAAAGCCTTTGGTGAAAATTTTAACTCTTTCGGCCCTTGCTGTGGTGGGCGTTTTGGTTGTCGTTGTGGCGGCCCTTTTGTCGTATAATTTTGCAATGCATGGCAGCATCAGCCGCGCGCCCACGGGCGAAATTGTCAGCGGTGGCGGCGGTGGCGGCGGTGGCGCGTCTTCGGGGCCCGGCCAGTCGCAAAGCCTGCCAAATCTTAATGTCCTGCTTCTCGGATTCGATAATTACGGCCTTTCCGACACCATGCTTGTGGTGCATTTTAATGGCGAGCGCGGCTCGATTGACGCAATTTCCATTCCGCGCGACACGCAAATTCAACTTACGGAGGAACAAGCCCGAATTTGGCGCGAAATGGGCTCTGCGCCGTCTACAGGGCCTTTTCGAATTAACGAACTGCCAAATCGCACAGGAAATCTTTGGGGCGGAACCGCCGGCAATGCGAATAGGCTGCCCCTGATGAAAAGCTTTTTAGAGCCTGTTTTTGGCATTGAATTTGATTATTATGTAACCATGAATCTTGCGGGATTTAGAAATATTGTCGACGCCATTGACGGCCTTTATGTCTATGTCGAGCGGGATTTGCACTATGTTCAGGCGGTTACGGGCTGGACAATTAATTTGCGGCGGGGCTATCAGCGTCTTGACGGGCGGCAGGCCGAGCAATTGGTGCGCGCGCGAAATGTGCCGGGCGACGACTTTTTTAGAATGGGCACGGCGCAAAATGTCATGAGGGCGTTTTTTGTGCAGGTTTTGGACATGGATGCTCTTATGAGCAATCCTTTGGCGCTTGCCAGAACTTTTTTAGAGCATGTCAATACAGATATTGGAATTCGCAGCATTGAAAGCTATTTGCGGCAGGGCATATTGGATGTGCTGGATGCCGAAAATGTGAATTTTCACATGATTCCGGGCGAGATGCGCCCCATTTCGCCAACCACCCACCGCTATTTTATCGACATTGCGGAAACGCAGGAGAAAATGCGGAATATCGTGGCGGGGACTTTGGCGGAAGATGAGGCGGTGAGTGCCGACTGAAGTCGGCTAAAGTAACGCTTGCAAAGCTTAAAATGTCTGGCTACGTTTTCGTGGCTTTCGTGCATTTCGTGGTTAAAAAATTTAACCACGAAATGCACGAAAATGCACGAAAATTTTGCGGATTAAGTTCTTGAATATTATACCCACAAATTCTTAACCCGCAAATAGAGAGCCGCGAAGAATAGGCCTGCTGCTGTTGCATAAATTGATTGAGAAAGTGCGGGAATCCACCTTTCCCAAAGCAAGGCC
>JAITMQ010000165.1 GCA_031277225.1 Clostridiales bacterium | reverse complement strand
AACCCCTCCCCCCCCAAAAAAACCCGGCTAAGGGCCATTAACCCACCCTCCCCCCCTTTTTTTTTTTCGCCGCGGGGGGGGGGGGCCCCCCCCCCCCCCCCGCCCCCCCTTGTTGCGCGCGAAGCGCGCAACAATCATCCGAGCATGGATGGATTGCGGGAAAAAACTGCCTTGACCATATGCCCGCTATTCCACGCTTGACGCGGAATCCCCCATTAAGGCAGGAGATTTCCGCTTTCGCGGGAATGACGGCATATCTACCGAGCGCGGGCGCGAAGCGCCGCGCATACCCGTGGCGCGCGAAGCGCGCAACAATCATCCGAGCATGGATGGATTGCGGGAAAGAAAAAACCGCCCAAACTTTCGGGCGGCTTTCATTATTCATTCTTAATTCTTAATTTCGCCCTCAGGCGACTCCGGCGGCGGCCCATTATCGGCCGGCACTTCCTGCGCGTCGCAAGGGGCGCAGCACTCTTCATCCGCCTTCTTAATCTTCTCATTAAGGCTCTGGGAAATATTGTCTGCTACTTCGGCGGTTTTGGCCGCCACTTTTTTGGTGGCTTCCTTAATTTTCGGCTCTGCGCCCTTATAAAGCTCATTAACCTTTTTGCCGATGTCCTTGAAGAATTCCTTAGTATCGCTTGCAAACTTATTGAATTTCTTCTCAAAATCGGCGGCGGGTTCGCCAATTCGCAAGGCTTCCAACAGCTTTATGGACTCGTCCACCGTAATTTTCCCATCTTCAACCATTTTTAAAACCTGAATTCTCTCTTCTTGCATACTATCCCTCCATTAAAATTCCGTATTTACTAAGTATACGCAATTTCCAAAAAAAAGTTTGATATATTCAAAAATTATTTTTGCACTAGGTTCTTGACCAATCGTTTCCTATGGGATATACTTATATCGGAGGTGGATTTATGGATAAGGCCATTCAAGTTAAAAGTGAGATTGGGCAACTTAGGCAGGTTTTGGTGCATAGGCCGGGGGCAGAGCTTTCGGGCGTAATTCCCGATGCCCGCGCGGATTTGCTTTTTGACGACACGCCGCATTTGGCCATGGCGCAAAAAGAGCATGACGCCTTTGTAGAGGTTTTAAGGGAGCAGGGGGTTACGGTTTTTTATACGGCGGATTTGGCGGCCCGGGCCCTTGAAAGTCGCGGCGATGTTAAGGCCAAATTTGTGTCGGAATTGATTGACGAAAGCGGGGTTTTTGTCGGGCGTTATAAAGAGGCGTTGTCGGAATATTTTATGGGGCTTGGAGAGGACGAGCTTATTGAAAAGGCCGCCTGCGGCGTAAGCCTTACGGATGTTGGTTTTGGGCTGTTTGGCGCGGGTTTAAGCCGCCTAAAATCCCCCGAATCGCAATTTATAACGCGCCCCATGCCGAATTTATATTTCGCGCGCGACCCCATGGCGACCATTGGAAATGGCGTGGCAATCAGCCATATGCGCTATCCCGCGCGCAATCGTGAAACTATTTTTACAAAATTTATTTTTGAACATCATCCCGATTTTAAGGGCAAAACCAAGTTTTATTATAAGAAGCATTGGCCGTTTTCGCTGGAGGGCGGGGATATTTTGAATTTGTCGGCAAATGTGGTGGCTGTGGGCATTTCGCAGCGCACATATCCCGCCGCCATCGATGCCCTGGCTCAAGTTATTTTTTCCGATGCCGAAGCCGAAATTAACACAATTTTGGCCTTTGAAATTCCAAAACAGCATAATTGTATGCATTTGGACACAATTTTTACGAATGTTGACCATGGCAAATTCTTGATTTATGAAAATATCATGCTAAATCTTCCGTCGGCCTATGTCCTAAGAAGGCGGGAAGCGGGCGAATTTTCCGTGGAAGTTTCGCCCCTGCCGCTGGCGCAGCTTTTGGCGAAAGAGCTTGAACTTGACAATGTTAAGCTCATTCCCTGCGGCGGAAATGCGGCCGCAACAGCCGCGCGCGAACAATGGAATGCCGCCGCAAATACGCTGGCAATTGCCCCCGGGGTTGTGATTTGTTATAATCGTAATGATATAACCAATAAAATTCTAAGGGAAAATGGCGTTGAAGTTCTCGAAATTCCGTCGTCGGAACTCTCCAGAGGGCGCGGCGGGCCGAGATGTATGTCGATGCCGTTGATTAGAGATTAGAAACTAGAGGCTAGAAACTAGAAATTAAGCTAAGGAGGAGCAAATTATGGCAGTTAATTTAAAAGGGCGTAGTTTTTTGACTTTATTGGATTTTGAACCTGCGGAGATTCGGTATTTGCTGGATTTGTCCCATAATTTAAAGGCCAAAAAGCGTTCGGGCATTATTGGGGATTCGCTTTTGCGCAAGAGCATTGTTTTGCTGTTCGAAAAGTCCTCAACGCGCACCCGCTGCGCTTTTGAAGTGGCCATGTTTGACGAGGGCGGCTGTGTAACATTTTTGGACTCAAACAGCTCGCAAATGGGCAAAAAAGAGTCTTTAGAGGACACGGCAAAGGTTCTCGGACGCTATTATGACGGGATTGAATATCGCGGCTTTGAACAAAAAGTCGTTGAAGATTTGGCGAAATATTCGGGCGTGCCCGTGTTTAACGGCCTTACGGATGTCGACCATCCCACGCAAATTCTGGCCGATATGATGACCATTGAAGAACATGTAAACAAGCCGCTAAACAAGATAAAAGTCGTGTTTTGCGGCGATATTCGCAATAATATGTCCTATGCGTGGATGATTGGCGCGGCCAAAATGGGCATGAATTTTGTGGCCTATGGCCCCGACGAGCTTAAGGTCGATTTGGGCATTTTTGAGGCGGCCTTTGAGCTGGCGGCCAAAAATGGCGGCAAAATCGAGGTTACATCCGACGAAAATTGTCTAACGGACGCGGATGTTGTCTATACCGACGTTTGGGCCTCCATGGGCGAAGAGGAGCAAATTCCCGACAAAGTGCGGATGCTTGCGCCCTTTAGGGTGAGTGCCGGCACAATGTCGCGCACGGGCAATCCCGACGCGATTTTTATGCATTGCCTGCCCGCCTTCCACGATTTTGAAACCAAGCTGGCTAAGGACATGATGGAATTGGGCCACGACATCCGCGAAGTTACCGACGAAGTCTTCAGAAGCAAAAATTCCGTAGTCTTCGACCAAGCAGAAAACCGTATGCACACCATAAAAGCCGTGCTTGTGGCGACAATTGGGAGATAGGGGGAGTTTTATGAATAATGTAAAGGTTGCAATTTGGGGTTTTGGGGCTATGGGTCAGGGGATGGCTCGTGCGCTTTTGGGCAAGGTGGGCGTTGAAATTTCGGGCATTTGCTGCCGGAATGTTGGGCGGCAGGGTAAAACTATGTACGAGATTTTAGGCATGAAGGGCGAGCAACCCGATGTGCCGATTATCAACGACATCGACAAAGTCGTGCCCGAAAAAAGCTGCGATGTGGTTTTGCTTTGCACGGACAGCTTCACCGCCGCCGCCGCCCCAAAAATTATCGACTTAGTGAACAAAGGCGTAAACGTTATCACAATCGCCGAAGAAATGGCCTGGCCCGCCGCCGGGCAGCCCGAACTTGCCGCAAAAATCGACGAGGCCGCCCGCAAAAACGGCGTGTCGGTGCTTGGCACGGGCATAAATCCCGGCATGGTTATGGATTTGCTGGCCGTTGTGCTTTCTGCCGCAATGGTTGACGTTAAGGCCGTTAAATGCGAGCGCGTCAACTCTTTGTCGCCATTTGGGCGCACGGTTATGGAAGAGCAGGGCGTTGGCCTAAGTCCCGAAGAATTCGCCGAAAAATCCGCCAAAGGGCAGGTTTCCGGCCATGTGGGCTTTGCGGAGTCCATTGCCATGGTTGCCGCAGGCATAGGGCTTGAATACAATGAGTTTAAGCAACAAATGCAACCCATTGTAACAGAAGTTGACCGCAAATCTCCGCATGGTTTCGCCGCCGCTGGCAATCTTGCGGGCGTTAATATGACCGCCCAAGCCCTAAATGACGGCAAAGTTATAATCGACATGTATCATCCGCAACAAATCGAGCCGCAGCTGGCCGGCGTTAGCACAGGCGACTATATCACCCTTACGGGCACGCCGCCCATAGTAATGGCCATAAATCCCGAAATCGAGGGCGGCCTCGGCACAATCGCCATGGCCATAAATTGTATCCCGCAGACCATAAACGCCGCGCCGGGACTGATTACAATGCTGGACATTCCCATTCCGCGCGCAATTATGGGCGATTTTCGCAAGCTTATTAATGCGGACAAGAAAATAATATAAATCAAAGCGGCTATTGCTCCGCTTTATAAACAGGCCTCCACGGAAACCTGCTTTCGTCAGATTTTCGAGCGTTTCTTCGCTAGGTGCCTTTACCAAAAATTTGTCTTGCATTGTTTGCGGGTTTTTGGTATAATCGTTTGAGGCTTGTTTTTTTATTTTGTTAGAGCGTGCCGACGCAAGATTGCGCGCTCACCTTTTCGGCTGATTTTCCGCATCTCCTTCGCGATTTTTTTCTTGCGTGCCACGGGCACGCGGCGAAAAAAATCACTCGGATCTGCGAAAAATCAGCTCTCAAATCTGAGCGTGCTCTGCGTCGACACGCTCTAGGAGGTGTGATATGGCTGCAAGATGTGAAATTTCCGGAAAAGGCGTGCAGGTTGGGCATAAAATTTCTATGACCAGAAGCAAGGTTTCGCGCCGCACAAAGCGCACATGGAAGCCCAATCTTAAAAAAGTGCGGGTTATGGACGCAAATGGGTCGATTAAGACCATGAAAATTTGCGTTAAAGAATTGCGCAATTTAAAAAAGTCGAAAGAGTACACGAGGGTAATTTGATGATTCGTGTGTTAAGCGTGTTTGGAACGCGGCCCGAGGCCATTAAAATGGCACCTTTGGTCAGAGTTTTGGCGGATTCGCCGCTGATTGATTCCAAGGTTGTCGTTACGGCGCAGCACCGCGAAATGCTGGATTCGGTGCTTACAATTTTCGGGATTTTGCCCGATTTTGACCTTGACATCATGAGCGCGGGGCAGGACTTGGCAGAAATTACCACAAAGGCTCTAAACGGCCTTATGGGCGTAATTGAGCGACTTCGCCCCGATTTGGTGCTTGTCCACGGCGACACGACGACAACGCTCGCCGCCTCGCTGGCCGCCTATTATTCCGGGGTTTGCCTTGGTCATGTGGAGGCGGGGTTGCGCACGCATGACAAATATGCCCCATTTCCCGAGGAGATTAATCGTCGGGTGGCGGGCGTGTGCGCGGATTTGCATTTCGCGCCAACCGAGGCCGCGCGCGCCAATTTGCTGGCCGAAAATGTTGACCCCAAGGCGATTTTTGTTACGGGCAATACGTCAATTGATGCCGCCGCAGGGCTGGTTCGCCCGAATTATAAATTCAAGGAGCAGGCATTAAATTCCTTGGATTTTAGCAGGCGAATTTTGACCTTGACGGCGCACAGACGCGAAAATCACGGCCAACCGCTTCGGGAAATCTGTCGCGCCGCACTACGCATTGGCTCGGACTTTCCCGACGCCGAAATCGTCTATCCTGTGCATCCCTCCCCCGCCGTAAGCCCCACTGTGCATGAGATTTTGGGCAAAAAGTCGGGCATCCACCTGGTTAATCCGCTGGATATTGAGGATATGCACAATCTTATGGCCCGTTCGCATCTGGTTTTAACCGATTCGGGCGGCCTGCAAGAGGAAGCGCCGCATCATAATGTACCCGTTGTGGTGCTTAGGCGGGTTACGGAGCGTCCGGAGGGTGTCGAGGCGGGTTGTTTGGTTGTTGCGGGGAATGGGGAGCAGTCGGTCTATAAAGCCGTGGCCGAATTGCTCACGGACAGCGAATTACACGCAAGGATGTCAAAAGCTGAAAATCCTTTTGGGGATGGTTTTGCCTCGCAAAGGATTTTAAGCGGAATAATGCAGTATTTTGTAGGGGCGACCGCCCTCGGTCGCCCGAATAAGAAAGAAGGTTTTAATCGTGGGCTTGTCCAACGAGGCTAAAGGTCTTCTGAAAGGAATTCTAATATTTTCCATCCCGGCGGCAATAATCGGGTTCTTTTTAGTACCCATCAATCCCGTAAATGTGGCGTCCATCTTTGGTTCGCCCTTCACGCCGCCCGCCCCGCGCATAAGTTTCCTGCTGGGCATGGGAATCGGCGTTTTAATGTCCATGCTTAAGGTAATTTTAACCGAACTTTCCCTTAAAAAAGCCTTGTCGCAAGACGTAAAACATGCCGCCCTCGGAATAGGAATCGGCATTTTACCAAGGCTTTTATTAACTGTCGCGGCGCTTTTTGCGTCCGCGTATTTTCTTAGTCTTTTTGGCATCATTGGGGCTGTTATAGCCGGCACTTCGCTGACTGTTTCGGCCTATTTAATAAAATATTTGCAACGCAAGAAAGCTAAATCTAAAGGAAAGGAGTGATTTTTATAGACTTTAATATTACCGAACATGCCCGACTATTTGGGGTCATTCCCATAACCGACACACTTATTTCCACATGGATTATAGGTGCGGCTTTGATTGCCCTTGCAATAGTAACCCGCGTCAAAATCAAAAAGTTCACCGATGTGCCCACCACAGGCTTTCAGAACATAATAGAAGCCATTGTCGAAGCATTTGACAATTTTGTCGTGTCGGTTATGACCAAGCGTTATTCATATTTTGGCGCATGGTTCTTTGGGCTTTTCCTTTTTATTATGGTTGCAAACATCAGCGGAATTTTCGGCCTGCGCCCGCCCACGGCGGACTTTGCAATGACTTTCCCGCTGGCCTTAACATCCGTTATCTTCATCCAATTTATGGGCATCCGCTATAATATGAAACGAGGCGAATATCTTAAAGACTTGCTTTTGCGCCCCGTTTTCATATTTGCGCCGCTCAATATTTTAAGTGAGCTTTCAAGGTCGGTTTCGCTGTCATTGCGTCTTTTCGGCAATATGGTTGGCGGACTGATTCTTATGGGCTTGATGTATGGTCTTTTCCCATGGTTCTTAACCATTGGAATTCCGGGCTTTCTATCGCTATACTTTGACATCGCAATAGGATTGCTTCACGCATTGCTATTCGTTGTATTGTCAATGTATTTCATGATGATGAAAGCACCGAAGGAAGATTTTTAGAAATCAGAAATCAGAAGTCAGAAATTAACATTTAGGAGGAACAGGAATGCTTACACAAATTTATGAAACAGCCATGGTTACTATGGTTTCCATGCAGGATGTGGTTTATTCCACTATGGGTGGCGACATTTCGTCTATAATCGTTGCTTCCATTCTCGGTGCTTCAATTGCCGTTTTGGCAGGTATGGCACCCGCTTTAGGACAAGGTATTGCGACAGCCCGCGCCGTTGAGGCCGTTGGCCGCCAGCCCGAGGCAGCAGGCCAAATTCGTGCCATGCTTCTCTTAGGTTCCGTTGTTGCCGAAACAGGCGCGATTTACGGTCTTACCGTGTCCTTGATACTTATTTTCGCCAATCCATTTATTGGAATGTACGAAGTTGCCATGGGACTTTAACCTAGAAACTAGAAACTAGAAACTAGATGCTAGTTTTGGAGAGGAGGCCCAATGTTGGAATTATTGCAATTTAGTGTACTTAGCGCGAATGGGAATTCTTGGTTTTTGCGTTTTGATTTGCAGACATTGATTGATATGGGGATTTTGTGGCTTAATGCGGCGTTTATCATCTTTATTTTGCATAGATTGCTTAATAAGCCCATTAAAAATTTCCTTAATAACCGCCGCGAGCGCATTGCGGGCGAGCTTGCTCGCGCCGCCGCCGACATGAAAGAGGCCGAAGAAAAGCGCGGCCTTTATGAAGGCAAGCTAAGCCATATCAATGAAGAGCGCGACGGCATTTTAGAAGACGCGCGCAAGCTGGCAAATCAAAAGGAAGCCGAGATTATTCAAGGTGCCAATGATGAAGCAAGGCTCATTATGGACAGGGCCAAGCTTGAGATTGAAAGGGAAAAAGAAAAAGCTAAGGATGAGATGAAAAGCCAAATTATCCAGGTTTCCGCGCTTATGGCCGAAAGGCTTATGGGCCAAGGCATGGACGAGGCGGCAAAAGACCGAATCCTTAACGAAGCCATTGTTGAATTGGGGGATGCCGTATGGAAAGGATAGCGGTTACGCGTTATACAAAGGCCCTCTTTGAAATCGCAATTGAAAAAAACCAAGTGAAGGAATATAACCAAGCCGCAACGGAAATTCACGATGTTTTAGCGTCGGATGCCGAGCTTATGGCCGTGGTTAACCATCTTTCCATTTCCGCCGCCGAGAAAATGACGACAATTAAGGCCATTTTCGAGGGCAAGATTCCCGACGATTTTATCGGAATTATGGACCTTGTTCTGAGGCGCGGGCGGCAAGGCGAGCTTCTTGGGATTTTGCGAAAATTTAACGAATTATACAATGAATACATCAAGGTGGCGCGCGCCACTTTGTATTCTCCAACCGAGCTGTCAAGACCTAAGCTTAACGAAATTGCCGAGGTTCTGGGCAAAAAGCTGGATAAAACCGTTGATTTTGACTTTATTCTCGACCCCGCGCTTATCGCAGGATTTAGGGTTGAAGTGGATGGTCATGTATTCGATTCCAGCCTAAAGAATCAGCTGGGTATGCTGAAACGACAGCTGTTAGCTTAATAATGAGGTGAAAAATGAGTCTTAGACCTGAAGAAATCAGCTCTGTTATCAAAGAGCAAATAAAAGGATATACCGCCCGCCTGGATATTGCCCAGGTTGGGAAGGTCATACAGGTTGGAGATGGTATTGCCCGCGTTTTTGGCTTGGAGCAGGCCATGGCCGGCGAGCTTCTGCACTTCGTAGAAGCCAATGTTTTCGGCATGGCTCTTAACCTTGAAGAGGACAATGTGGGCGTGGTGCTTTTGGGCAAGGACGAGGCCATAAAGGAGGGCGACGATGTGCGCCTGACAGGCCGCGTTGTTGAAGTGCCGACGGGCGATGCGCTTATAGGCCGCGTTGTAAACGCGCTTGGCGAACCTGTTGACGGCAAGGGCCCAATTAACACCACAACCACGCGCCCTATGGAAAGGGTTGCCCCCGGCGTTATCACGCGTCAAGAGGTTGGCGTTCCCGTGCAGACGGGCATGAAGGCCATTGACTCCATGGTTCCCATTGGGCGCGGCCAGCGCGAGCTTATAATTGGCGACCGTCAGACGGGCAAAACCGCCATCTGTATTGATACCATTATTAACCAAAAAGGCCAAAACTTAATATGTGTTTATGTGGCCATAGGCCAAAAGGCCTCTACAGTCGCCCGTGTTGTTACAAAGCTTGAAGAAACGGGCGCAATGGACTATACCACCGTTGTTGTGGCAAATGCGTCGGACACAGCGCCCCTGCAATTTATGGCGCCATATTGCGGCGTGGCAATTGCCGAAGAATGGATGGAGCAAGGCAAGGACGTTTTGGTAATTTATGACGACCTGTCAAAACATGCCGTGGCCTATCGCGCCATGTCCCTGCTTCTTCGCCGCCCTCCCGGCCGCGAAGCCTATCCCGGCGACGTTTTCTACCTGCATAGCCGCCTGCTTGAGCGCGCGGCGCGCCTTAATGCCGATTATGGCGGCGGTTCGATTACAGCCCTGCCGATAATCGAAACCCAGGCCGGCGACGTTACGGCATATATCCCCACGAATGTAATTTCGATTACAGACGGGCAAATTTTCCTTGAGTCGGATATGTTTAACGCGGGTATTCGCCCTGCCGTTAACCCCGGCCTAAGCGTTTCCCGCGTGGGCGGTGCTGCGCAAATTAAGGCCATGCGCCAAATTTCCGGCCCAATTCGTGTAGAACTTGCGCAATATCGCGAACTTGCGGCCTTTGCGCAATTCGGTTCGGATTTGGACAAGGACACGTTGGAGCGTCTTAACCACGGTCTGCGCATCGTTGAAATTCTCAAACAGGCGCAATATAAGCCCATGCCCGTTGAGGAGCAGGTTGTTGTGCTTTTTGCCGTTACGAATAAATTCCTGTCCGACGTGCCTGTCGAAGACATTGGCGTTTTCGAGGAGAATTTGCTCAATTATTTCCATGCTCAGCATAAGAGCTTGCTTAAAGAAATCCTTGAAAAGCGGGAAATTACGCCGGAAATCGACGCGGCACTTCGTAAGGCCATCGAGGAATTCAAAGGCAATGGCGATTTAGAGGCGAAATTGGCCGTAGGGGCGAACGCCCCCGCTCGCCAGCCGTCCGAGGGCGAAGAATAGGAGGTGGAAATTAGATGCCAACAATGCGCGATATAAAGGGGCGTATACGCTCCGTTTCCACCACCAAAAAAACCACCAAGGCCATGAATTTGGTGTCCAGCTCTAAAATGGCCAAGGCGCGTGGCGTGCTTAATGCGGCAAATCCTTATTTTGCGCATATGCGCCGCGCCATAGGCGATATTTTACATGCCTCGCCGGATTTTGAGCATCCCGTCTTTGAAGGCAATCGCAAGCTTCAAAAGGCCCTAATCGTGGTTATTGCCAACGACCGCGGGCTTTGCGGCGGCTATAATGTCAATGTTTCCAAGCTTGCGGCGAATTTGGCCGTAAGCTTGTCAGACGAGGGCAAAGAGGTTTCGTTTTTAACAATTGGCAATAAAGCCAGGGACTTCTTGCGCCGCGCGGGCGGCAATATTGTGGAGCATTTCAGCGGAATTTCCGAAAAGCCCACAATTGAAGACGCGCGCGAAATTATGCCGCTTATAATGAAATTATACAATTTGGGCGAGGTTGACGAGGTATATATCGCTTATACCGAATTTAAGTCCGCCATAACCTATATCCCTAAAAGCCTTAGGATTTTGCCCGTTTCTACAGACGATTTCCCCCTTGAAGAAGGGCGCAAATATGGGCAAATGAAATTTGAGCCAAGCGCCGACGAGGTTTTGAGCTATATTGTGCCGAAATTTTTGGGAACGACGCTGTTTGAATGTCTTATAACCGCCGCGGCCTCCGGTCAAGGCGCAACCATGACCGCAATGGACTCCGCCACAGAAAACGCCGAAAACATCATCGACAATCTGACCTTAATCCTCAACCGCGTCCGCCAAGCGGCCATAACCCAAGAGATTTCGGAAATAGTCGGCGGGGCTAATGCATTAGAGTAGAAATCAGAGGTCAGAGGTCAGAAGTCAGAAATTCTGACCTCTGAAAGGGCGCAGCCCGTCTGATTTCTGACTTCTTGCGACTGAAAGGAGTATTATGACTACTGGTAGAATTACACAAATTATTGGTGCGGTTTTGGATATTAAATTTCCTGTTGAGGCCATTCCTGCGCTTTATAATGCGGTTGAAATTCGCAATGGCGACGAGCGCATTGTGGCCGAAGTGGCGCAGCATATGGGCGACGGGGTTGTGCGTTGCATAGCCATGTCCTCTACAGACGGGCTGACGCGCAATATGGATGCCTTTGACACAGGAAATGCCATTTCCGTGCCCGTTGGCGAAGCCACTTTGGGGCGAATTTTCAATGTCCTGGGCGAACCCATTGACGAAAAGGACGCGCCAAAAGAGGCCAATCGCTGGAAAATCCACCGCTCTGCCCCAAGTTTTGCCGAGCAGGCGGCGGCCATTGAAATGCTTGAAACGGGCATTAAGGCCGTTGACCTTCTTTGCCCCTATGCCAAGGGCGGCAAAATCGGGCTTTTTGGCGGCGCGGGCGTTGGCAAAACCGTTTTGATTCAAGAACTTATTCGCAATATCGCCACAGAACACGGGGGCTATTCCGTTTTTGCGGGCGTGGGCGAGCGTACCCGTGAAGGTAATGACCTTTACCATGAAATGGTTGGCACGGGCGTTATTGACAAAACGGCATTGTGCTTCGGGCAGATGAACGAGCCGCCGGGCGCGCGTATGCGCATTGCCCTGACAGGCCTTACAATGGCCGAATATTTTAGGGACGAACAGGGCCAAGACGTGCTTTTGTTCGTTGACAATATTTTTAGATTTATTCAGGCGGGTTCCGAGGTGTCTGCGCTTTTGGGCCGTATGCCTTCTGCGGTTGGTTATCAGCCAACGCTGGCCACCGAGGTTGGTATGCTGCAAGAGCGCATTGCCTCGACGAATAAGGGTTCGATTACGTCGGTGCAGGCCGTCTATGTGCCTGCGGATGACTATACAGACCCCGCCCCCGCAACCACTTTTGCCCACCTTGACGCGACGACCGCGCTGTCGCGCAGCATTGTTGAGCTGGGAATTTACCCCGCTATAGACCCGCTGGTGTCCACATCGCGGATTCTTGACCCCGTGATTTTGGGCCGTCAGCATTATGAAACCGCCCGCGGCGTGCAGGAAATTCTGCAACGCTATAAGGAGCTGCAGGATATTATTGCCATTTTGGGCATGGACGAATTGTCGGAAACGGACAAGGTTATTGTAGCGCGCGCGCGTAAAGTTCAGCGTTTCTTGTCGCAGCCCTTCTTCGTTGCCGAAAAATTCACAAATTTCCCTGGGCGTTATGTGCCCGTGGCGGAAACCGTGCGCGGTTTTGCCGAAATTCTTGAAGGTCGGCATGACCATATCCCGGAAGGGATGTTCCTTACCGCAGGCGGCATAGACGACGTTATTCAGCGTTTTAAAGACAGTCAATAGTTGAGGGGTGAATAATATGGACAAAAAGATTCACCTTAAAATTGTTACGCCAATTAAAACGACCTTGGATGCGCATGTAGACATGGTTATTATGCAGGCCATTGACGGCGAATTGGGCGTTTTGCGTGGCCATGTGCCTTTGGCGACGATTTTAACCAGCGGCGTTTTGCGCTATTATGACGACGAAAAAGTCGGAAATATCGCGCTTTTTGGCGGAATGGCGGAAATTAACCAAAAAGAAGTGGTTGTTTTGGCCGACATTGCCGAAAAGCCCGAAGATATTGATGCCGAGCGCGCGCGCCTGGCAGAAGAGCGCGCCCGCCGCCGCCTGTCGGAGAAAATGGCCGATTTGGACGAGCAAAGGGCGAAATATGCCCTGCGCAAGGCTTTGGTGCGGCAGGAGCTGACGGGGAAATTGACTACGGTGGCTGATAAGGTAGAATAGAGGTCAGAGGTCAGAGGTCAGAATTTCTGACCTCTGATTTTTGACCCTTGAAAATTTTTGGCCTCGTGAGATGCCGGTTGAAACCGGCTAAAGATTCCGACTGAAAGTCGGGCAGCACTTTCGTGTTTTTCGTGTTTTTCGTGGTCAACCACGGCGCAATTGGCGCGGAGCTTCGCTCTGGCCATGTTATTGTGGCGGCTCGACAGGGGGGCGGGGGGCCTTTAGGCC
>JAITMQ010000124.1 GCA_031277225.1 Clostridiales bacterium | reverse complement strand
GCGATTTCGGCTACTGATTTGTGGGCTTTATTGTCCAGGCATATTGTGGTATTATATATTCCGTCGGGCGGCAAAAGCTTGTCGGGATGGGGAATTATGGCGGGCGGACTGCCCTCGGCGCGCCCCTTAATCGAAAATTTGCGCCCCAAAAGGGCTTGCGTCAGGGCGAAGTTTTTTTCGGAAATAAGCCCGCGCAGGTAATCCGAGCTGATTTTATGGCCTTCGTGAACGACATGGCCAATTGCCTGCACCTCGATACCAAGCTCGGCCCCCACGCGCTCAGCCAGAGCCACATCGCCGGCACCCCCCCTGCCAAAACGATAACCCTCCGCCACCACCATGGCGCGGGCTTGCAATTGCCGACAAAGAATTTCCCGCATAAATTCTTCGGCTGTTCTCTGCGCGAAAACATCATCAAAAGTATATTCCAAATAATAGTCAAATTGTAGCGATTCAAAAAGTTCCAGCTTTTCTTTGGGGTCTAAAATCAGCGGCAGATGGGTTTTGCGGAAAAAGGCAATGGGATGGGGGCTAAAAGTTAGAACCAGGGTCTGCAAACCCCGCAATTTCGCCACGCGCTTAAGTTCGGTCAAAAGCGCCATATGCCCGCGATGCACGCCGTCAAATTTGCCAATGGCCACGGCTGTCGGGCGGTCTATTTTAATATTTTGGCCGGTTAAATGTATCATAAAAACTCCTTTGTGCGTTTTGGTTGAGGATTGCCGCCCATAAGTCGGCAGAAAAGCTGACGACCAAGGCACGGCCACGCTTTCCAAGCGTTACTTTAGCCGACTTTAGTCGGCACTCACTGTCTAGTAAAAATTCCGGATAATTTGGAAGATGTCTACGCGTAGTTTGGTGCGTTCGCCGTCTTTTTTTAGGCCGAAGTATAGGCTTTTTAGAAAGTTTGTAATATTCACATTATTGCGATGGTATTTATAGGTAAAGCCCTCGGCGGCATAGACTTCCGCAAGGCGGCCGATAATCTTCGCAATCCACGCATGAAACACATCCGAACCCATGCCCCGATTCAGCATGGCCATAATAACCCCCGCCAGCCTCTCGCCCTCCAAATCAAAATAGGACGCATCCTTAAACAAACAACTTTCAACCGCCGCCAAAATATCGGAATAGCGCGCGGCGGGCACCTGCGGATTAAGTGCTAAGGCCTGTAAAATATCTGCGCCATGGGCAATTGCATGTGCCCAGCCCATGTCCTCGACATAGTCGCGCCCGTCAATTTCTTTGTCAATATATTCCAAGGACTTGTCCAAAATAGCGTCCATCACAACGGGAATCAAAAAATTTCGCTTAACATTTGCATGTAAAATGCTTGAAATTATCAAGGCGGAAAGCGAGCGCACAAAAACCCCGTCGCAAACCTCGCCAAGCCTATAAAACAGGTGCTCCTCGTCCAAACAAATGTCCAAAATGCGGACATAATCGTCTTCGGACAGAATATTTTCGTCGATTAATTTCGTGAAAATAGGATAAATCAGCTCATCGCGCAATTGTGAATCGGCCACATCAAAATTTTGCAGCATTTGATTCGTTGCGGTCTTAATCTCCGCCTCGGATTTGGCGCGCAAATCGCTTCCGGCAAAATCCGTCAAAATTCCCTTAAGTTTTACAATATCCATAGTCCCCTCCTAATCAGATGCTGTCCTTTTAATTATACACCGACCGGCAAAACTAATCAAGCCCTTTTTAGCGACTTCTCAATTCAAAAATCGCCACCTCGGGGCGACTCCAAAAACGAATCGGAAAATATGTCGTGCCGATTCCGCGGGAAACATAGAGGATTGCGTCGTCATGATGATAAAAACCCGCGCCATAGCGCGGCATCAGCCCCTGTCCGGGGGCGTAGAGCGTGGGCAAAAAGGGCAGGCGAATTTGCCCGCCATGCGTATGTCCTGCCAAAAGCAGCATCTGCCCCGTATGATTCACAAGGTCAAAAATTTGCGGCTGATGGGTTAAAACCAGGCGAAAATCGGCGGGTTCGTCAAAAAGAGCGAGCATTTCGTCAAAACTATCCTCGCGCACCATGGTGGAATGGTCTTTTGTTCCCACAATTGTGAGAAGGCCGCCGCCAAATTCAAATTCGTGGACTTCATTCAGAAGAAAGCGAATCCCCAAATCCCGCATAATCGGCACAAAAAGGTTTGACGTGCGCGATTCGTGATTGCCTTCCACAAAAAAGGTCGGAACGCGGGCGGCAAGGGCGGAAAGCCCGTCTTTATGGGGATTTAGATATGTAACCGGCCCGGCGGCCCCCCATGCGCCGTCCAAAACAATATCCCCCGTTATGACGGCCAAATCGAAGTCCAGCCCGGCAATATGCGGCCAAATATCAATATTTATGCGCGTCGGATGATTGGAATGCAGGTCCGAAATTTGCAGGATGCGAAGGCCCTGCAGATATTCGGGTAAATTGTCGAAATAAACCACATGCTCATAAATTTTTAGCCAGCGTGTAGAACCTATGGCAATGCCCGAAATTATGGCGACTAAGAGAAGCGCAGGCACAAGAATTTTGCGCAGCTTCATTATTTGAATACGCCCCCTCCAATGAATTCCCGCAAAAGCGACGTTATGGGCACTTCTTTTTCGGGAATGGCAATGAACCAATCCAGGAATTTTAAGAGGCGCGTGGCCTCGATATAGGTGGGGTCGCTTTTTGGAATGGCGTAGAGCTGCGGCGTTGCAAAAACTTTCAGTATACACATTTCATATAGCAAAGCCGAATTAAAAATCACATCAGCCTGCTCTTGAAACGGGAAAATATTCACGCGCTCGCCCTTTACAACGCTTGGCCACATCTCCAAAGTGCGCTTTGCATCAAAGCCGCGAGAGTGATTATCCCGCACCAAACGGCGGATTTTTCGCGTATCACTTGCGGGAATTCGATTGTGGTCGTCCAAATTCAGCTGTGTAAGCGCGGAAATGAAGACCTTGAACTTCGCATCATCGCTGACTTTTGAGCTTAGCTCGGGATTTAGGCCGTGCAGTCCCTCAATCACAAGCACATCATCCGCCGACATGCGCAAAAAATGCCCCTTATACTCGCGTTGCCCCGTCAAAAAGTTAAATTTTGGCATTTGCACGGTTTCACCCGCCAAAAGAGCCTCTAAATCCTTGTTAAATTGCGCCGTGTCGATGGCGCGAATGGACTCAAAATCGGGATTGCCGTCCTCGTCGCGCGGGGTTTGGTCGCGATTCACATAATAGTCGTCAAGGCCGATAACATGGGGCTTAAGGCCATTCACCTGTAGATGAACCGCCAGTCTATGGGAAAAAGTGGTTTTGCCCGAAGAAGTTGGGCCGGCAATCAGCACAACGGACTTTTTAAGCGCCAAAACTTGGTCGGCGATATTTGCCACCGATTTTTCGTGCAAGGCCTCGTTTACGCGGATAAGTTCGCCCGTTTGGCCCGCGCAAATCTTGTCATTAAGCGCACCGACAGTATCAATTTCAAGTATACGCGCCCAGCGATTCGACTCTTTAAAAACCTGCGCCAATTTGTTGACATTGCGCTTTTCCGAAAAGATTTCGGGCCTTTTTCTGTCCGGGAAAATAATCATAAAGCCGTCATATGCCGTTTCCAAGTCAAATTTTGCCAAAACACCCGTGCTAATGGCCATGGGCCCGTAAAAATAGTCGTAAAAATCGCCCAAACTATATAAATGAATCATGGAATAGATACGATATGACAATAATTTTTCTTTATCAAAGAGTTTCATTTTGCGCACAATTTCAATGGCCTCGTCCGCCCTAAACAAATTCTTGGTTATCGGCATGTCGGCCGCCACAATTTCCCGCATTTTGGCCTCAATTTGGGCAAGCATTTCCGCCGTTAAAGCCATGGGTGTCATGGACATATTGTCCTCAAAAATCTCACAGTAATAGTTTTTATTGATACTATGTTCGACGACGACGCGCACATCTTCGCCCAACACCTGCCGCACGGCGTAAATCATCACAAAAGAAAGCGAACGCTGATAGCACATATAGGCATGAAAATCCCGAATGTCCAAAAGCTTGATTTCATCGCCATTTTGGGGCACGCGATGCATTTCGTAAATCTTGTTATTATTGGCCTCGGCCAGCAGAATGGGGTGGGGGACTTCAATTTCCTGCGCGATTTGGGCGAAGGTGGTGCTTTCGCCAACTTGCATTTCGATTCCGTTAACTCTAATATTCTTCATCATATCCCTCCGGTCTTAAAGACTTGTCCGTCTATTTTTGATACTAAAACTTCTAATTTTGGCAACCTTTCCGCGAGATATTCCGCCAGAATTTCGGTAAAAATAACCTCACTAGCATAATGGGTCGCGTCCACGAGATTTAGCCCCAAATCCTTGGCTTTTAGGGCATTTGTGTAGACAATATCGCTTGTTACATAGGTATCACAGCCCGCGGCGGCCATGGCCTCAAAGAAATGCGGCCGGGCGGTTGCGCCCGCCATAACGCCGACTTTGCGGACTTGGGCGGCCGGGTCGCCAACATATTTGCAGATGTCCAAATTCAGTTGGCCTTCGATAAAATAGACGAATTCCGCCAAGGGCATGGGTTCGAGCATTAGACCCGCCCGCCCCGCAAAAACTCCGGGCTTCTCTTCGAAAATTAACTCTTTGTCCGTCAGGCCAAGCTTATCAAAGAGCAGGTCATTAATTCCGCCCTCACAAAAATCCAGATTGGTGTGGGCGGAATAGACGGCGATGCCGTTTTCGATTAGGGCCAGCAGACGGCGTTCAATGGCGCAATCGTCGGCAATTCGCTTAATGGGCTTCCAAATTGGCGGGTGGTGGGTGATAATCGCTTGACAGCCGAGGTTGATGGCCTCGTCGATTACCTCGTCCGTGGCGTCAAGCGCGAGCAGAACCTTCGTAATTTCGGCATTAAGCCGCCCGACGATGAGGCCGATATTATCGTCGTCCATGGCCAAATTTCGCGGCGCGAGCTGCTCAATCGCCGCGCCTATTTCCTTCATTTTGTACATATAAAATCTCCTCACATAGTTTTATGTATTTGTGAATTTCTTCAAATTTTCTTAATTCTGACTTAATGAATTGGGCCAAAATTGGGCAATTGCGCTCAATTAGAGCTTGCCCAAAGGCATAACCCGCCTCATCATAGGCTTCTTGCGTGCCGGGGGCGCAATCCAAAATATTGTAGAATTTGCCATTTTCCGACACCATGACCTCGTTCACGATTTTAAAGCCAAATTCATGCAAAAATCGGCGCAGGGCGGGCGCATCCCTTTGAGGCGAGAGAATCAGCTGTTTAAAGCCTTTTGCGACCTTGGGCGCGTCCTTTATTATGCCCATAATATTTTCGCCGCCCATGCCCGCAATTACGCAGGTTTCGTAGGCTTCGGCAGACAGAGCCAGGGCGAAGCCCCGCGCCAATTGAAAATCTATTTGACCGCAAAGCCCCGCTGCGGCAGCGTTTTCACGGCCTTTTGCCAGCGATTTTGGCGAGATGTCGGTAGCCAGCGCGCGAGCGCAGCGCCCCGCGCCAATCAAATAAATCGGCAAATGGGCGTGGTCGCTTCCAATATCAACCAAGCCCGAAAACCGCACCATATCCGCAATCGCAAGCAATCTATTCGAGAGATTCTTCATAATTTTTAAATAGCCAGCCGGGTTCGTCAACAATGGGACATTCGGCATAAAGCGTGTCGGGACACAAATCCAGACAAGTTTCGGGATTGTAACTGCCGTCCAAAGTCCACGCCAGCGTACTGTTAAGCACCGTTGCCCCCTTCATAAAAAGTCCGTTTTCGGTCAATTGCCGAAAAACGCCGAATTTTACCAATTCGGATGCGTCATACAGGCGAATTGTGCCGTCGTCAAAATATATATACACTTTGTAATCTTCTGTAGGGATAACCTGCAAAACCTCCGGCCAATAGCCCATATTCTCCCTCCTAACGCAGTGGCGGAATTGGATTCAAGTCCTTGCCGGCGCGAGCCAGCTCCCAATTTTCCATAAGTTCGTCCCGGTGAATTTCGGCCCAAGCCAGCACCATTTTGAGCTGCCTTTTCGGCAAAGACGAATTTCTAACGGTACCATCCAAAATATTAATTTCTGCGTTGCTTCCTGCATATTGCGCATGAAAATGCGGCGGATTGTGGTCGTTAAAATAAAAACTAATTACGATGCCATAAAATCTGCTTATAGCAGGCATAAAAACCCCCCTTATTCAAGATAATCCTTAAGCTTCTTACTCCGCCCGGGATGGCGCAGTTTTCTTAGGGCTTTGGCCTCAATTTGGCGGATTCTTTCACGGGTTACATTGAATTCCTTGCCAACTTCTTCCAGCGTACGCGCCTTGCCGTCGTCCAGCCCAAAACGCAGCACAAGCACCTTGCGCTCCCTATCCGTAAGGGTTTCCAGCACACTCATAAGCTGCTCCTTCAGCAAAATCGACGCGGCGGCCGAATCGGGCGCGGGCAGGTCATGGTCGGCGATAAAGTCGCCGATATGACTGTCTTCTTCCTCGCCAATCGGCGTTTCCAGCGACACGGGGTCTTGGCTTAATTTCATGATTTCGCGCACTTTTTCGGGCGGAAGCAGCATTTCTTTGGCAATTTCGTCGGCGGTGGGTTCGCGCCCCAATTCTTGTAGCAATTGTTTTGAAACTCTAAGAAGCTTATTTATGGTTTCAACCATATGCACGGGAATTCGGATTGTGCGCGCTTGGTCGGCGATTGCGCGGGTTATGGCCTGGCGAATCCACCAAGTTGCATAGGTCGAAAATTTAAAGCCCTTGCGATAGTCAAATTTTTCCACGGCCTTAATAAGCCCAAGATTGCCCTCTTGAATCAAATCCAAAAAATGCATCCCGCGCCCGACATAGCGCTTCGCAATGCTGACAACCAGCCGCAAATTCGCGCTAACAAGCCGTTTTTTGGCGTTTTCGCTCCCGGCCTCCATTTCGATTGCAAGCTCGTTTTCCTCGTCCCAAGTCAAAAGCGGCACTTTGCCGATTTCTTTTAAATACATGCGAACATGGTCGTCAATATTCACATTTGCCTCGGCCACGGCGATTTCAATGTCCTTTTCCACGTCAATTTGAACCTGTTCGACAAGTTCGGGGTCCAAATCAAGCTCCAAATTGGTTTCCAAATCGTCGCTAAGTTCGCCCTCGATTATGGCCTCAATTTCAATGCCAAAATTATCCTCAAGCGGATTTTCACTGGGCTCCTCGACTTCGATATTATCGTCATAAACGTCAATTCCATAGGCTTTAAGCTGTTTTATGATATTGTCGGCCTTGGCCTTGTCTATGCTTAGACGCGTCAAAAGCTCGACCAGCTCGCTGTGGGAAAGCAAATTCTCCTTGTCCCGCGCAATGGACACCAAATGTTCTACCTTATCTTTGAAATCGGTTTCTTCCGTAATTTTCAAAGCAATCTCCTCCTATGTACGCCTTTTCTAGTTTTAACCATCTATCCTCTAACTATACGGCTTATAAGCTAATTTTCTGGCTTTCTAAGGCTTTTCGCTCCTCTCCCAATTTTTGGCTAATTTCTATTTTGCCAATATTTTGCTGCTCAAGCAATTTTAAATGCCCCATTTTCAACAATTTAATCTGGTCAGCCAGCGCGAGATACAGGGCCTCATTATCGGCATATTCCGGCGGCTTTACGAGAATTGCCGTCGCCTTTTGGCGGGCTTCTTCGTCTTCCAAAAAATGGCTAACAAGCGCGGCAACTGCGGGTTCGCGGCCTTCTTTGCGGTCTTGCAAAATATGCTGAAAAATTTGTTGATACACAGGGTCATTAAACTCCTCACCACTTAAATGCTCTGAAATTTTTCCGCACAATTCCGCATCCGAGGCCATAATCCACAAAATATGCGAAATCGCCTCAATCTGCCCCGGCAATGACCTCGTAATTCGTAATTCGTAATTCGTAATTTGATGAAAATCCTCCTCACCGCCCCTAATAACCTTAATCTGCTCTTTCAAAGCGGGCTCGTCCATACCATATTTGGCAGACATATCCTTTGTGTAGGCCTCGCGCTCAATGGGCGTGTTCAGGCGGGCAATTATTGCGGCGGCATTGTTAAGGAATGCGACTCTTTGGGCGGTTTCTTGCATATTAACGCCCTTTGCGGCCATGCGAATTTGAAAGTCTACAAAGTCGCGCGCAACGGACAATTCCTCGGCCAAGGCCTGTACGCCAAAATTCTGAATAAAGTCGTCGGGGTCTTTGGCCTGCTCTAAATGCGCAACTTTTATGCCAAGCCCCGCGCCGTAAAGATGCGGAATTGCCCGCAAAACCGCCTTAATTCCGGCCTCGTCGCTGTCAAAAAGTACAAGCACATCGTCGCAATAACGCTTTAAAATTCGGGCGTGATTGGCGGTTAGGGCCGTGCCGAGCGCGGCCACAGCATTTTTAATGCCCGCTTGATAGAGAGCGATAACGTCCATATAGCCCTCAACGAGGATTAGCGCGCGTTTTTTGGCCAGTCTGGCGTAATTTAGGCCATAGAGCGTGCGAGATTTGTCGAAAACGGGCGTTTCGGGCGAATTCATATATTTCGGCTCTCCCTCGCCGATAAGGCGGCCGCCAAAGCCTATAACCTTGCCGGAAACGTCAAAAATCGGAAACATTAGGCGGTGTCGAAATCTGTCGTAAAACCCTCGGCTGCCCTCCATCGACAGGCCGGCCTTGACCAAAAAATTTCCATCAAAGCCTTTTTCTGTCAAAAACTCTGTAAGCCCGCCGCCCGTGGCGAAGCCGATTCCAAATTTGCGCGAAACGCCCACGCTGAGCTTTCTACGCTCAATATAGGCCTGCGCCGCGCCTGCATTTTGCAAATTATCGTAATAAAAACGCGCCGCCAGCTTGCAAGCCTCGTAAATTCGGTTTTTTTCGTCTTGACTCATGGATGGCGCAGAGCTTCGCGAGGGTTCGGGCAGGCGATAATTCACACGCTCGGCCAAGAATTTAACGGCATCCAAAAAGCTGTAATTCTCGATTTTCATTATGAAACTTATGACATTTCCGCCCTCGCCACAGCCAAAGCAATGAAAAAGCTGACGAGTGGCGGAAACCGAAAAAGACGGGGTTTTTTCCCTGTGGAAGGGGCAAAGGCCCATATGATTGGCCCCCTGCTGCCTCAATGCCACATATCCCGAAATAACCTCGACAATATCGTTATTCTGGCGCAAATCCTCCAGCGTATCTTGAGAATAAATCAGCTTCACCCCATTTCCCCATGAAGATATATACGCCCATTTTGTCAAAAACCCTTTATTTTTTTCAAAAAATATAGGGGCGCATATATGCGCCCCGCGGGGATTTACAGCAGCTTAGCTAATTCTTGAATAGTCTTTTTTGAGATTTTTTTGCCTTTGTATTCGACTAAGTCTTCCATTTCACCTGTAAAAATGTCGGCGGGCTCGTACTTTTTCAGAACGATTGTGCCCTCATTTACAAAAATTTCCATAGGGTCTTTTACGTCAATGTGAAGGGTTTTTCTCAATTCGATTGGCAAAACAACGCGGCCCAGTTCGTCAACTTTTCTCACAATTCCCGTAGATTTCATTCAAATTCCTCCTTAAATTATGTAGTAGAGTATAACTATAACATATTTTCAATATATTGTCAAGCCTTGTAAAATAAAACTGGAAAATATTTTAAAATGAAATATTTTGGAAACATATCTGTAACATTAGGGTCGCTTGTTCTGCAGACCCAAGGTCAAGCATAGGCTGTAAAAGCTTGTATTTTGGGGGTTTGTCCATGCTTAACTATCTTTGGGCGGCCATGATATTAATCGGCCTTGTCGTCGGGGCAATAACGGGAAATTTAAGCGGCATGACGGCCGCCGTGCTGGATTCGGCGGGCGAGGCGGTTACGGTTGCCCTGACAATGCTTGGAATTATGGCATTATGGACGGGTCTTTTGCGCGTGGGCGAAGATGCGGGGCTTATTGTCGCCATTTCAAACCGCATGAGACCAATATTGCGCTATTTATTTCCCGGTCTTGACGCAAATTCCAAAGCAATGGAATATATTGCCACCAATATTATTGCCAATATTTTGGGGCTGGGCTGGGCGGCCACGCCGTCGGGTCTTAAAGCCATGGAAGAATTGCAGCGCGAAAATCCCCATAAAGACACGGCAACTAAGGAAATGTGCATGTTTATGATTGTAAATATGTCGTCTTTACAAATTGTTACAATTAGCGTGCTGGCCTTTCGCGCGCAATACGATTCCGCCAATCCTTCAGAGATTATAGGGCCGGGCTTCATAGCCACCTTAATCTCCACAATTGCCGCCGTCGCCTACGCAAAATTCATGGAAAAGAGGGTGTTTGGCTCATGAATATAATACTTTTAATATCGGATTTAATGATACCCCTAACCATTGTCGGAATCGTGGCCTATGGCCTTTTTAAGCGCGCGCCCGTCTATGACAGCTTCCTAAGCGGCGCAATGGAGGGCGCAAAAATCACCTTTAACATCTTCCCGACCCTCGTTGGCCTCATGGTCGCCGTCGGCGTTTTGCGCGCCTCAGGCACGCTGGACTTCATCGCCGCCGCCCTCGCTCCCGCCACGCGCCTGTTGGGCTTTCCGGAGGACGCGCTGCCGCTGACGCTTATGCGCCTCGTGTCCTCGTCGGCCGCCACGGGCCTGCA
The DNA here is from genome assembly GCA_031277225.1 of Clostridiales bacterium. GTDB lineage: Bacteria > Bacillota > Clostridia > Lachnospirales > WRAX01 > JAITMQ01. The sequence continues at coordinate 2,590 of JAITMQ010000124.1, read as the reverse complement.
GCTGGACATTTACGCCACTCATGGCCCGGATTCGTTCATAGGCCGCTTTGTTTCCGTAATGATGTCCTCCACGGAAACCGTATTTTACACCTTTAGCGTCTATTTCCTGCATATCGGCATACGCAAAACCCGCTACACCCTCTTCGGCGCGCTTTTCGCAAATCTCGTCAGCATTGTCGCCTCTTTATTGATAACAATTTTAGTTTTCGGACGCTAAAACCCGTCATTCCCGCGAAAGCGGGAATCCCCTGCAGTTGCCGAGCCGCCGCGGGGGATTCCGCGTCAAGCGCGGAATGACGGAAACGCCGACGAGCGCGTTGGCAAAACGCAAACCAATGCCGCGCAGACGCAAAACGTCATTCCCGCGAAAGCGGGAATCCCCCACCCCCGAAAATTTTTTCAAAATTTTTTAAATTTCCTGTTGACATTCGGGAAAATATGTGTATAATAATTGTTAGGGGCATTGCCCTTTCGCACGAATGGCTCAGTGGTAGAGCACTGCCTTGCCAAGGCGGGGGTCGCGGGTTCAAATCCCGTTTCGTGCTGACGGCCTATCTGCGTGCAGATGGGCTTTTTTTCGTGATATTTCGTGATACGAGGTGATTTTATGCTTAACGCCATAAAAAACAAATCAAAATCGGGCGCGGCCTTAGGCCTGGTTATACTTTTTATCGTAATCTTCCTCATAATAGGCGGCGCAATGCTGGCCGCCGCCACAGCCAACGCCCGCGCCTCAATAATAAACCACCAAATAAACCTATACCAAAACGCGGCAGAATCCGCGCTGCAAATCGCCGCGCAGGAGTTTAATCGGCTTTTTGCAACGGCTGTACTTGATGGTTTTAATCTTGCTATTGAAAATTGGCTCGATGGCGAATTTATAAATGGAATTATTGAAGATACCCCTTGGAATGACGGAGATTCCAACGACCCCATCCCCGGATGGGATGACCTCAGCACTTGGGATGAAGATTACGGCAACGAATATCTCGAAAGGCTTGCCGAACAAATAAATACATATGCACTTGCGCCGGGGATAGACCGGGCCGATAAAATCCTTGAAGCTTTGGGCGATATTTATTATGACATTTTGCCAAGTATCGATATAAGCGAAACAAGCGGCGCAAACCCCCTAATCTTCACAAGTTTTATCGAAGATGCAGAGCTTTTGACGACAGAACTTGCCACAGGAATTGCGGAGCCTGAAAGATTTTATTCGAATGACCAGCCATATATAGGGGCTATGCGCTTTAGGCAGCTTACAGGTCGTATGATTTATGACAGCATATCCGCAAGACATGAATTAATAATCCCGATTAAGCCATATTTCACCCTAACCGCCCAAGCCCAAAACACCACCGTGCAAGCCAGCTTAGATGTGGTGCTTAGGTTTGATTTTGGTTTAAGATTTAACCCCGGCGGCGGTCAGATTCCCACGGGAATGGCTGTATTTGAGGATTGGAGTACTGCTACTCATCCGGAATTGTACGGGATAGGCTTATATTCCGATGGCAACTTAGATGAATTTCGCCGTGTAGTTCGGGCAATGGACAATTTGTTTTTGTGGGCATTTGATGCAGAGGACTACGGCTATCAATACGGCGAGAGTGTTTTACTGCCTCCGGAAGAAATTCCTTTATTTCCCGACACGCCGCGCGCCGGTGGTATTCGGGAATTGGGCATTAGGCGACTACTTGGCTTGCCCGTAAGTGAGGGTATGCCCGTTTGTGATGGTTGGCATGATTGTGATTACATAGGATGTGATGGCATTAATATTTGGAATGGCGGATTCCTTGCTCCATGGGGTACTGCCGTAATGGGGCCGATTGATATTTTTGACCGCAGAAAAAGCATTAATCACGTTTACGATCCCGATGACCTTGATAATATCTCGGAAGACATTAATCGCGGCGTTGCTATTGTTTCCGCTTTCACTTTAGGGCAATTGTTTCCGCTCGATGCTCTTAATCAGCATAATATCATGGTTGTTAATCAACACATAACAATCTCCGGCGCAAACGCAAGATTCGATTCACAGGCATTTTCAGACCTTCCCTCGGCCATTTATTGGCTACGCAACAATGAAAATTGGTATCCAACTTTGGATTTCATGTATATTGATGGCGCACTTTTTGAGGGTGGGTCTGATTTAGATATATCGGTTGGCTATTTCCCCGAGTTGGATGGCATTTTTGTAGATGGAAGTTTTAATGTTGCAGGTAATGTTAGTATTCAAGGCCCGGCATCCGAGGTGCTTTGTGAACCTTGTTGCGGCGTTGATGCTGACGAATGTACCTGTGCTGATTGTCCGGGCTTTGGCGGCGACCGGCCTTTAACCATTTTTGCCGTAGGAACGGTTACATTGGGTTCGGCTGCTGACCAGCCATCATATGTATTCAATATAAGCAATGTACAACTTTATGCGGATGGCTCTTTTTCAATATATCTGCCGCCGGGCGGGAAGAGCGATTTTGGCAACGGCACTTTTGTGATACGCGAATATTTAAGAAACGGTCATACGGGAGAGGGCGACGGTTACCGTCCTATAGGCAATTTTAGGGCTGCGCCGCAATTTATAACAAGAGGCAAG
>JAITMQ010000116.1 GCA_031277225.1 Clostridiales bacterium | reverse complement strand
ATCGGCGCGCCCAAGTCCAAAGCTACAGGAGCTTCACCCAAAATTCCCGTAGGGAACACATCCTCAAGCGGCTCTAGCCAGGCCATTATACATTCCTCAATAGCGATTCGCTCATCGTTTATGACCAAATCGGGCTCAGCTATAGTTCTGCCGATTACCTCTAACCCTTCGGGCGAATCCGCCCCAAGCTCCACCACGAAATTTCCAAAGCCCACGGAGAAAAAGTCGCCGAGATAAGTTACATCAACACCAATCCTATTCCCAAAGGACATCTCGGAAAGCGCGGCGGCCAGCCCGCCAAAGCCTATTGCCCGCGCGGAAATCACAACCTTGTCGGCAATTAGCCTGTGGAGCAGGTCAAAATTCTTGCGAAGCTTCTCAAAATTCGGCAGCCCATTCTCATCAAGCGGGGTCTGAATTAGCGCGATATTGTTCCGCGCGCGTTTGAATTCCGGCGAGATGATATTCTCAATAGGAGCGGCCGCCGCCGAAAACGACACAAGGGTCGGCGGAACATTATAACGCCCCTCATATGTCCCGCTCATGGAGTCCTTGCCGCCAATTGACGGGATTTTCAACGCCATTTGCGCGGCAAATGCGCCTAGGATGGCGGAAAACGGCTTGCCCCAGCTTTTTGCGTCTGTCAGCTTCTCAAAATATTCTTGGAAGCTTAGGCGAATCTTGGAATAATCCACGCCCGCCGCCACAAGCCGCGCAATCGACTCCACCACGGCATAAACCGCGCCATGATAGGGGCTTTGCGCGGAAAGATAGGGATTAAAGCCGAAGGACATAAGCGAGGCCGTCTTCGCCTCGCGGCCCAAGACGGGGATGCGGGCGGCCATGGCCTGTGTTGGCGTGAGCTGGTATTTGCCGCCGAAGGGGGCGAGAACCGTCCCTGCGCCTACGGTTGAGTCGAAATGTTCGATTAGTCCCTTTTGGCCGGCTACATTTAAATCTCTTAAATTGTCTAGCCAAGTTGGGGGGATTCCCGCTTGCGCGGGAATGACGGTAGGATTCGCCACTATTACCGAGGCTTTCTGTTGCACCCCGGCGGAGTTTAGGAACTCACGCGAAATGTCTACTATGCGCTTGCCGCGCCATGTCATAACAAGCCGCCCCGTGTCCGTAATTTCCGCCACTTGATAGGCTTCCAGATTCTCGTTAAAGGCCAGTCGAATTAGGGTTTCGACATCCTTAGCACGAACTACCACGGCCATGCGCTCTTGCGACTCGGAAATTGCAAGCTCTGTCCCGTCCAAGCCCTCATATTTTTTCTTAACATTATCAAGATTAATTTCAATGGAATCGGCCAGCTCGCCAATTGCCACGCTTACGCCGCCCGCGCCAAAATCGTTACAACGAATTATCAGCCGAATCGCCTCCGGATTGCGGAAAAGCCGCTGAAGCTTGCGCTGTGTAATCGGATTGCCCTTTTGAACCTCAGCACCCGCCGAACTAAGGGACTTCTCCTCATGCGCCCGCGACGAACCCGTAGCACCCCCAATGCCGTCGCGCCCCGTTCGCCCGCCTATAAGCAGGACAACATCGCCCTTTTGCGGCACTTCGCGCACAACATATTCCTTTTTAACCGCGCCAATAACCGCGCCAATTTCCATGCGCTTTGCGCGATAGTCCTCATGATAAATTTCGCGAACCAAGCCCGTGGCAAGGCCAATTTGATTGCCATAGGACGAATAGCCCGCGGCGGCCTGCGTCGTAATCAGCCGCTGGGGAAGCTTGCCCGGAAGGGTCTGTTCCTGCGTTGCGCGCGGGTCTCCCGCTCCGCTTACGCGCATGGCCTGATAGACATAGGCGCGTCCCGACAGAGGGTCGCGAATTGCGCCGCCGAGGCAGGTTGCCGCGCCGCCAAAGGGTTCAATTTCCGTGGGATGATTATGGGTTTCGTTTTTGAACATAAGCAGCCATTCTTCGGATTCGCCGTCGCCAAAGTCCACGTCAATGACGATTGAGGCGGCGTTAACCTCTTCCGAAACATCCAAATCGTCCAAATGACCGTCGCGGCGGAGAATTTTCATGCCAATAGTCGCTAAATCCATAAGCGTAACCGGTCTATCATCCGCGTGAATTTGCGCGCGTTCGGCAAGATATTCCGAATAGGTTTGCTCAAAGATGGCCTTGTATGGCCCGTCCTCGAATTCAATGCGTTCTAAGGCCGCATGGAATGTCGTATGGCGGCAGTGGTCGCTCCAATAGGTGTCAATCATCTTAATTTCCGTAACCGTCGGGTTGCGCCCTTCCTCATTTAGGAAATAATCGCGCAAAAACGCCAAATCCTCTTGCGACATGGCAAGCCCCATATTTTTGCGAATTTCGGCCGGGTCTTGATTCATGTCCACGCTCGCAACATCGGCGGGAATCGGCGCGGTTTTTTCGAGGTCTTTGGGCTTTTCGAGGCCTACTTCCATTGAGTCTATGGGGTTTATGGCGTGTTTTAGAATTGATGCGCGGTCGGCCTCGCTTAATTCGCCGGAAACAATATGAAATTTGGTGAAGGAGATTAACGGCAAACGCCCCGTCAGCACTTGCGCGCAAAGGGCGGCCCAGTCGGCGCGTTGGTCATATTGTCCGGGCAGCAATGCCTTGCCGAAGATAAAGCCGTCTGCGTCCAAATTTTCAAAATACACATTGTCGACATTGGCCTCGGAAAACACTTTTTTTACGCAAATTTCGAATTCCTTGGAATTTAGGCCTTGCACGTCATAACAATTTACTATGCGCAGGCCGCGCACGGATTCGATGCCCAAATAGCCGCTAATATGCGCCAGCATCTTTTGCGCCTCAATATCAAAACCTTCCTTCTTCTCAACAAAAACCCTAAAAATTTCAGCCATATCTACTCCCCTTGCTTTTTTGCTTTCATTATAACCCAAAATTCTTTCGCGGGCAAGAGTTTTATATTTTTGGTGTATTGGCGCGGGCGCGCGCGGCGCGCCCCCACCGGGGGCGGCGCCCTACCGCCCGCCGCCCCTTGTGGTTTCCTTTTGCAGGTAAGACTTGGGGCATTACGAATCCATACGTCTTTCCCGCGAAAGCGGGAATCCCCTTGTGTTTTTACCACGAAATGCACGAAATGCACGAATGTTTTCGCTTATGCCTTCGGCAGGCGCGCAATATGTGGTTTGTGCTTTGCAAGCGTTACTTTAGCCGACTTCAGTCGGCACTCCTCCGGTTTCTAGTCGGCACTCCCCTCCGGCTATGCCCGCAGCAGCATATGCACAGGCGCGCAATGCGCGCCAACAAGGGCGGCCTAAAGGCCGCGCCTGTGGTTTCCGTTTGCAGGGGAGAATATTGCGAATCCATGATGCGTCATTCCCGCAAAAGGGGAATCCCCTCACCGGGGATACTGCGCCTGTCCCGCACTTGATGCGGGGTGGGCGCGGACTGACGAGGCCATGGTCAACGCAACGCCTTCATATTTTTACCGCGAATTTTTACCACGAAATACACGAAATACACAAAGGCTTTGTTTATGCCTTCGTGCGGGCGCGCATTGCGCGCCCGCGAGCGGGGCGGCCTAAAGGCCGCCCCCCTCAGAGTGATGGCAAAAGCGATGCCGATGCACGGCGTGGCGCAGAGCTTCGCTCTGGCTACGCTTGAGCTAGTGCGAAGCACCGCGCCTCTGTACAAATAACACAAATTACATATCCATGCCCCAATTTCTCCTTTTTCTCGGTTTCCGTTACTCTATTCTCGCCGCTCCTTTTGGGCATAAAAATACCCCGCTAATGCGGGGCAGAATTAATCCTACAATTTGATTTCGGCCGTTCCTCTTTGGTGATTTGCTTTGAAATCTTTAACAATTTTGTTAGCCAATAGGCCTGTCTGCGCTGTGTCAAGTAAGATATAGGCGGGCTCGCCGTCTTTTTCGTATGTAATGACGAGATAGGTGCTTGTTGCCAACATTGCGCCTATAGCAGCCCCTGTCAGACCGCCGCCTATAACAGCTCCGGCGGTTGCTCCGGAAGCCGCATCGCCTTTCGCGTCTTTCCCAAAAACGGTGTCAATGTCAATTATTCGATTAAGCTCCAAGGAAATTTCCTGCAGGTCTTTTTTGAATGTGATTTTCTCTTTCCCATAGAAAAGTTGAACCATGACCCCGGTCGCAAGCGGCAAGCCTTCGCTGTGCTTGAACAGACCGTCATATATGGCGGAGTATTTCTCGGCTTCGTCCTTTTTTGCATTTTCTTGCTTTCTAATCATGAAAATAGCCGGCACCATTAGTCCAACAGCCACTAAAAAGAAAACACCTATACCCAAAACCTCACCCATAATATACCTCCAAAACCTTGATATTTCAATCCCTGCCCGCGCGCGGTAAACGCCTCCACCTTGATAAGTGGGAATCCCCGGACATATCAACAACACGAATTGCGAGGGGACTCCCCCGCTCACATGCCGGGCAAGCGCGGAGTGGGGACGCTGCATTTTCTTATTGTGTGTTGCGGGCGCGCATTGCGCGCCCGCCGGGGGACGGCGGCCGAAAGGCCGCCGTCCCCCCGAGTGATGGCCAAAGTGGTGCCGCGTGCGGCGTGGCGCAGAGCTGCGCGCCGGCATGCCGTGA
>JAITMQ010000107.1 GCA_031277225.1 Clostridiales bacterium | reverse complement strand
GGGCATTATTCCATAGAAGGCACGCCCTGCAGCCAATTTGAAAACCATATCCGCGCGGTGGCCGGCCTGCCCCTTGGCGACACGACGCTGATTAAACCCACAGTCATGAAAAATATTTTGGGCGAGGACGACCAAAGCGGGCCTGCCCTTGTTATGGGCGTGGAAGAGGTTTTGGCCGTTCCCGCCGCAACTTTGCATATTTACGGCAAGGACGAGGTGCGCCCCGGGCGCAAAATGGGGCATATTACCGTTATTGCGGACAGTTTGGACAAGGCGGCGGAACTTGCCGCCAAAGCCCATGATTCTTTGCAGATTATAGGGGGTTAAAATGAAAAAAGTTGCGATTATAATGGGAAGCGACTCGGATTTGCCCGTGATGTCTGCGGCGGCCGAGATTTTGGATGAATTTGGCATTGCCTACGAACTGACGGTGGTTTCGGCGCATCGCACCCCGACACGCATGTATGACTTCGCCATAAACGTCGCCGATTGCGGCTTTGGCGTGATTATTGCGGGGGCGGGCGGCTCGGCGCATTTGCCGGGAATGGTGGCTTCGCTGACGCCCTTGCCCGTCATTGGCGTGCCTGTGAAGTCCGCCGCGCTTAGCGGCTGGGATTCCCTGCTGTCAATTGTGCAAATGCCGCCGGGGATTCCCGTGGCGACTGTGGCCATAAATGGTGCTGCGAATGCGGGGCTTTTGGCTGCTAAAATGTTGGGAATCGCCGACCCTGATTTGTTGGCTAAAGTTGATAAGTATAGCAAGGATTTGGAGCAAACCGTTCTTAAAAAGGCCGAAAGGCTTGAGAAATTAGGGTTTGCGGAATATTTAGGGGGATAACGATGATTGAATCAAGATGTGGCCTAATTTGCAGCGAGTGTGAATATCGCGAAAAGACAGGATGTAAGGGTTGTGTTGCGATTGATAAGCCTTTTTGGGGCGAATCCTGTCCGGTAAAATCCTGCTGTGAAGGGCGCGGGCATGAGCATTGCGGGCAATGCGCGGATTTTCCGTGTGAAATGCTGAATGAATTTGCCTATGATGCAGAGCATGGAGATAATGGAAGGCGAATTGAAACATGCAAGAAATGGCAAAAAACGCCGGCCATCAACCCTCTCAAAAGCTGATACAACACGCCCAATACCCGAATGAGGTATGATGCGGTTTTCTATAGCGAATGCGTCATTGAGAAGCCCGTTTAAGCTCTGCTTTGCGGTTTTGAGCGCATTCGCTATATTTCCGCTCGATTGCCCGATAACTTTTTCCACAACTTTGCCGCAAAATGTGGAAAAAGTCAAGCATTTGTCCTTGACAAGATTGTCGAGTTATGATAAACTTTTGTGTTAAGAACAAAATAAGGAGCTGGGAAAATGAAGGACGCTATTATTGTGTCAAACCCGCTAATAAGCCATTATGTGGGCATAATTCGAGATGCGAACACATGCAAAAACGATTTTGTGAATGCAGTCGAATCCATTGTCTATTTAATGTCTTTTAGCATTACGGGCCACGTCGAAACGGCGCAAAAACGGGTTATGACCCCTGTTGCCGAGGCTGACGTAGGCTATTTTTTTGACAAAATTTTGCTTATCCCGATTTTAAGGGCGGGGCTGGCTATGTTTGACCCGATGAGGAAAATTTTGCCATTGGCAACATTTGGTTATGTGGGAATTAAGCGTAAGGGCGACAAAGTAACCGATGCCGAAAACATGGGCTTTACGGCGGATATGTATTATTGCAATCTGCCGCCTAAACTGCACGAATTCAAAGTTATGATACTCGATGTTGTAATTGCGACGGGTTCAACCGTGGATTATGCCATTGAATATTTGATAGGGCAGGGCGTTAAGCCCGAAAATATCAGCCTTGTCAGCATAATTTCCTCGCGCCCCGGTCTTGACAATTTGCGCCGAAAATTCCCCGAAGTTAGCATCTATACCTGTGAAATCGACGAAATTTTGACCGAAAAGGGCTACATTTCGCCGGGGCTGGGAGATGCCGGAAACCGTTACAACGGTTATGATGATTAGGAGGGTTAAAATGCAAAATTCAAAGAAAATGAGCCCGCTTAGAATGGGCGTAATGGGGCTTCAGCACATGTTTGCCATGTTTGGGGCGACAATTTTGGTGCCGCTTTTGACGGGGCTTAGCGTGCAGGTTACGCTGATTGCCGTGGGCGTGGGAACGCTGATTTTCCATTTTTTTGCAAAAGGCAAGGTGCCGGCCTTCCTCGGTTCGTCCTTCGCCTTCATGGTGGGCATAAACCTAATTACAGACCCTGTTGGCGGGCTTTTTGCCTATAGGGCCGTGGGCGTAGACCCCGCCGTGCATGTGCAAAATATTTTGCCATATGCCACGGGCGGCATCCTTGTTGCAGGCCTTGTTTACGTGCTTTTGGCCCTTGTGGTTAAACTCGTTGGCGTTAAAAAATTCATGACATTTTTGCCGCCGGTCGTAACCGCGCCAACGGTGATTCTAATCGGCATAATGCTGGCACCTTTTGCCATAAATCAATCCCGCGAAAATATTTTGCTGGCGGTCATAACCCTTGGAATCGTTGTAATTGCGGCAACTTGGGGGCGCGGCATGATTAAAGTTATCCCAATTTTGCTCGGCCTTTTTGGCGCATATGCAATTGCCTTAATTTTCCATGCGCTGGGCATGACCAATGCCGACGGCGGCGCAATTTTTGACTTCACAGCCACACAAGGCGCAGGAATCCTCGGTTTGCCGCCATTTATGGCCCCGCGCTTCAGTCTGCTGGCAATTTTGGTAATGCTGCCATTTTCGCTGGCCACAATTGCAGAGCATGTCGCCGACATGGTTGCCCTCAGCACCATCACGGGCGAGGATTTCGTGGAAGACCCAGGCCTTGCGCGCACATTGATTGGCGACGGCCTTGCGACGACTTTTTCGGGCTTTATAGGTGGCCCCGCCAGCACGACTTATGGCGAAAATGTAGGCGTTGTTGCGCTTACGAGGGTGTTTAATCCGCGAGTGGTGCAATTGGCGGCGGTTTTTGCCGTTGTGCTGGGCTTTTCGCCGCTTTTTGAAGTGATAATCCGCACAATTCCCGATTCGATTATTGGCGGCGCGTCCTTCATGCTTTATGGCATGATTGCGGCGGTTGGCGTGCGAAATTTGGTGGAATCTAAGACCGATATGGGCAAAACGAAGAATTTGACGATAGTGGCTGTGATGCTTGTAACCGGCCTGGGACTGCGTTTTGGCCAGCCGATTACCTTTATGATTGGCGAAACCAGCGTTCCCATTGACCGAATCGGAATCGCAATCGCCGTCATACTCGGTGTCATACTAAATATAATTCTGCCCGATGAAGACAAGAAGAAAAAAGCATAGCAGAGGACGAGCCGTCATAAAATGTTTAAGAGGTGAGGCTATGCTTAAGAGATTGTTGTTATTGCTGACTTTTGTGATGTTTTTGGCGGCTTGCCGAGGCAACACAGAGTATGATGAATTTGACGAACCATTTGTAGCGGACGGGGTGGCTTTAGAGGAGCGGCAACTTGAGCCCGCTTGGGATGACGCGCCGATTTTGCGCGCGTCTGTGGCGCGCATGGTTGCGCTGACTTTTTCCGATTCTGCCGCCATAAATCAGGCGCCGCGCATTATAAATTTCGCCGACTCTACGCCCGAAGACTGGTTCGACAAATATATCAACAAAGCCTATACTTTAGGGCATTTAAGCGGGGCGGGCGGCTATTTTTATCCGAATGAGCCGCTGACCTTGGAACATGCGCAGCTGCTACTTGAGCGTCTAAATCCAAATAATACCATCAGAATCCAATTGAGCGACGAAAACCGCCATATGGCCGTTTCTTACGCGCTTTGGGTGAATTTGTATATGCAAATGCTGGAAGATTTGCAGGCGCGGGGATATGCCGCTGCATTGCAGACGGTGGATGCTGTTGTGCTGATAACTCCGGGCTTTAACGGCAATTTGCCCGCCGGCAATATTGTAACGAATCGGGGGGCGTTTAACGCCGCAGGCCTTGATTTTGAGGGATTTTTGGATGTGGAGCTGAATCTGCTTGTTCGCGGCAATAGCGCGCTGGCAATTGTCGGTGTGCTAAACTATACGCCTACTTTGCAAAATGTATTTATAGTTGAGAGAAATTCCGAGAGTATAAGTATTTTTAGCGGCGGCGCGGGGCGAACATATGCCATAGATGCCGCAATTTCGGCGAATTTGCCGCAGGGGCGCATTGGCGACATTACAATTGACGGCGGGCGCGTAACCGCCGTCCGCCTGTTCAGCCAGTCGCAATCGGGCGTTGTGCTTGAAGTCGGCGCGGATTTCATTGAAATTGAGGGCTTGGGGCGCATTTCCACGCATGGCAATTTCTCGATTTTTTCGCTGATTGGCGGGCAGGTGGCTTTGGGGCGGCCCGGCCAAATCACAATCGGCTATGATGTGGCCGATTTTGTGATGCGCGAGGGCGAAATTGCCGCCGCAATCGTTTTGCGCCGCCCGACACCCGAACATATTCGCGTTTTGCTGATGACGACGGGCTTTGCGGGGCGAATTCATGACCATGTGGAGCTTCGGAGTGCGGGCGGACTGCGGGTTTATGCGCCCGAAGGCGTGATTGAGCTTGCGCCCGGCGAAGTTTTCCGCGTGGATGCGCTAAATTCCCATCTTTTGGGCGGCGAGCGCGTGCGGATTGAGCCTGCGGGCGGCTATAAAATTGAAATTTTATCCATTCGGCGCAATTGGCCGGGCGGCGCAAACCCGCAATATCGCGGGATTATCGAGATTAGTGGCAGGGCAGGGGGCTTTGTTGTCGTCAATCAGCTGTTGCTTGAGGAATATCTTTTTGCCGTGATTCCAAGCGAAATGCCGACGGCTTTTGGCCTTGAGGCCGCGAAGGTGCAGGCCGTAACCGCGCGAAGTTATGCCTATAATCAATTTTTTGCCAATCGCCTTCATGCCTATGGCGCGAATGTTTGCGACTCCGTAATGACGCAGGTTTACAACAATATTCCCGAAACCGACATTGCGATTGCCGCCGTAAACTATACAAGGGGTCTAGTTTTAACTTATAACAATCGTGTTGTTTCGGCGAATTATTTTTCCACCTCGTCGGGGCATACCGCCGACCGCGGCGATGTTTGGCTAAATTCCGCCACGGGTCGGTTGGATGGCGAAACGCCGCCATATTTGGCGGGGCGGCCACAGCTGACGGGCGCAGATTTTGGGGATTTGTCGCAGGAGCAAAACGCCCGCGAATTTTTCATGGACACGACAATTGTGGCCTATGACAGCGAATCGCCGTGGTTTCGTTGGAATTTTCAGCTGACCGCCGAACAGCTCGGCAGGATAATTAACGGCAATTTGCCGCGACTGGCGCAGGTTAGGCCGCATAATTTCCGCCCACTTGACACGCCGCAATTTCCGCCCGGTTTTGCCATGAATATTGGCGATTTTCGGGGCATGGAGGTGGGTGCGCGCGGGCGCGGCGGCAATGTTAATGAGCTGATTATTCACGGCTCGGCCGCCTCATTGCGGGTTATTACAGAGTTTTCCATTCGTGAGCTGCTGACCCCGCAATTGCCCGAAGGAATCCCGCTAAACCGCCATAATGCCGCCCCGGTCAACAATCATTTCATCCTGCCGTCGACCTTTATGACCTTCGAGGAAAATGACGGAATTTGGCGGTTTTACGGCGGCGGCTTCGGCCATGGCGTGGGCATGTCGCAACATGGCGCATATGGCAAAATCCGCCGTGGCTACGACTTCCGCCAAATTCTCGCACATTTTTACCCCGGAACGGTGTTGACAACGCAATAGCCCTTGTCAAGCGTTGAAAAATATGCTATAATGCGAGTATGGTAGCACGAGGGGGATGAAAATGGAAAATAATCGCAATATTTCTGCAACAGGAGCTAATAAATTTGACGTGGGCTTCGCGAAAAGCAATCTTGACACGCATTGGAAAGGCGGAGCAAGCGACCATTCCAAGGAATATCCCGGATATACTAAGGAACAATACGCTAAAGAGGCCTTGGATTTGATTCAATCCGCCGTAACTAATGGGATTGAGGGTTATAAAAATTCGCGCGGCCAGATTGTGCGCTATGATTTCGGCAGGAATAATTTCGTGAAGGGCCATCCAAATATTGGAATCGCCACAATGTTTAAGCCTGACTTGGGTGCCATATACTTTTACAAAGAAAAGGAGCGCGAAGCCCTTAAAGAGGAGGAATAATATGCGCGACAATACAATATGTCCATGTTGCAAAATGTATTATTTTGAATATGTAGATTTTTTTGAAACCTGCCCCATATGCCATTGGCAAGATGATGGCTTGCAGCGCACCGAACCCGATTTGGCGGGGGGCGCAAATAAATTGAGCCTAAATCAATACCGCCGGAAATGGCTGGCGGAGCGGGGGCAGATTCTTGAAAGCAAGGCATCTTAAAGGAGGTATATTATGGAAAAAATTATTTTAGACGTGCGCGGAATGCATTGAGCGAGCTGCCAAAGGAGCGTCGTGAACGCTTTGACAGAAATTGGATGTGCGGAAGTTGTGGCCAATCACGAAAACGGCAAGGTTGAGGTGAGTTTTGACCCCGCCGTGGTGTCCTTGGACGCGATTAAGGTCGAAATTCAGGAACTTGGCTTTGATGTTTAGGCGCGATTAGGCGGCGATTAGGGCATCAAGCTCGTCCTCGTTAAGAGATTCGCGTTCCAGCAGGGCGGCGGCGATTCCATCCAGCGTGCAGCGGTGGCTTGCGAGTAATTCACGGGTTTTGGCGTACAATTCGGCGATTTGGCGGCGACATTCGGCATCCGCTTCTTCGCCCTCGGTAATTGCCAGACCAAGCGTGTTGCTCATCCCGTACTTCGTAACAAAATCCCGGATTAGGGCGTTTACACGCTGAATATCGTTGCTTGCGCCCGTGGTGATATTTTCCGCCCCAAACACAATTTCCTCGGCCGCGCGCCCCGCCAGCAGGGTCATGGCCTGATTTTGTAGCTCGGATTTCGTATAATACATTTTGTCGGGCGGCAAATTCAGACAAAAACCGCCCGCGCCCTTGGTTGACGGGATAATCGTGATTTTCGCCACGGAATTGGCGGGCAGCAACAGCTTAGTCGCCAGCGCATGGCCGCCCTCGTGATAGGCGGTAATCCGCCTTTCCTGCTCTTTAATGCCGCTGCGGTCTTTTTTCTCGCTGCCGGCAACAATTGTATAATAGGCCGCGTCAACCTCCTTTTGACCGATGGCCTTTTTGCCTTGTTTTGCGGCATATATGGCCGCCTCATTCAGCAAATTCTCAAGCATTGCGCCGCTAAAAAATACTGTCTGTTTAGCTAAAATATTCAAGTCCAAGTCATTCTCCAAAGGCTTATTTTCGGCATGAACCGCCAAAATCCGCCTGCGCCCCGCAAGGTCGGGCAGGCCAATTTCAATTTGCCTGTCAAAACGCCCCGGCCGCAAAAGCGCCTCATCCAGTGTGTCCGGCCGATTTGTGGCGGCAATTACAATAATGCCCGAAGCCGCGTCAAAGCCCGACATTTCGGTTAAAAGCGCGTTTAGGGTCTGGTCGCGCTCGTCATTGCCGCCTGCGTTGCCGCCGGACGCGCGGGTTTTGCCCACGGCATCAATCTCATCGATGAAAATCACAGCACGCCCGGATTCGCGGGCTTTTTTAAATAGCTCGCGCACTCGTTGTGCACCCACGCCGACATACATTTGCACAAAATCCGAGCCGCTGACTGCATAAAAAGGCACGCCCGCCTCGCCCGCAATTGCCCGCGCCATCAGGGTTTTGCCCGTGCCGGGCGGCCCATGCAAAATTATCCCGCGCGGCATTCGCGCCCCAAATTCCTCATATTTGGCGGGATTCTTAATGAAATCCACAACATCCGTAACCATGTCCTTGGCCTCGTCATTCCCCGCCACATCCGCAAAATTCACGCCCGAGGCGGCGACATCGGCGGCGACGGCGTTTAGGGCCATTGCGCCGCGCCCGCCCGCCTTATTCATGGCGCGGAAAACGAGGGCGAACATGGCAATCATCAATAAAACGGGCAGAATTGCGGAAATTGAGCCGGAGCGCAGCGTCGCGCCTTCGCTAACGGCAATTCCCGCGAGGAGCAACGCCTCTTTCAGCGCGGGATTGCGCGGATTGGTTGTTTCGAAAGTTGATTCGGAATTATGTACAAAAAATGTGATTTCGGGGGCATCTCCAAGCACGGCGCGCTCCACGCGGCCTGCCGATACCCATTCCAGGAATTCGGAATAGGCCACAAATTCGGCCTCTGCGCTGTCCGTGGTCAGAAAAAATGCCAGCGCGCCTGCGGCCACAGCCAGCGCGGCTAAGATGATTATTATTCCTTTTTTACCAAATTTTCTCATTGAATTTCCCCCTAAGTTCAGGCTAAAATAATTTTAGCACATTAAGCGGGAAATTTCATTGCTAAGATTCTGGCAAGGCTTATTCTGACATTTTAATAGATTTTTCGACACAGGCTGAGGCCGCAGCGATTATTGCATGGCGAAAACCGCGCGCCTCCAGCTCCGCAACGGCGGCAATCGTCGTGCCGCCGGGGGAACAAACGGCGTCCTTTAGGGCGCCGGGATGGCCGCCGCTTAGAACCATTTCGGCCGCGCCAAGCAGAGCCTGCGACGCAAAATTCAGCGCGTCGGCGCGGTTTAGGCCGTATTTCACGCCTGCGTCGGCCAGGGCCTCGATAAAAATAAAGCCATAGGCGGGGGAAGAGCCGGCGACGCCGATGTAAGCGTCAAAAAGCCGCTCGGGCAGGAGTTGGGCGCGGCCGATTGTGTTAAAAATGTTAGCGACGGCCATAA
>JAITMQ010000030.1 GCA_031277225.1 Clostridiales bacterium | reverse complement strand
CTATGCCCAGGCGAAATGAGGTCCGCTTAAAGCGCTGATTTTGGCTCTGATAAACAGGCAGGTCGAGCAGACAAGCTGCTCGACCGTATCGGTTTATGCAATGGATTATACGCCGTGGGAGGAGGTCACGCCGTGCAAAGCGGTATCTGAACTCTATGTTAAACTTTGCGAAACGCATCAGTTTCTAGCTATACTAATGGTGTAGAGCGTTTTGCTCCGTGTCGAGCTTGGAGGCTGACAAGTGGACAAGGGAGACTGAACATATGAGTTTTGCAAACAACTTAAAAACGATCATGCAGGAACAAAAGCTAAACCAAACGGATTTATCCAACCTGACAGGGATTGGCAAACCATCGCTTAGTCAATATTTGTCTGGAAGACATCTGCCATATCAAAATAGGATCGCTCAAATTGCGGCGGCCCTTGGCGTTTCGCCGGGACGCCTGACTACTCGTAATCCAAATGGTGAATGTGAGCCGCCGCCCCCGCCATCTCACCAAAAAGTGACCATTGAGGAAGCGGCAAGGCGATTGGGAAAGTCCCAGCAGTTTGTCCGAGTGGCGCTGCAAAACGGTGTTGCCCCCTTTGGATTTGCAACCAAAGGGTCAGGCAGTACCTACGACTATCACATCAGTCCAAAACTTCTTGATGAATATATCGGTGAAAGAAGCTGATTCTGTGCATCGGGCCTTGTTTATTGAGGCCCGGTGCGCTACAATCATAATTAGCTTTTGAAACTGACAATCTGACAAATTGGAGGTTCAAAAACTGTGAGAAATCCGAACGGATACGGAAGCGTGATCAAATTGCCCGGCAATCGCCGCCGCCCTTACCGCGTGCGAAAAACCATCGGTTGGAATGAAAAAGGGCATCCCGTTTATCAGTCGCTGGGCTACACCGCCACAAGAGAGGAGGGCATGATACTACTCGCCGAGTTCAACAAAGACCCGTGGGACATTGACAAGGCAAAGATTACACTTGCCGAATTATACGCCATGTGGTGGGAGCGGAAAGTCCCAAAGCTAGGGCTTGCATATACCGACCATTTTAAGTCGGCATATAAATATTGCAAGTCGCTCCACAAGCTCAAATATACCAACATCAAAGCCTATCACATGCAGGAAATCATCGACAACTGCGGACACGGAGCGGGAACGCAGCGATCCATCAAGGTGCTTTGGTGGCACTTGGACAAATTCGCGTTGGAGCTTGATATAGCAACACGAAGCTACTCTAATCTGCTAAAGGTTGCACCGGCCCCCGAATCAACCAAATCCCCTTTCACGGAGGCAGAAATCCAAACCATGTGGCAAAATCAAGCCTCACCGTGGGTGGATTCAGTGCTATTCTTGCTTTACACAGGATTCCGCATTTCGGAATTGCTTGACCTGCGGACAGAAAATATCAACCTCGAAACCGGCACAATGATGGGCGGAACAAAGACACAATCGGGCAAAAACCGTGTTGTGCCAATCCACTCAAAAATCCGTCACATTGTTGAGCAAAGAGTAAAGGACGGTAGCGAGTATCTTTTCTCTCACAACGGCAAAAAATGTGGTGATACGACATACAGACTGTTTTGGCGTGAAATCATGGCTACGGCAAATATGGAACACACACCACATGAGTGCCGTCATACGTTCCGCTCTCGTCTTGATTCAGTCGGTGCAAACAAACGGTGCATTGATTTGATGATGGGGCATAAGTCAAAAGATGTTGGCGAAAGAGTTTATACTCACAAGACTTTTGAGGAGTTGAAAACTGCTATTGAATTGCTTGGGTGATGGATTGAATTAGACCCCTATTAGACACAAGGGTGCTGATTTTACAGGGTTAATAGGGGTTTTGGGGATAATGCTTATTCTGCCTCCCTCGAATAATCCTTGACGGGTAAGTGCCATCCAATATTTTACGCCGCTCGTCTGCCATATTCGCCATTTCCTCACCGCCCACACTTTTATTATATCCCAAAACAGCCTAATTGTCAACCACTTATTCTAATGGCGGCAAAAGGCGGCATCGCAGGTTAGAGCATTGTTTTAGGGCGCAAAAAATTGCCCACGATGTGAAAAATTCCTACGAGGCGGTTCTCGTGGCTATAGGTCAGCATGGGCGAATTGCTCAAATCTTCGGGGTTTTCTACGAATTCCAAGTCGACTTTATTGCCATTAATCAGGGCCTTATGCCCCTCGCGATTTATACGAATTTTCGGCATATGCCCCAAAACAGCCTCTATAGGCCGCAAAACCTCGCCAATGCGCCCGCCTGCGGCGAAGCTCTCCAAGGCCGCAATGCTTAGGCTGTCCGCCACGGCAAAATTGCCCGAACGACTGCGCAAAAGCCTTCCCATATGCGCAAAAGTGCCTAAAGCTTCGCCAATATCGGCGCAAAGCGTCCGAATATATGTACCTTTAGTGCAGTTTACTCGAATGACAAAAGACTGAGGTTCGGCTTCCGATTTCCAAAGCAGCGGCTCAATGCCAAAAATGCCGATTTCCCGCGCCTTGCGCTCAATTTCCACACCTTCGCGCGCATATTCATAAAGTTTTTTGCCCTTGATTTTAAGCGCGGAATACATGGGCGGAATCTGCATTAAGTTTCCCGTAAAATGCGGCAAAACCGCCGCAATTTCGGCCTCTGTAACCCGCTTGGGGCTTTTTGCGACAATTTTGCCATGGCTGTCTTGCGTGTCGGTTGCCGAACCCAAAATCACCTCGGCAATATATTCCTTTTCGCCCGCCACAATATAGTCTGCAATCTTAGTTGCCCGCCCCAAACAAATCGGCAAAACGCCACAAGCGCCGGGGTCCAGCGTTCCCGTATGTCCCGCCTTAGACCCCGCCAGCCTGCGCACAATTCGCACAACATCATTTGACGAAAATCCAACTTGTTTATAAATATTTAATACGCCATCATGCATATAAAACAGCCTGCTCTAAAATTTCTAAAACCTGCTTCTTGCCTTCTTCAAAGCCCGCCTCAAAATCCGCCGCCGCCGCAAATTTATGCCCACCGCCGTCAAAACGATTGGCAACCTTGCTGACATCGATGGCATGAGAGCGCAAACTCACCTTAACATGGCCATTCTCCCGCTCCAGGAAAAGTGCCGCGGCCTCAATTCCTCTAATATCGAGAAAATATTCGACAATGCCTTCCAAATCGGTTCTTTTTACCCCAATTTGCGCCATATCATCCAGCGTCAGGGCCGAAAAAGCGATTCCGCTGTCTTCGCAATATTTCAAATTCTGCAGGGCCTTGGTAAATGCGGCCACTTCGGCCTTGGACTTGCTAAAAATAACTTCGCGCTGAATTCCGCCAAAATCAAAGCCCGTTGACATTAAAAGCCCGGCAATTTCCATGGTTTTGGGCGTTGTTGCGGAATATCGAAAGCCGCCCGTGTCTGTCAACATTCCCATATACAGCGCCGCCGCCATATACTTGTTTATAGGCACAAACATATTGATTATATTGAAGATTATTTCGCAGGTTGAGGCGGCTGTTGTGTCGACAAAATTATGCCTGGCGAAATTGCCATTGTTGATATGATGGTCAATATTAACGGTTATTTTTGCGCGGTCAAAAAGCGTGCGCGGGGCGTGAACGCGGCTAAAATCGGCGCAATCCACCGCAATAAATAAATCACAAGGAAGTTCTGTCGCGTCCCCATGATGAATAAAGGCCTTGCCCTTAACCACGTCAAATTTTTCATTATATTTATCCAAAATGATTTTTGGATAAATGCCCGAGGTTATAAGAGCCTGCGCCAGCGCAAAACAAGCGCCCACCGCGTCGCCATCGGGCCCGTGATGGGTCGCAATTACAACATTATCGCCGCTTTGCGACATAATGTCCCATGCATCATATTTGGAAAACATAAGCTCGCCTCCTTTATTGGCAACCTCGATTAACCTCATTCCGTCATCTTTTCGGCCAATTTGCCAAATCTTGCCTTTTGCGGAAATGGCGAATACGCAGGGGTATGCGCCATTTCCGCAAAAGTCAATCTTTGACA
>JAITMQ010000027.1 GCA_031277225.1 Clostridiales bacterium | reverse complement strand
GTGTAGGCATAGGAAACAATGCCCGAAAAGCCCATATGTGCGGCGATTACGCCCAAAATTGTTATGGCGATTTTAATTTGTATTCGTGTGAAGCGAGTGCGCGTGGCCAGCCAATTTATCAGCGCGAAGGCATTGGTGGCGGCTGTGGTGAAAATTGCCAGAATTAGGACTATTGTGTAGGAATATGAGAGCAAAGGCGCGAGATTTTGGGCTAAAGCCAGCATGGGCAGTTCGGCGTTTTGGATTGCGGGGAGATGCGCGAGTAGGGCGATTGCGAAAATTAGGCCGATCAAGGCCACGAAAAAACCGCCCAAAATGCCGCTTGTGCGGGCAATTTTGCGGGTTGTAACCAAGGTTGGCAGGGCGGCGAGCACGGCTATGGCCGTCAGCATATTGTAGGAGGCGTAGATTAGGGCGGAAAGCGGCCAAAATATGGGGTTTTGCAGGGTAAGCGCGGCGGCGGGCGCGGCATCGCCAAAGATAGCGAAAATGCCGAGAATTAGCGCACCGACGACCAAAATCGGCGTTACAATGGTGTTGATTTCGATTATTCCGCGAATGTCGAAGAGCAGGATGACGAAGCAGAGCGCGGCCAGCGCAGCAGAACCCGCTGAAAATGGGAGTTGTAGGGCTTGTTGGCCCAGCGCGCCCGCACCCGCGAGCATTGCGGAAAACAGCACAAAAATGAAAAGCCCCGTAATTACGTCCAGCACAGCACCCAGCCGAGGCCCGAAAACCGCGCGCATAAAGCTTTTGTAGTCGCGGATGCCGTGGCGGACGCACAAATCCATGACGGCCAGGCCGCAAAGGGCGATGACCGCGCCCGCGAGAATTATGCCGAACACGCCAAAGCGGCCATATCGCAGGAAAAACGTGAGATGTTCGCGGCCGGAGGCAAAGCCCGCGCCGAAAATTAGGCCTGTAAAAATACAGGTAGTTTTAATTATACTTAACCTAGAAGTTTTCTTGTCCATGCCATCACCCCTAATGGGAATATATGACATGCCTCAGAAAGCTATACTAACAGCTTTATTTTCAATTCATCTAATTGTTGCGGAAAGACGGTATTTGGCGCGCCTGTCAGCGGGCAGGAGCCGTCTTGCTGCTTGGGAAATGCGATAACGTCGCGGATATTAGCGGTTTTTGCCATCAGCATCACCAGGCGGTCAAGGCCGAGGGCGATGCCGCCATGCGGCGGCGCGCCATAGCGAAATGCTTCCATTAAGTGGGAAAAATTGGCGTAAATTTCCTCCTTGGAATAGCTCAAAACCTCGAACATTTTCTGCTGAACATCCTCGCGATGTATACGAATCGAGCCGCCGCCCGCCTCATAGCCATTTATTACCAAATCGTGCTGCTTGCTTCGCGCGGCGGCGGGGTCGGCATCCAATAAATGTAAATCCTCGTCGCGCGGGGCGGTAAAGGGGTGATGATTGGCGTAATATCGGCCATCCTCGGCATCCCAAATCAACAGCGGGAATTCTAAAATCCACAACGGATGGTAAAGTCCCTCGGGAATTAAATCTTGACGGCGGGCGATTTCTAGGCGCAAATGGCCCAAAGCGTCGAAAACTGTCGTATTTTCGTCGGCGCAAATCAAAATGAGGTCGCCGTCTTTTGCGTCAAAGGCGGCAACAATTTCGGCCAGCTTTTCGGGGCTGAAAAATTTGGAAATCGTGGTCTTGACCTCGCCGCCCAAAAGCTGAATCCAAGCCAATCCCTTGGCCTTGTAGGTCTTCACATGCTCGACTAAAGAATCAATTTGTTTGCGACTTAAAGTTGCGCAGCCCGCCGCATTAATCCCGCGAACCGAGCCGCCCGCCGCCAGCGCGTTTTCAAAGACGGCGAATTCCGAACCCGCCACAATGCCCGAAATATCGACAAGTTCCAGCCCAAAGCGCGTGTCGGGCTTGTCGCTGCCAAATCTTGACATGGCCTCGGCATGGCTCATGCGCGGGAAGGGCTTCGGAAGGTCGATTCCTGCGGCATTTTTAAAGATTTCGATGATTAAATCCTCGGTCAAAGCCAGCACATCATCTTGGTCGATAAATGCCTGTTCGATGTCGATTTGTGTAAATTCGGGTTGTCGGTCGGCGCGCAAATCCTCGTCGCGAAGGCATTTCGCGATTTGGAAATATTTGTCTATGCTTGAAACCATTAAAATTTGCTTAAGAACTTGCGGCGATTGCGGCAGGGCGTAGAATTTGCCGGGCTGGGCGCGGCTTGGCACGAGATAGTCGCGCGCGCCTTCGGGAGCGGAATTTGTGAGAATTGGCGTTTCAACCTCGATAAAACCGCGGTTTGACAGGAAATTGCGCGTGGCCATGGTTACTGAATGTCGCAGTCGCAAATTGTACTGAAGCGCATCGCGGCGCAGGTCTAAATAGCGATGTTTCAGGCGCAGAGCCTCGCTTACGCTGTCGTCGCCAATTTGAAAGGGCGGAAGGGCAGAGTTCGACAAAATCGCCAATTCTTCGGCAATAATCTCGATTTTCCCCGTCGCCATGTCGGGATTGATGTCCTTTTCGCGCCGCAGGGCGATTTTACCGGCCACAGCGACGACATATTCGCTTTTCAGCCCCTCAGCCTTGGCGAAAAGCGCGGGATTCGCGGCCTCGTCCAGCGCAATTTGCACCAGCCCCGTATGGTCGCGAAGGGTAACAAAAACCAGCTGGCCAAGGCGGCGCACGCGATTTACCCAGCCAACGGCCACCACGGGCGCATCGGCGGCGGCCTGTCCAAATTCGCCGCAATAGAAAGTTCTTCTATATTTGCCTAAATTTTCCATATTTTCCTCCTAAAATAGGTCTTTTTGAAAATATAACATAAATTCGCGAAAATTTCAAGTTGATTTAATTTTATTTTTGGATTATAATGGACATATGGGGCCATTTGAATTTTTTCGGGAATTTTTATATTTTGAAGGTTATGAGCAGATTGCGGCGCTTGGGCTGGCGGTCTTATTTGCGCTGTGTGCGGGGCTTCGCGTGGCATTGCATGGGGCCTATAATGCCGCCATTGCGCTGACGAAACATGGTGCTAAAAGTATCAAAATTAAAGAAGACATACAGAAGCTTGGTTCGGGGGCATTTGGGCGCACAGCCAAGGAATATGCGGCTTTGGCGGGTCGCGGCGTAAAGGTTGACGTTCCGGCTCTCGCGCAGGCGTCAATTTTTTCCAATAAACTATTACTGCTTAATTTTAACAGCATTGGCAGTTTAATTTTGGCCTTGGAAACGGCATTTGTGCCGCTGGCCATCTTGCTAACCCTGGCCGCCGAATCGACCCTGGAATTCGCCCTAATTTCGGCCACTCTCTTCATTGTCCTGCGAATTTTCGGCGCATTTTTTGACATTGGGACTATAAAGGAAAGATACATTAAGAATCTTTCGCAGACTTTGGCCAAGGAAGTCGGCAAATTTTTTCCGGAGGACACCTCGGCCGCAATCTACACTTTTGGTACAGATTTAAAAGAGTATTTAACGCGGCAGTCCGCCATGTACAGCGATATTCTAATTCGCATAAATAGCGAGTTTGCGAACTCTTTGAAGACGAATGTCGGAGCTATGACAGCGGGAGTTGAGGCCACTTTGCAGGCCATTTCGCGGGAGAGTTCGGAGCTGCAAAATGATACTGCAAGTAGTATTACGGAGATGCACAAAGCCGCCGAAAAGATGACTAAAACGCTGAATGAGGCGGCTCGCTTCATAAATAATTCCGAGAGTTTAGAAAAGCGCAATGAGGCCTTGGAGCATAGCCTTGCGATGACCAAGGAAAATCAGGCCGTTTTGGCCATGTCGGTGGCGCAATATGAGGCTTCGTTAAAGGAAATTACGGCGCAATTGGGCGACGCGCTGGGCAAAATTGTGGGCTATCATTTGAGCGCGGCTAATGCCCAAATTGCCGACAATATTGCCGCAAATTTGAGCGAGGCAAAGGGCGCAAATATGGCACTTATCGGCGAAATTAAGGCCGTTTTTGCCGAGCTGAACGAGCAGAGCCGCCTGCAGACGCAAATGCTGATGACTATACTAAAGGGGGTTTCTGATGAGTAAACATTTAGTTCATTTGGAGCTCTATCCCCCGCCAAAATTGGCGCTTAGCGAGAGCAAAATCATGTTGCGCGGCGCGGGAATTCTCTATGGAAATTTCGAAATCAGCAATGGCGGCGACGGTGAACTTGTGGGCACAATTGCTCCAATGGCCGATTTTATCAGCTTTTCGCCCTCAAGCTTCGCTTCCAATAAAATCCAAGTGGAGTATAGCGTTGATTTATCGGGGCTTGTTGGCGAAATTCAGACGGGGGCGGTGATTACGACCAATGGCGGCGAGCGGGTGCTGGATTTCCACATTACGGTAAATCGGGCGGATGTGCTGGTGCGCGATGGCGTTGTAATGGCGGATTTAGAGGATTTTGCGGAATATGCCAAGGCGCATCCCGTGGCGGCGCGAGCACTCTTTGGGCGGCAGGATTTTATGATGTGGCTGCTGAATATGGGCTATCCGAGCATGGATATTTACGAGAATTTCGCCGCTGACCCGAATAAAGAGCGGGCTGTGGACAATTTTTTGGTATTTAATGGCAATAAGAGCAAGGCAAAGGTGATTGTTGAGAATCAAGATATAACTCATAGTATCGGGCTATGGGAGGATGTTGTTACAGGGAGTATTAATTTGAGGCAGACAACTTGGGGCTATGCCGAGGCGAATCTTGAGGTTATTCGTGGTGAGGAATGGCTAAAGTTGTCGAAAAATAAGGTTTCGGGCGGGGATTTTGGGCCTGACAATTTGGCGAAGATGCATTATATGATATTGCCAAAGGAGCTGGAAGGCCGAGATTTGGGGCAAATTGCGCTTACTGCCGCCGATGAGCAAAAAATTACCATTCGGTGTAGTCCTGCCGCCGCTTTCGACGCGCGGCTGGACAAGACCTCCTTCTTTTTCGAGGACAGGGGCAAACTAATTGTGGTGAATAATACAGGCACAGACCTGTTTATCGACATTTCTTGTGAAAATTTTATAAAATTCGAGGCGAAGCGTTATTTAATCAGCCAAAGCGCGGAAATTGACTTTGAGGTAAAATATGGCAGTCATCGCGCGGCGACTTTGAGCTTTAAGAAGCAATTGTACGTGGAAACATATATACATGTAGTTGCGGTTAGTTCCGGGGCGAATTATGCGCGAAGGCTTGCAATGACGCTGTGGAGCGGGCAATAGAGGTGAAAATGGCGAATTCGGCGATTGGCAAAATTATCCGTTTTGAGCGGATTTATAATCGGAAAAAAGACGCGAAAACGACCTATGTTATGGCGATTTCGTATTATTTGGGTTATGCCATCAGCGGCCAGCGGGATTTGTTGCATAAGGCGAATTTTGTGCTGAGCCAGGCGAATTTTTCGGCGGATTTGTCGCTGAGTTTTTTGCGTTGCTTTATTGCCTATGAAGCCGAGAATTTCGAGCTTTTAGAGGAGTTGTTGGGGCGTTTGCGCCCGCGTCGAAACGCCATGAAAAGCCATCAACCGACATTCTTTGCGTATTATTTATATTTTGACTGTTTGTTGGCCTTAACCCAGCGAAAAGACCGCGCCGCGAACAAGCATTTGCGCAATTTGCGGGATTTGTGCGCGGGCGAGCAGGTGCAGGGCGCGGACTTGCTTTTGGCCAATTTAAGCCTGACTTTTGGGGATTTTGGCGCGGCCTTCGCGCATTTGCACCGCGCCTATAAAAAGGGCGACCGCAGCCCGCTGTTTTTCGTGTGTTTGGCGCGCACTTTTGGCGAGGCGCGGCCGGGCGGAGCTGACGGAAAGCTGCTTTTGCCGCTGGTTTTGTGGGCTTTGAATACGGGCTGTTATATTGACGGCATAATCACACAGAATCAACATCTGGCGGAAAATATGCTTCGCCGCCGTCCGAAAGTTGCCGAGGCACTCTACACAATTTCGCCGCTGGACTGGATTTTGCACATTATTGCGACCTCGCGAATGATTAACAACGACATCTCCGAGCGCGCTTTTTATTACTACAAAGAGGCGGAAATTCGCCAGCTTTACTTTCCGCAGCTCTATGATTTTTTGTTGCGAAGTGCCCATAAAAACGGCATTGAGGACATTAGCGGCTATTCGCTGGCGCAATTTTTGCGGACAGAAACCAATATTCCCGCCGAACTTTTGCCATTTGTGTATCATTTGGTGCTGAAGGGGGCTTTGGGTGCGCATCATGATGAAATTATGGCGCGTCTAAAGCCCGAAATTCTGCGGTTTGCGTGTGAATGTCTGGACAATCGATTATATGGAAAGTATTATTATAGCATGTACAAATTCTTGATGGACGTGCATGTAACCGACGTTGGGGCGGCCAAGGTTGCGCGGAAATATTTGGATATGGCCGACGAAATCATCAAGAATCTGCTGTTTATGTGGGAAATTCAAATTTTTGACCCGAATGTCAAGCGCGTTTTGATTCGTGAGGATTATAAGAAGGACGAGGTGGTTTATGAGCCGAAAGACGGGCGTTTGCGGGTGAATATGTGGTCGCCGCGGGCGAAAATTACCTGTTTTGATGAGTCCATGCGCAATATAATCGAGAGCAAAATTACAACTATGCGCTTAATTGAAAATGCAGACTTAGAGTTGTGCAGGCGGCTGTTCGCACAGGGCTTCCACACGCCGGAACTGCTGATTTTCCTGGCTTCACACCATATTAATGCCGCAAATGAGCAACTTTCGCACGAGGCCATTGCCGTCTTCGATAAAGTTCGAAAAATCGGCATAAATCGGGCTTTTGCGCGCCTAATAAACGCGGCTTTGGGCAATCATTATGCAAGGCAGGAGGATTTTGTCAAAGCTGTTGCTTATTTCAAGGATTTGGATGATTCTGCCATTAACAAAAATTATCTTGAGCAAATGCTCAAGGCCTATATTAACGCCAAAGATTTTGCCCATGCGGCGCGGCTGATTACCCGCAATCCCTATGATTTCGCGGATAAGAGCCTGTTTGGCGCGCTGAAGCAGATGTCGCCGCAAATTGCGGGGCTTGGCGTTAAGCGCGGGCTGGCGGCGGCCGTGGCGAATATGCTGGTGCGTGGCTGGTTTGATGCTGATTTACTGAATATTGTGCTCGAATTTTATGCTGCGCCGCTGGTGAAATGGGTCGATTTAGCAAAATCTTTGTCGAACCTTGGAATATTTGAGCCCAAGCTTCACACAAAAATTTTGGAAATCGCAATTCAGACGCGCAATAGCGGCAAAAATGTTCAAGACGTCTTCGTTCAAATGGCGGAAAAGGCTGCCACAGCGCCGATTATCGCCGACTTTGCGCATTATTTGTCCTATGAAATTTTGACTAATGGCACAATTCCAAAGCAACCCGTGGTAAATATTTTGGAAGAAATATACATCACCACAGGCGACGCAATTTTGGGCTATGCGCTGGCGCATATCTATATCGGCGGGGGCGGCTTAAACACCGAAAAATCAAGGGAAATCCTTGCTAAGGTGCTGAATATTGCGGCGCAGGACAATATAATTTTTCCGATTTTTAAGGAAATTAAAGACAAATCCCTGATTTTGTCGTATATAGAAAAGAATAGGCCTTTTTGCCACCGCGCGCGCGCCGGCGACGATGTTGCGCTGCATTTTCGCATAGGCCAAAAAGGCGACTTTATCCGCATTCCCATGCGGTATTTGGCCTTTGGGCTATACCTGTGCCACATTCCCCACTTCTACGGAGAAGAGATAGAATTTTACTACTCTCAGTCGAGGGCCGCCGGTTCAATCACCACAGCTCCCGCTAAAATTACAAACAATATTGCGCATATACTTGAAAAAAGCGGCGACTTGTATTATACTATAAATAATGCGCTTCTCTATGAGCAAATGTTTAAATATGAACAGGTTGAGGAGATTGTTACGGCACAATTGGCGAAAAAGGCCGGAATTCGGGCAAAAATTATGTAAGAACCGCAGGTTCTAAATTAAAGGAGAGAGATTATGGGAAAACTTGGGTTAGACCTTGAAAGAGGCCTATATTTGGGCATTGACTTTGGCACAACAAACTCTGTGGTTAGTATTTATAACTACAAAGACGGTGCCGCGCAGACCATTCCGCTGGACGGAAGTAATATTTTTCCAACGGCCGTCCAATTCGAAACCGACCCCGAGGACGAGGCGAAATTGAGCCGTATTTTCGGCGTTCAGGCCAAGGAGGCGGCGGTGATTTATCCGCTTTCGACAGTATTGTCTATTAAACGACATTTGGGTCAAGAGGAAAAAATTCCCGTGATTGTCGATGAGAAGGAATATTTGTTTGCGCCGGAGCAGATTGCGGGTGAAATTCTGGGCTATTTGAAGGCCAGAGCCGACCAATATGCGCAGGATGAAATGAATATTGAGGGCGAATTTTCGGGCTGTGTGATTACAGTTCCTGCCAATTCGACTGACAGGCAGAAGTCCATGACCAAGCAGGCCGCTATTTTAGCGGGTTTTGACGAGGACAGCGTCTATTTGCGCCTTGAGCCCGCCGCCGCCGCAATTACCTATGCCGTCAACGAAACCAAGGATAAAACCGTGCTTGTGTACGATTTTGGCGGCGGAACTTTTGATGCCTGCATCTTGAAAATCGAAAATCAGGACGACGAGCCGAATATCTCCATTGTTTCGACATTTGGCGACAACGATTTGGGAGGAAATGACATCGACAAAATCATCATCGACATGATTTTGGAAGAGTTTAAAAAGCTGACGGATGGCGAAATTGACCTATATGACGAGGATGCGGACGATGGCGTAAGCAAGCGGCAAAAGAAGGTGGCGCAGGTGCGTTTGCAGCAGGTGGCCAATCAGGCGAAGGAGCGGCTGAGCCAGTCAAAATCGACAAAAATCGTGCTTGCACCCTTTATTCAAGAGCCAAAAATTGTAAATATCAATATGGAAATTTCGCTGGAAGATTTTGAGAATTTTAAGCGTCTGAATCAGCAGGCCGACAGCACGGAAATTTTCGAGAAATTCAAGGATAAGAGCCTGAATGACCTTGTGGATGCCACGCTTGCATGTATTGACAAATGCCTTGAAGTCGGCAATTTATCCGAGAGCGATATTGACGAAATTTTCCTTGTGGGCGGCTCGTCTTCGATACCGCTGGTTAATCAGAAAATTTCGACAAAATTCGGCAAAGAGCCCTTTAAGTCCAAGATTAGCCCGGCATTGTCGATTTCGCAGGGCGCGGCCTATTATTGCAATATGATAATGATGCCGACGGTTAAGGGGCCAACTGTTCAAGAGCGAACAATTCATCCGCTTGGCCTTGAAATTGCGGGTCGCCGCTTTATGGAAATTGTTTCCTCCGGCGTGGACATTCCCCGCGAAGGCCTCGTTGTCGAAGCTTCCGAACTTTTGACGACAAATCACGATAATGTGCCGTCTATGGCGATTGTTGTCTACGAAAACACGGCTCATGGCGGCGATGCGCCCGCTTTGGTGTCGCAAAGTGGCATGAAACGCCTTGCGGGAACGAGTTTGCGCGGAATTCCGCAGGCTCCCAAGGGCAAGGAAAAGGTAAAGGTAATTTTTACCGTATCACAGGATAATATGCTGAAAGTTACGGCGCGCTCTACCAGCGTGGACGGGCTTGTTACAGAATTGTCTGTTGATGACCTGTACTCATAATATATTGGAGGGTCTATGAAGCCTATTAAAATCAGCAATCGCAATATTATGTTTACTCAGCCAATGACCGATGAATATGACCTAAACTTGGGTCTGATTCTCGGCGACCGTCATAATTTTATCATTGACACGGGACTTGGCAGCGGCTCTGTTGCGCCCATTTTAGACTATATTGGCGACTGCACAAAACCGATAATTGTCATAAATACCCATTCGCATTGGGACCATGTTTGGGGCAATTGGGTTTTCGACGAAAATCTCATTATTTCGCATCAAAAATGCCATGAGTTGCTTGACAAATATTGGGAGCTGCCTCTTGAAAAATATTCGCATTATATTGACGGCGAGGCGCATAAATGCCTGCCAAATCAGATTTTTGAGGGTATTTTGGGATTTCCGGACGACGGTATTATTTTATTCCACACGCCGGGTCATACCGACGACGGCATTAGTATACTCGATACTGTAGACAAAGTGTTGTATGCGGGCGATAATATCGGCGATACGGACGACGAAATTGTGCCGAAACTTACGGATTTAGAGGCATTTCGCGGCACAATTGCGGCCTATAAAAAATTGGATTTTGAAATTTGCATTTCCGGGCACAACAAACCGCAGAATAAGTCGGTTTTGGCTCGCATTGAAGCTGAAGGCAACCTCGATTAACCTCATTCCGTCATCTTTTCGGCCAATTTGCCAAATCTTGCCTTTTGCGGAAATGGCGAATACGCAGGGGTATGCGCCATTTCCGCAAAAGTCAATCTTTGACA
>JAITMQ010000168.1 GCA_031277225.1 Clostridiales bacterium | reverse complement strand
GGGGTCCAGCATGGCGGTTGTGCCTATATTTTTGTCGGTTTCAACCAGCCGCCCGGCCTTTTTGGTGTAATCGTCCATAATTAGGGCAATCATGCGCTCATTTTCGGGGGTGGCGGCCTTGAGGGCGTTAAGGGTATTCCAAATCTCCGCATTGCGCTGGTCAAGCCGCTTTAGAGAGCCCTCTATCAGCGTTTTTTCGCGGAAAAGCTCTTGATGAAAGGACATTTTGTCGTCAATATTAATTGTGGCGGCAAATTTCTCAATAGAGCCGAAATTGCGGGCAATTCCCTTGTCTTTGAGGAAAAAGTCTATTGCGTCTTCGGTTTGCTCCATAATATTGCGCAAAGCGTCCAGGCGGCGCGTCATATGCTTGTAATGCCCATAATCTTCAAGATTATTCTCCAACATCTTAGCATTGCGCACCTTATATTTTCTATACTCATAGTTTAGATAATTCGTAAAGTGGGCATAGACGGCCGTTTTGGTGTTTAACAGCTCTACGGCGCGCTGCTGTTTTTTGCGATTTAGCGCCATTTCATAGCGCAATTTTTGGCGCAGGGAATATAAAAGGCCTGCCAAAACTATAATGAAGACCAACATGCCCGCCAGCGGGATGAGGGTTTGTATATTGTAGACGACATACAAAAACACCAAGACAGCTATGGCAATTGCAAAAAAGATTACCGTTGCAATGGAAAATTTATACACAAAGTCCATGCCATTTTGCAGGCGGTCGCGCTCGTGGCCAAGCACCATGCGCTCGCCCTCCAAATGGCCTATGTCCTGCTTAAAAATGCGCTGGCGCGACTCTGCAAATTTAATTTCGGGCACGGCGGCCTTCGCCTCGTCCTCCAATTTGTCAAAAGCTGTCAGACCCGCGTCGAAACTTGTAACCTGATAGCGAAGCGCGCCGGATTCGCGCGACATATTGTGATAACGGTCTAACAAATCCTTTAAATCCTCGACATCTTCGGGGGTCATGCGGCCATAGGCGGCCACATCTTCCATGCGCTCGTCCACATCTTTTAGGCGATTTATAAGCACAATGCGGTCGGCAACAATGTCCAAAGCCTCGTCGCAAAGATTCACGGCGGCAACCACATCTTCCTTGCCTTCCTCGCGCCCAAATTTCAAAAAGTCGGCGAAATTGCTGTCTTTTTCCGAATGTTCGGCGCGCTTGAAAGGATAAAAACGATTTATCCAGTCCAAAAACTTATGAAAAAATCCAACTTTTACCTTATTTTTTGCCATAGCCTCACACCTCAATCTCTATATTTTCGGCTGGCCTGCACGCCGTCTGCGAATTGATATTTTCCTTGATATGGAATATAATTGCCCTCAAGTTTGTGATAATATATCTGGCAAATTCGGGTAAATGGGTAGATTCTAATGGGATGAAGGCAATAAATTTCCAAAGTCCAATTGCCGGAAAAGCCCACATCGCCAAAGCCTGCGGTTACGTGAATACTTACGCCAAGGCGACCAACGGACGAACGCCCCTCAAGCATGGGAACATAGCCATGCGTTTCGGTATATTCCACGGTAGAGCCCAAATAGAGCTTGCCGGGGTAAATTATAAGACCCTCGGGCGGAATTATAATCTCGCTGACCGATTCTTCGCGATTCATGTCCAAATGGCCGCCGGGGGCAATGTCATACACTTGAAGGACATTGTTAAGCCGCAAATCATAGCTGTTTGGGCCAACCCGCGCCTCGTCAAACGGCCGAATAATAATCTCCTTGCCCTCTCTAACCTTGCGGGCAATCTCCAAACCTGATAAAATCATAATATCTCTCCCTAAGCGAATTCTAGTATTTTTTCCAGTGGATGTTCGGTTTCGACAAAAACGCCGGCAATATCATCCATTGTAATTTCGTCGGTTTCATAGTCAAGCTCAGCTTTTTTAACATCCGCCAAAAAAGCCCGCCCTTTTTGCAAAATTTCGATAATAACGGCCTCTTCGCCCGTTTTCAACCTAACTTTTTGAAATTCTTTAATCATAAACCTGCCTCCTTGTCTTGATATATGCGCTGGTTAGACGCATTTCGCCGCTTATATTGTCGTCAATCCAGGCCGTTATCACCCTGGCGACCCTTCCGTTTTCGCCTGTCAAAAGCATGTCGACGGAATATCGCTTGCCATGGCCTTTGTCGGCCTGTTCCGCACAAGGGAATTTATGGATATTTTGCCTTATATTTTCCACAAGCTTATCGGCATTGCTTAAATTATAACCCAAAGCCCGCTCGAAAGCGATATGCTTTCCCTTGCTGTTTTCGGGATGAAGCACATATCTAATAAATTTATCAATCGAAATAACGACTTCGTTCGCCCTTGGCAAAATATTCATAATATCCCCTTAGCTTTAGTTTTAATGACCTTCTTTAGATATTTCCCCGTATAGGATTTCCGCGACTTCGTGATTTGTTCCGGGCTGCCTTGGGCTATTACCATACCGCCACCATCGCCGCCCTCCGGCCCTAAGTCGATTAGATAGTCGGCGGTTTTGATTACGTCGAGATTATGCTCGATTACGATTACGGAATTGCCGCCGTCCGTCAGCTTTTGCAAAATGTCCACAAGCTTGTGAACATCGGCCATATGCAGACCCGTTGTGGGTTCGTCCAGAACATAGATTGTGCGGCCTGTAGAGCGTCGGCTAAGCTCTGTTGCAAGCTTTACGCGCTGCGCCTCGCCGCCGGACAGCGTTGTCGAAGATTGTCCAAGCTTGACATAGGACAGCCCCACATCATAAAGCGTCTGGATTTTATCGCGCAGGCGCGGCAAATTCTCGAAAAAGCTTAAGGCCTCCTCCACCGTCATATTCAGCACATCGGAAATTGTCGCGCCCTTATATTTAACCTCCAGAGTTTCACGATTATAGCGTTTTCCGCCGCAAATTTCGCAGGGGACAAAAATGTCGGGCAAAAAGTGCATTTCGATTTTAATTATGCCATCGCCATGGCAGGCCTCGCAACGCCCACCCTTGACATTAAAGGAAAAACGCCCCTTTTGATAGCCGCGAATCTTCGCCTCCGGGGTTTGCGCAAAAAGGTCGCGAACCAAATCAAACAGCCCCGTGTAGGTTGCAGGATTAGAACGCGGCGTGCGCCCAATCGGGCTTTGGTCGATATTGATAATCTTGTCAAGATGCTCCTGTCCCTTGATGTCCTCGTGGCGGCCGGGCTTAACCTTAGAGCGGTTTAAATCGCGCGCCAGCCGCTTATAAAGCACCTCATTAATCAACGAAGACTTGCCGCTGCCGCTAACCCCCGTAACGGCAACAAGCAGCCCAAGCGGAATCTCAACGTCAATATTCTTCAAGTTATTTTCGCTTGCGCCAATAATAGTCAAGACCTTCTCTGACCTCTGACGTCTGACCTCCGGAATCTCAATCTTCAACCGGCCGGACATATACGCGCCCGTAATGCTGCCTTCATGCTCGATAATATCTTTAACCGCCCCCGAAAAAACAATTTCACCACCATGCGAGCCCGCACCGGGCCCAATGTCTACAATATGGTCGGATTCCAGCATGGTGTCTTCGTCGTGCTCAACAACGATTAGAGTGTTGCCCAAGTCGCGCAGATGCTTAAGCGTCTTTAGGAGCTTGTCGTTGTCGCGTTGGTGGAGGCCTATGCTGGGTTCGTCCAGAATATAGACCACGCCAACCAAGCCCGACCCGATTTGCGTGGCTAAACGTATGCGCTGTGCCTCGCCGCCGCTGAGGCTGCCTGCGGAGCGGGCCAGGGTTAAATAATCCAGGCCAACGTCTACTAGGAAGCCTGCGCGGGCTTTAATCTCCTTCAAGATTCGTTCGGCTATCGTTGCCTGTGTTGGGTTCAGCTCAAGCTCTTTAAAGAATTTCGTCAAAGCCCCTACGGGCATGGTTGTAATGTCGGAGATGTTTACCCCGCCTATGGTTACAGCCAGAATTTCCTCCCGCAAGCGTTTTCCATGGCAGGAATTACATTCGATATTGGTAATATATCCCTCATATGCCTGTTTTGACCAGTCGCTGGAGGTTTCCTTATAGCGGCGGCTTAAAGTCGGGATAATGCCCTCCCAATGATGGCGATAGATGCGGGGTTCGCCGCGCGTGTCGCGATATTCAATGGGGAAGGTTTCACCGTCGCTGCCATATAAAATAAGGTGTCGAATTTTAAGGCTAAGCTTCTTAAAGGGCATGTTTAGGCTGAATTCAAAATGTTTAGCCAGCGCGGCAAGGGCGTTTCCGCCCCAAGAATTTTTATTGGCGACCATATTAAAGCCGGGGGCGGTTATTGCTCCGGCGGCAATCGAAAGGTCGGGATTTGGGACGACAAGTTCGGGGTCAAATTCCATTTTAAAGCCAAGGCCGGCACATTCGCCACATGCGCCCTGCGGATTATTGAAGGAGAACATGCGCGGTTCGATTGCGGCAAGGGAAATGCCGTGGTCGGGACAGGCGAAATTTTGGGAAAAACTCATATCTTCCCCGTCGATGTCTACAACGAGTAGGCCATCGGTTAAGCCCATCACCGTTTCCACGCTTTGCGTCAGGCGGCCTTCAATGCCCGGTTTTACAACGATTCGGTCAACAACGATTTCTATATTATGCCTCTTATTTTTTTCAAGTTTAATTTCCTCGTCAAGGCTTAAAACCGCGCCATTTACGCGCATACGGGCATAGCCCTCCTTTTTGGCCTCTTCAAGGACTTTTTGATGCTCTCCCTTACGGTCGCGCACCACGGGCGCAAGCAGCTGAATTCGCGTACCTTCGCCCATTTCAAGGATTTTGTCGACAATTTGGTCTATGGTTTGGCGCACTATAACCTTCCCGCATTTTGGGCAATGCGGCACACCGACGCGGGCGTATAAAAGGCGCAAATAGTCGTAAATTTCGGTTACCGTGCCGACTGTAGAGCGGGGGTTTTGGTTCGTGGACTTTTGGTCAATCGAAATGGCGGGGGAAAGCCCCTCAATGCTGTCCACATCGGGTTTTTCCATTTGGCCCAAGAATTGGCGGGCATAGCTGGATAAAGATTCCATATAGCGGCGTTGGCCCTCGGCATAAAGGGTTTCAAAGGCCAGGCTGGACTTGCCGGAGCCGGAAACGCCCGTAAACACAACAAGCGCGTCGCGCGGAATCTCCAAATCAATATTCTTTAAATTATTCTCCCTCGCGCCTTTAATTACAATTTTAGACATATTCTTCCCCACAATCTTTTGTTTAGAATTTAACATTTCTTTTCATATGCACTATTCGATAAATTTCTACGTGTTCATCAAAAATCAAATACAAAATTTTGTACCTGTCTATATTTATTTGATGTAAATCCATTCCATCAACAAGCCCTGCTTTTTTGCCTCTGTAAGGAAAATTTTCCAGGCTGTATATGGCTTTTTCAATCCTGCTAATCTGCCTTAAGGCCGCGTCGGTGCTAAATTCGGATATATAATCGGCAATTTCCATTAAATCAATATCAGACTCCGGCCGCGACTTTATTCTGTATTTTATCATAAATCCTTCCTCTCGCTTTCGCCATAAGTTCCTCTACACTAATCCAATCATCAGGATTTTTCAAAGAATTTTCGTAAGCAACAACCACGCTGTTAAATTCTTCCTCGCTTATATATCGCTCGTCAAACCAATAGTCGGCCTGGGCGGCGGGCTGTGGCATATGCTCTTGAAAAAACGCACTAACCGCCATGGACAAATCCATGCCCATATTGCCAAAAAAATCCTCGGCCCGCTCTTTTAAGTCCTTTTCAATTTGAATACTAACAGTAGTCATTTCCATATCAATTCTCCTTTCAATATCCCCCCAAAAACTCCGCCGGGGTCATAATTTTTGGTTTGTCTATTCGCACATCCGAAAAGTCTTTGTCGCCGGTTATAAGTATGTCCGCATCCCCTCTTATGGCGGCGTGCAGGATTGGGTAATCCTTGGCGTCGCGGATTTTGAAGAGGCCGGGAATTATATC
>JAITMQ010000133.1 GCA_031277225.1 Clostridiales bacterium | reverse complement strand
CTATAATAAATTCGGCGAAGCCAAGAAAAGATTCCCAAGACTAAAGAATGCTTTGCATCTTATTCAGTTTGTTTAGCAACTTGTGATGGGCAGAGCCTAGAAAAATGATTACCCAATGTTGGTGGAATTTTCATATTTTCCCTCCTTCTTAAAAGCTCTTCCGTAAACTTGATAGTATGGAAATTAACTTAGCGGCGGTATTTCAACATCAACAAATCTACGAACAAACGAAGAACCTATAATAGTGTCTTTATCATAGTTTTGCAGGCCCGCAACCCTGCTTTGTCCAAAAGATATCAAATCAGCGACAGCACTACTGTCTTGAAGCATATCGAAAACAGACACAAAGCCATCAGACCATAGATATTCGCTTATGGTGTTAAGTATCCGAGCTAAAATACGGTTAAGTTCTCTTACTTCCCTTTCTTCTTCGAGATTCCTAGGCTCTTGCGGGTGCGGGGTCGACATAAACTCTATAAATTCGTGCTCGGCTTCCCTTTTCATGTCTGCAAATTCATATTCATCAATTGTGCCGTTGTCAAGGCTTCTTTGTAAGCGGGATATTCTGATGTCAAGTCTTTCCGACGCCTCTGACAGTGCCAATATAAAACTACTAAAGCGGCAAAAAGTTGTAGTTTTTACAACTTCTTCCTTTTCATAGTATTCGCATTTATACTCTTCGTTTTCTTCATGCCTTAAAGCCGAAAGTTCCTCGGAAGGTATAAATTTGGCCGAAATATTGTTAAAAGCATCGCCGGATATTTGCAAATTTTGCATGATGGAAATCGGCCTTGGTCTTGAAGCCGCGCTCCTTTGGTTTGCGACACCAAACATTTGGCGCAATTGGCCGATATTATTTGTGTTTGTATTTAAAATCATAATTATTAAGCCCCCTTGCTAAGCATGATAAGTCCGCCCGCCGCCGCCATTTAAAATCGAAGCAATAATTTCGCTTGACACCCGCATACCGCGCTGCCAACCCGGCACCGCCTCACGCACGGCGCTTTCAATGCGCTGCCTTTCGGCCTGGTCAATCTGGCTCATTGTGAACATGGCATTTCGCCTGTCCTGCACGGGAATTTCCCTTAAAAAGCTTCTCTGCAGCATGGCAATTTCATCGCCGTGATTATTCCTTAGACGCTCGCCGCTCAAAATTTGGGCGAATTGAAGCCGCACAAGGTCTTGCACGCCCTGCACCATATGTTCGGGCAGGTCAATCATTCTGCCGGATGGCACATCAGTTCCGACAGTAACCAGCCCTTTAATGTGATTGGGGTCTCTTGCGGCTAAGGCCGCATCCCATTCGGCCGCGGTCATCATGCGACCCCCTATAGGCCCGGGCGTTCCTTCCCAAGACATCACAGAACCCTGCCAATGGCCGGACTCCGAGCGTACGCGCTGCTTGACATCAGCAAGCCTGCTCTGATTTTCATTGGTAAAAATCCTCATCATCTCGCGATAATTGTCCATTGTTACGCTTCCAATGCGCATAATATTACCTCCTAATATTCAAGGTATAGCCTTTTAATTGTATCACAAAAATGCAAGGCGTGCGAGGGCTTGTAGTAATTCATATATGTTTTTGCAGTAATTAAATAAATGCCGCAATTGACCTGCAGGCCATGCTTTGCTATAATAAACGCAGATGCTTTATTGCGGAGATTGTATGACGGTATTTATAGCCATATGCGAAGACAATCCAATCGAGGCCACCCAAATCGAGGCCTTTTTGCTGACCATTTCTGCCGGGCTAAAAATTAGCTTTGAAATTGATGTATATACAACGGGCGAGGAATTGTGCAGCAAGATGGCGGAAGGCATCCATTATGACTTGATTTTTTTGGATATTCAGCTGGGTGATGATTGCAATGACGGCGTGGATGTCGGAAGGATTATTCGTGATGAGCTGGGCAATAGCTTGGTTCATATCGTTTATATATCTTGGGAGCAAAGCTATTCAATGTCGCTACACAGGCTGCAAATCCTTGATTTTCTTATTAAGCCCCTAAATTTTGAAGAGCTTGAAAGGGTGATTAAAACCTTTGTTAAGGTCGAAAGTATGCGCTCCGGCGCGCTTAGCTTTAAGAAAGGCCATGATATCTATAAAATCAATATCAAGGACATTCTCTTTTTAGAGAGCGCAGACAGAAAAATCATCATCCACAAGCAAGGCGGTGACCGGGAGAGATTTTACGGCAGTCTAAAGAAAATCTATGAAAACGACTTGATTAAATATGATTTTCTCTTTATCCACGCCTCCTATGTGGTGAATTATGATTTTGTCGAAGTTTTTAAATACGAAGAGCTGATAATCAAAGGGGGTAAAACCTTGCCCATAAGCCAGTCCCGAAGGAAGTTTATAAGGGATGCCCATTATGCCATAAGAAACAGAAGGGGGTCTTAGACATGGATATTTTCGTGCCGATTTTTTTGATGACCAATGTCATAATCACATCTGCCACCGAAAGGCTTATGCGGGTGTTTTTCGATAAAAGAAGCACACCCGCCATTGTTGCCTTTGCTTCATACGCCCTATATTTCGCCTCCACAAGCCTGACCTTTTTGCTGGTCGGCATACCCTTGATAAATCTTATGGCTGCGATTTTATCGCTATTTGTTATCTCTTTAAACTATCGCGGCTCCATGCTAAAAAGGCTTGCGTCCTCGTTGTGCATATATCTTATTCTGGTCTTGGTTGATATAATAGGATTCCTTCTTTTCGGCGGGCATTTTTATTCAATAGCGAGAGAGATTGCCCATACAGAAATCCTGCCCTTCGTAGTTTTTGGCCCTGCGTCATATTTGCTGGCGATATTGCTGCAAAATTTCAAGAATATCAGAAAAAATCGGATGGTTTCTCCGCTATATTGGCTATGCACTTTGATTATTCCTTCGTCGTCCGTATTTATCGCCCTGACGATGCTTTCCTCAACAGATATTCCGCAGACTGCCACAGTAATTCCAATTGCAGCAATACTTCTAATAAACATCTTGGTGTTTTATCTGCATGATATTTTGTCATCAGCCTATGAAGACAGGCTGAATTTCAAGCTTGCCTCGCAAAAAAATGAATATTACCGGGTGCAATGCAGGTTAATGCAGGAATCGGCAGAGGGCTTAAAATCTTTTAAGCATGACATTAAGAATCAGCTGACTGTCTTGTCGGATTATGCAGTCCAAGACCGGATGGAGGACGTTAAGGAATATTTGGAAAAACTACTTGGAGCTGTAGAGCTTGGTGAAATTTACAGCCAAACCGGCAATATCGCCTTTGACAGCATTATCAATTACAAGCTAAAGGACGCAAAAGAAAATGGCATTGATATTGCGGTCAATATTGGCATACCTAAAGAACTTAATATAGAAGCCGCCCACACCGCCGCCATACTCGGAAATCTTTTGGACAATGCGCTTGCCGCCGTCGAAAAGGCGGATAAAAAGACAATCAAACTGGATGTGGATTACAGCAAGGGCGCGCTGTTCATAAAAATGGACAATACTTTTGACGGTGAAGTTGCTTATAAGAATGATGAAATCGCCTCTACAAGCGGTGAAGAGGGTCGCGGCTTTGGGCTTAAAAATATCCGCAAAATCGTTGACCAATATAATGGCCATATGGAAGTCAAACATGATGACACTCGGTTTTTTGTGGGCATCCTTCTATATATCTGCCCGGGCTAGGGCAGGTTGAAGCCAAGGATTTGGCAGGATTTTCAAAATAAAATCGGCAGGAGAAAATCTCCCGCCGATTGCGTTCATTTAAGCGGCATTGCTGACATTCGAGTCATATTCATCATCTTCAAAGCCGCCAATAAACTGCCGTAAACATACCTTAGTCAAAGACCTTTCAAACGCCGTTGCACCCCTCAATGCCCCATCTCTTCTACCACGGCAGCCCAACTTTGGTCAGTATCGGCTTGGGCATAGTTAAACAAGCAATTAGCGAATTTATATACCCTTGCAAAGATTTGATGGTAGGCGGATTTAAAATCAAAATCAGCCCGATTCTCCGGGATTTTCCCTAAATAGAGCCTTTCAATCTCTTCAATAGTCGAAATAAACAGCTTTGTTTCAAAATCCTCAACAAGGTTTAAAGCAGTAATATCATTCACAAGCGCATCCCATTGGGATATCAGGAGCGACGCCCGCTGCGTGGCGCAACCCTCGGTCTGGCTCTAGCCATTGAAGGGTATAATCAAGCCGCAGACCGAACTGCGGCTTGATTTTTTTCACCCAAATCTTGCTATAAGGGCGGAATCGGAAAACGGCACAACTATTTTTGATTGAAATGCATATGCATGGACAAGGATGGCGGAAAATCGTTCGGAAAGGGGATGGGTTCGGGGTATTGCTACGTAATGTCGCCCATGGGCGAATTTTTAATTTAGGCTAGGCCTTAAGGTTTTCGGCCATTTCGTCCATAAACTTCGGGATTTCAAGGTTTTGCGGGCAATATTTCATGCAGACATTACAGCTTATACAGGCGGCGGGCTGCTTGTCTTCGGGCAGGGCCTTAAGGCGGTTAAGCCGCCAAATTCCGCCTGTTTTAGAGCTGTTATAGGTGTGGAGCAAATAGGGAATATTCAGCCCCTGCGGACAATGTTCCACGCAATATTTACAATCGGTGCAGGTTGCTCCGATGGTCTTATTAAAAATGTCGGCGGCCTTGATAATTAGGGCTTCTTCGTCGCTTGTAAGCGGCGCAAGCGCCTTAATCGTGGCCAAATTGTCTTCGGCCTGCTCTTGATTCGACATTCCGCTAAGCACAACGGCAATTCCCGGCAAATTCGCCACAAAGCGCAAAGCCCAAGACGCAAGGGATTTTTCGGGCGCGGCCTCTAAAAGGGGTGCGGCGGCCTCGTCGTTAAGTTTGGCCAAAAGCCCGCCATGGATGGGCTCCATAACCATTACGGGAATGTTCTTTGAGCGCAAATGCTCATAGAGTTCTTTGGCATTATTATGAAACCAATCCAAATAATTCAATTGCATAAGCACAAAATCCCAATCGCGGTGATTGGTCATTTTTACCAGAGCTTCGGGGCTTCCATGGAAGGAAAAGCCCAAATATTTTATGCGCCCGGCGGCGCGCTGTTCAAGGAAATACTCGATACAGCCATTT
Organism: Clostridiales bacterium; assembly: GCA_031277225.1. Lineage (GTDB taxonomy): Bacteria > Bacillota > Clostridia > Lachnospirales > WRAX01 > JAITMQ01. Next base: position 1,152 of record JAITMQ010000133.1, on the reverse strand, counting down.
GTCAAATATTGGTCGACTGTGGTGTCCTGCACGGCATGAAGCAAATAAAAGTCAATTCTATCCATTTGCAGACGCTTTAGCTGGGTTTCAAATTGCAGCTTATAGTCCGGCTCGGCATTCATGGAATATTTGTCGGCGACATAAAAGCTGTCGCGCGGGTGTTTTTTCAGCGCATTGCCCAAAAGCACCTCGGACTCGCCGCCATGATAGATATAGGCTGTGTCAAAATAATTAATACCTTGCTCAAGGCAAAAATCAATCAATGCCTCGGCCTCGTCATGAATTATGGGCATTCCCCAACCCTCGCCCTTTTGCGGCAGGCGCATGGCCCCCATTCCCAAAAGCGAAAGCTTTTCGTCTTTAAAATTTGTGTACTTCATAGTAATCCTCTCCTTTGTTAAAGTTTAAAATAAGCCACAAGTTCGCGCAGAAGTTCTGCCTGCGAAGTCAGTTCTTGCGCGGCGGCGGCGGTTTCTTCCGACACGGCCGAATTGCTTTGCACAACCGTGGAAATTTGTTCCAAACCGACGCTAATTTGGCCAATGGCCTCCGCCTGCCCCTTTGACGAGGCGGCGATGTCGTTTACAATATTCAAAACTTCGTTTGCATTTGTTACAATAATATCCAGCGCGCCTGCCGTAGATTCGGCGATTCCGCTACCCGCATCAACGCGGTCAAGCGAATCTTCAATAAGCCCCGTGGTTTCCGTGGCCGCGCCCTGACTGCGATTTGCAAGGCTTCGCACTTCTTCGGCAACCACGGCGAAGCCGCGGCCATGTTCGCCCGCGCGCGCCGCCTCAACCGAAGCGTTAAGCGACAGCAGGTTGGTTTGGAACGCGATGTCTTGAATCGTTTTGATAATCGACGAAATGCTGTTCGACGATTCGCGTATAGACTGCATTGCGCCAAGAAGTTGCTTCATCGCTTCGTTGCCTTTTTGCGCGTTGCCGGTAGACTTGTTGGAAAGCGTGTTGGCTTCGCCCGCATTGTCGGCAAATTGGCGGGTTTGCTTCTTAATCAGTTCTACCGATGTGTTAAGCTCTTCAAGCGACGCCGCCTGCGACGACGAACCGTCCGCCAGTTCCATCGCGTTCGACGTAATCCTGCTTGCGCCTTCCAGCACGTTGCGCGACGCGGACGTAATGTCAGATA
>JAITMQ010000128.1 GCA_031277225.1 Clostridiales bacterium | reverse complement strand
ACAATATTCATTTGGCTTTTCTCCTTTTCCTTCTACTTTTGCGCTTTTTCTTATGCTCTTCGGTTTCTTCGTAAAGTTCAACGGCCTTTTCGGTGTATAGAATTCCGTCTAAATGGTCTATTTCATGATGCAAAGCCACGGCCAAAAAACCATCGGCATTAATTTCATATTCTTCGCCATGGCGATTTAAGCCCTTAACCACGGTGGTTTTAGGACGTTCTACCACGCCGATAAGCCCGGGAACGGAAAGACATGCCTCCTGCTCTTTTTGCACGCCCTCGCTATGTAAAACCTCGGGATTTATGAGCACTATGGGCTGGTCGCCTTCGTCGCTGACATCAATTACCAAAATTCGGCGCAAAATGCCAACCTGCACCGCCGCCAGCCCAACCCCCTCGGAATGATACATAGTTTCAAGCATATCCGAAACCAGGCCTTTAATCTTATCATCAACCACCGCCACAGGTTTGGATTTTTTAAACAAAATGTCGTCGGGGTCAATTCTAATCTGTCTTAATGCCACAATGCAGCCTCCAGTACTATAATATATACGCAGGATTGGGCGTAAGGTTTGTTTTTAGCCCATCCAAATTTTCAATTTTTTCAAGTTTGTCCAAACAATAGTAGACATATTGCCGCAGAATGTCTTCGTCGGCGCATTTTACCAAAAGTTTCCAGCGGAAGTTTTGTTTGATTTTGACCACCATGGCCGGCGCGGGGCCTAAAACCTCGCACAAACCCTTGCGATTGGCTTGTTTCATAATGGCGGCCAAAACATGCAGGGTCTTGATTATTCGCCGCTCGTCCTCGCCCATTAGCACAATTTGGAAAATATTTGTATAGGGCGGATAATTCATTTGGCGGCGAATTTCGATTTCATGGGCATAAAAGTCTTCAAAGCTGTCCTGCACGGCATATTTTATGCTATAATGTTCGGGATTATAAGTTTGGATTATGACGCGGCCTGCCTGCTCGCCGCGCGCCGCGCGCCCCGCAACCTGCGTAATCAGCTGATAAGTCGTTTCCGCCGCGCGAAAATCTCCCGTGTTCAACGCCAAATCCGCCGCAACAATGCCCACCAGCGCAACTTCGGGAAAATTCAGCCCCTTGGCAATCATTTGCGTTCCCACAAGGATTTGCGCCTTTTTATCGCTAAAATCGCTAATAATATTATGATGAGAATTTTTGCGACCCGTTGTATCTAAATCCATGCGCAAAACCTTTGTTTCCGGGAATTCCTGCGCCAGATGCTCCTCGATTTTTTGCGTGCCGATTCCAAAATATTTAATATAAATCGAGCCGCAGGTTGGGCAATTTTTGGGATTTTTAATTGTGGCGGCGCAATAGTGGCAAATTAGGCGGCCGCTGTACATATGATAGGTAAAATTTACGCTACAATTTGTACAGGCGCACACATGCCCGCAAGAGCGGCAGGACACAAAAGTCGAATGTCCGCGCCGATTTATAAACAAAATTGCCTGCTTGCCCTCGTCCAAAGTTTCCTGCAGAGCCTTGTAGAGTTGCGCGGAAAATATGGTTTTATTGCCATTTGCAAGCTCTGTCCGCATGTCGGCTATTTCCATTTGTATCAAAGTTTTGTTTATTCTGTGTCTAAGTGTAACCAATTCCATATCGCCTCTTTGCGCGCGGTGAAAAGTGTCGAGTTTTGGCGTGGCCGAGCCGAGAACGAGCATTGCGCCCGTAAGCCGCGCCAGCTGCTCCGCCACGGCCAAAGTGTCATATTTCGGCGCAGAACCCGATTTATAGGTGGTTTCGTGCTCTTCGTCAATTATGATTATGCCCAAATTGTCAAAAGGTGTAAAAATTGCAGAACGAGGCCCAACCATCACCGAAATTTGTCCGTCGCGCGCCTTTTTCCATTGGTCATAACGCTCGCCAAGCGAAAGGCGGCTGTGCGTGGCGGTAACCTGATTGCCAAAACGTGCGGCAAATGCCGCTATAGTCTGCGGCGTAAGCGAAATTTCGGGCACAAGGACAATGGCCTGCTTGCCCCGATTTAATACTTCTTGTATTATTCTAATATAGACTTCGGTCTTGCCGCTGCCGGTAATGCCGTGTATTAGCACGGGGCGGCGGCCGGATGGACGCTCGTTTAGGGCGGATTTTAGTGTGTTTAGGGCGGATTCTTGTTCGTTTGTGAGTGTGAGTTCGGGCGAAGTGGCGATCTGTTCAACTACATTGCGCCGGATTTCACGCTGGCTAATACGCAGCAAACCCTTTGTTTCCAACGTTTTCACAGGCGAAGGCGACACTTGCAGCAAATGCTGAATATCCGCCGTCGGCATGGCGCGATTCTCCAGCAAAAGCCCTAAAACTCGCGCTTGCGGGCCGCCCTTCTCCATAACTTTGGCCGCTTCTTCCTCGAAATTCGGCGCGTCGTCTGCAATTTCGGCCATTCTTATGCGGAGAATATAGTCCTTCGCCTCGTAAATATGCGTAATAATCAGCTCGCCGCGCGAGGCAAGGGCGTTAATAACGGCATTTGCGTTCCTTCCAAAATTTTCCGCAAGCTCGCGCTGGGACACGCGGCCATGAATTTTAATATAGTCCACAATTTGCTTTTGTTTGCCCTTAATCCCCGCAAAATCGGCGTTTTGCGCGGCTTCGACAATATAGTCATTTTTTAAGCCAATGCCCGCAGGCATAATTGCGCGCAAACAGGCCGCCAGCGGCGTGGAATATTTTTCCGCAAGAAAGCGCGCCAAGTCCAGCATGGTCTTGGAAAAAATTGGCTCATCCTCTAAAACCTCGGAAATCTGCTTAATTTTCGACGGCTCGACATTGGTTTGTTCACAAAAATCAACAACAAAACCCTCGACATTTCGGCTTTTTCCAAAGGGCACAAGCACCCTATGCCCCAGCCGAACCACCCCGCGCAAATCCGCGCCGATGGCGTAATCAAAGGCTTTATCCGCGCCGCCGCCCGCCGCCACAACCACCTTAGCAAAATTATTCGTCATCGTCTTCTTCGTCGTCCTCTTCTAAAATATCGTCTTCGTCCCATTCGCCCTCGGCATCCTCGGCAATATCCTCAAATTCCGCCGTTTCAAGGTCGTCCGCGCCCTCGGCCATGACAAAGCTGTCATCAATTAGTGTAGGCAAATTTTGAACTATATGTTCATGCTCCCAGGCCTCGGCCCCTGCCTTTGGCACAATGCGCACATGCCCCTGAAAAATCTCGTTAATCGCGATAGAAACGGCCTTGTCGGTGTTCAGCCCCATGTCGTCATAGGCCGCCCCGCCCACAATTTGGCGCGCGCGCTTGGCCGCCGCAATCACGATAGAATAGCGGCTGGTGATTTTTTGGTCCACCTCGGCGTCCTTGTTCAAAACTTCAATTAAACTACTGTACGAAGGGTTTATCATTTTGTCCTCCTTAAGTTATATACAATTTGTTTCATTATTCCCATAAAAATGCTGAATTCTACAGCTTGAACGCCATGGCTTAAGCTTTTCGGCGCGCACAATTTTGCGAATGTCGTCAAGAGCCTCGTCAATGTCGTCATTTATGACCAAATAGTCATATTTTTGCAATTCTTCCATTTCATCCCTTGCGCGCCGCGTGCGCCTCTCAATTTCGTCGTCCGATTCCGTTCCGCGCTCTAAAAGGCGGCTGCGAAGCTCGTCAAATGTCGGCGGCATAAGGAAAATCAGCACCGCGTCGGGATATTTTTCCTTCACCTGAAGCGCGCCAACAACCTCAATTTCCAGCACAACGGTCTTGCCGCCGGCAATTTGCTCCTTCACATATGACACAGGCGTACCGTAAAAATTGCCACTAAAAGTTGCATGTTCCAAAAATCCATTGCCCTCTCGAATTTCTGCAAACTCACTTTCAGTACAGAAAATATAGTCGACTCCATCGACCTCGCCAACGCGCGGCGCGCGGGTTGTCATGGAAATCGAAAGGGCGAAATCGTCCGAAGGAATCAGCTTTTTAACCACAGTCCCCTTGCCCGAACCCGACGGCCCGGAAATAATTAACAATAATCCCTCATTCAATATTCTGCACCTGCTCTCTAACTTTTTCGACTTCACTTTTCAAGTCAATGACAATTTTGGAAACATCTGCAAAATTTGCCTTGCCACCCATAGTATTGGCCTCCCGCGCCATTTCCTGCGCCAAAAAGTCCAATTTGCGGCCAATCGCCCCCGCATCTTCCAAAATTTCGTGAAATTGCGCAATATGGCTTTTCATGCGCGTAATTTCCTCGCTAATGTCGGATTTATCGGTAAAATGAGCGACTTCGTTCAAGAAACGAGCCTCGTCAATGGCAATATTTGCCAAAGCCTCCTCCATGCGCTTTTTCAGCTTAGCGCGGTGATTTTGCACCACTTCGGGCGACTTTGCCTCAACAATCCCCAAAATTTCGCCAATTTTCGCCAGCCGCGACTTCAAATCATCCGCAAGCGCCGCGCCCTCGCGCTCCCGCATCTGCAAAAATTGCGCCAGCGCGGCCTCCGCGGCCTGCTTAAGCCCCTGCCAAAGGGCCTCCAGTTCATCATCCCCAAATTCGCGCTCAATCTCAATAACATCGGGAAATTTGGCAATCAGCTTCAAAAGTATATTGTGGTCGGGGCGAAGCTTAATGTCAGCGGCCAAGTCCTGCAAAGCCTGATTATAAGCCGTTGCCACGCCCTTATTGTATTTGATTTTAGTGCCGCTCTCGCTTCGATTCTCAAAGTTTATAAAAATATCTACACGCCCGCGCGCAATTTTGGCGGCCGCCATCTTGCGAACCCGCTCCTCAAGCGGGTTAAACAGCCTCGGCAGGCGCAAATTAAACTCGCTGTATTTATTATTCACGGACTTAATTTCAACCGAAAATTTCAGCCCGCCATCCTCAAAAACGCCCTTTCCATAACCCGTCATGCTCTTTAACATTTTTTCCCTCCTCCCCGAACCTTTATATTATATCACATTCCACAATCATATGCAAGCCAAACTTCATGGTTGTTGCATGTGAAACCGCACAATCAAAAAGACCTGTGCTTGCAGGCCTTTTCGATTTGCGTAAATTTTTTAGTGTCCGCGGAAAAATTCATCGGAACGGGATAATGCCTCGGTGAATTGCAGTACGAGCTCTGCGTCGGGATGGTTGCTTTCCGGGTCAAGCGCATAGCCCCACTCATTCCAAGAGCCCAAGAAAACATATGCATCCACGCCAAGATTATACAGCACCATCCAGGTGTGAGTAGCCCTCACGCCGCCGCGACAATAGATTATGACATTGCGTCCATCAAATGCCGGTGCGAAAATTTCCCTAATTTCCGCCTCGGGTCTGACTTGTCTATTGCCCGTTCCCGGAACATTGGCATTTGTCCACTCAATATTGACAGAATTTGCAATTCTTCCAACAAAGCCATGGTCGCATGCGCCTGTAATGCCCTCATATTCACCGGGCGCGCGCACATCCAATATAACCCATTCATCCGGATTTTGCAAGGCGTGTAACATGCCGGATATGCCGACATTCATTTCGTCATTTCTATAATTTATTGCCCTAAATTCGGATATAGGCGGGGCTGTAACCAAGTTTGTGGCAGGGCCCGTCGGCAAGCCCGCCTCAACCCAGCCGACAATTCCGCCGTCTAAGGACAATGCGTCAAGCCCAAGCACGGTAAGCTCCCATACCAGCCTTGCGCCTTGATTGGGCGTATTCGTGTAAGCAACCACGAGGGAATCGGCATTTATGCCCGCCCTTGAAAGCAGAGCCTCCATTTCCGCAAGCGGCCTTCTCATATTCGGAATATCCGCCCCGGAGGAATATGGCCCGCCGCGCATGGTATAGTCGGCCTGCGTAAAGATGAAAGAATCGGCAATTGTCTGATTAAATTCATGTGCCACGCCAAGAATGACAAGATTGTCATAGCCGCTGTCAATAAGGGCTTTAAGATGTTCTGCGCTTATAATCATAGAGCTGATTACCATCACTTGTTGGGCAGATTCGTTCCACCTCACATAATGCCCCAAAGCCTCAAGCACGGCGCGGATAGGCAACATGGTTCTGCCCCCGTAAAGCGTGGCGGGAACGTCAAGAGCCATCTCTTCGCCGTTAACGGTGAAGGAATAGCTGCCAAGGGGAATGTGCACATCAAAGCCGCGCCCCTCTACAGTCGCTGTTTGCGAGGCTTCATCCCAGCCCACCTCATAGCCCAGCTTTTCGGCCACGCCGCGAAGCGGAAGCAGAGTGCGCCCTTCCACAACAATCGGCTGTTGGTCCTCAAAAACCACCATTTCGCCGTCAACCGACACAGAAATATCGGCAAAAGCCACCAAAGCCATTGAAAACACCGCCACAAACGCCATAAGCACAGCGGCAATAAATTTCTTCATATCGTATCTACCCCTTTCAAAATAGTAAATATAACACCCCATTATAACACATCCCCTTCGACAATACAAGTTTTATTTTGTTCGGGCTCTGCCCATCACAAGTTGCTAAACAAACTGAATAAGATGCAAAGCATTCTTTAGTCTTGGGAATCTTTTCTTGGCTTCGCCGAATTTATTATAGGCAGCTATAAAAATATTCAGCA
>JAITMQ010000120.1 GCA_031277225.1 Clostridiales bacterium | reverse complement strand
TAGCAATATCGTCCGGAGTCGTTATATGATGGGAGAAAGCCTTGACGACCCCGACAACAAAGAAATCCTTCTCATGGCATATTTCGGAGCAAAGTGCTCGGGTATAAACGACCTGGTTCAGCTGCTTGAACATCACTATCCCCAGCTTGAAGGATATAAATAAAGCCCCCTGTGGGCATCCAACCCTAAAAGGTTGGATGCCCTTTAGGGTTAGTTCTTTCTAAACTCCCTAGAAAGTTTATCCAAAGCCTTTTTCTCAATGCGCGACACATAGCTGCGGCTGATATTCAATCTGTCGCCTATTTCGCGCTGTGTAATCTCCGGTGTGCCCGCCAATCCGTAGCGCATGGTTATAATTATGCGCTCGCGCTCATCTAAAAGCTCTAAAACATCGTATAATTGCGCCACCTGTATCCTAAGCGCCACCACATCTTCAAGCGGCTCCGAATCGTCCGCCAGCCTATCCTCAAGCGTGGCCTTATTCCCCTCCCTGTCCAAACTGGCCGAATCCTGCATAGAAATATCGCCGCTATACTTCTTACTGGCCCGAAGATGCATACGAATTTCATTTTCTATGCAACGCGAGGCATAGGTTGCAAGGCGTACGCCTTTTTCGGGGTTGAAGGAGTAGATGCCTTTGATTAGGCCGATTGTGCCTATGGAGATTAGGTCTTCGACATCGGGATGGTGGAATTTTTTGACGATATGGGCGACGAGGCGCAGATTGCGCTCTATCAGCGTGTTTTGGGCGATTTCTTTTTCTTTTGGATTGCCTTTTGTGTAAAGTTGTATAAAATGCGCTTCTTCTTTTGAATTTAGAGGCTTGGGAAATGAGCCTCCCGCTTGGAGTTTATCCATATGCCACCTTCTCCCACATAACACATTTCTTTTGGTGCTATGTACCACATTTTGCGGGAGGGCATATTGGTATATTAGAGCCGATTATATTATATGCCGTGAGGCGGTTTGTTCGTGCAAATCCCCAAAAAATAAAAAAGGCGCGCATTGCGCACGCCATGTCCGAATATTTGTATGGTGCGGTTGAAGGCGAGGACGTGTCAAACTGCTCCTTAATCGAAACGAAGGAAACTTATGATGAGTGGGTAAATATTAATTTATGGATACGCCAAGCCAAAGGCATTACTTCGGCTAAAGCAAGGGGCGTAAAGCTTGACCCTACTGTCAAAAAGTCTACTTTTTGACAGTTCACTTATTGTTTCAATATTACCACAAGCAAATATAAATTGCAACACATTTTTGGGAAATTTTCGCAATAATTTTCTCATCTATTGCCAATATTTGGATGTGAGAGCTACTGTCAAAAAGTAGAGGTTTTGACAGTTGCAAAATAATTAAATGGAGGGAAATTTATGAGAAAAGTTAATGGCAGGCGACCCATTGCGTGGTTGCTGGCGGTTGTAATGTTGTTTTCGGGGCTTTTTGTTGTGCCGGTGGGTGCCGACGAAGGCCGACCGCCGGAACAAGAGGCGCAGACGGAGATGCCTACATATCCCGAACCCGCGCCGGAAACAAATGACCCGGAAAACGAAGAAAATATTCAGATCGCGCCGCAAAATTACCCGCCCGTGCTAACCATCAGCGGCTCAATCATCACATGGAGCACCATCGGCAATCCGCGCGAATTCACAATTGATGCCGATTATATCGAAATGGTAAGCCTTGGCCCATACTCAACTTATTTTGATTTAAACGATTTGCAACTCACAGCCGGCAGAACCTATACAATCACAGTTACGGCCTATTTCCTCGTGGACGGCCTCGCCGAGATGGCCCTTACAAGTAATGGCGTTACTTTCACCGTGCCGTCCACAGGGCAGCCAATCGCGCCGACAATTTCTATTGAGGGGTCAATATTGTCATGGGATTTGGTTGATGGCGCGACGCATTATCTCTTGTATGTTGATGGAGATAGACAAGAGCTCTTGTGGGATACGCCCTTTGATTTACGGCATCTTCTCCTTGGCCTTGGCACGCATCAAATCCAACTTAGGGCAGCAAGAGGCTGGACTGGGATTGAATCCGAACTCAGCAATGCCGTAACCTTTGTCCAGGACTTGCCGCAACTTTCAGCCCCGACAATTAGTCTTGATGGTGCAATTTTGTCTTGGGTACAAATTGCAACCACGAGTAATATTTTTATTTATGTGGATGGCGATAGAATACATAACATTAGTGGAATGCCATTTGCCAACTTAACATTTTTGGGGCTTGACGCAGGTTCTTATGAGATCCAAATTAGAGTATTTGAAACGGGTTTTACAATATCAGAGCTAAGCAATGCCGTAACTTTCGTGTCAGATGGAGGCTCTCTCACGCCATTCCCTGCGCCGACAATTTCCATTGACGGGTCAATGCTGTCATGGACTTTAGTTGATGGTGCAACGCATTATCCCTTATACGTTGATGGAGAAAGACATCCTTCCTCAGCCTGGAATATGCCTTTTAACCTCCGTCAGCTAGGGCTTGGACTTGGCACGCATCAAATCCAGCTTAGGACAGGAGAGAATTGGGTTGTCGGACTTGAATCCGAACTCAGCAATACCGTGGAATTCGTTGTCGCTCCGGTAGCTCCGCCGCAGGAGGGCGAAATTGCCAATATTGCAATCGAATATCGTTTTAGGGAAACTACCGTAACAGCCTCTACATGGGTAAACCCTTTCACGATAACCGGCATAACTTTGGCGGAAGGCACCGGGTTTGCGCCCTTTACCCCTGTTCGTGCGGAAATATGGCGAGAAGGCAGCGATTGGCCTGTCAATACCACAACAACCAATTTTGACACAATGGGTATAAATCCCAACGACCCCATGCATTTATCAAGCAGAACCGATTGGTCTTGGAATATAAGCCATTGGGTAAGTAGCACGGCGGGCAGCAATACCTACACCTTGCGCATTTTTGTCGGCAATATTTTGATTACGGAAAGCGAGCCGATTCGTATCACCGTTGTAGACCCCGGAGTTCCGGTTGACCCAAGCCGTTTTACGGTCGACTTCCGTTATATCAATACCGAGCTTACCGCCGCTGTTGGGGACATGAGGACTTTTTGGCCTGTGGAGCATAGTTTTATACTTGATGATGGTGAGGGCTTCACAAGTTCCACACCCGTTCTTCCGGTGCAAACATTTTGGTATAGAAATGGTCAGCGGATTTGGTCGCACTCCAGAAGCTCAATCACACTAGGTAGCTTAGGAATTAATCCGGTTAATCCCGGTGAGCTTGCAGGGCATCATCAAAGCAATAGCTTCCAGTTTAATTCCGTAACCGAAGCAGACGCCGGATATTACACCCTTAGAGTATATATGGGCGGCAGCTGGACATGGAATCCCGATACTATGGAAAATATTTGGGAAGGCAATTTTATTGGCGAAAGCAATCCCATTAGGCTAAATGTGGTTGACTTTGTAGAGCCGGATTTTGATTTGGTTAATATTGAGTTTGATTATCGCTTCATAAACATAACCGCAACCGAAGGAGAATATGTAACCTGGGGCTTTGAGCCGGTTAGAGTTAATCTAACTTTGGAGAACACAAACACAAGGCTGACCCCATTTACGCCCGTAGACTGGCGATGGGTGAGAGATGACGGCCATATCCGCAGCTCTCATAGGCGAAACCTTTCCAATTTTGGCATTGACCCGCTAAACCCTCAAAATCTGTCAGGAGGCATAGATGTAAGCTGGTTTTTCTGGTTTACAAACAATCTTTGGCAAGTACGTATGCAAGATGCGGGAATTTATAGACTGCATATCTATATTGCAGACGAAAGGGTTGCCATTAGCGACACTTTCACGGTGAATGTAAACCCCGACCCCGGCATAGCTAATATGGTGGTCGATTTTACTTATCATACTCGTGAAATTAATGTTGCCGTAGCAGGTGGCCCCGGCCCCGGAGTGCCGCAAGCACAATCAATACCACCACCAGACCCACCACCCGTCCCCTGGCCACCTTCCCCCGGCCCCGGCGGGCCAACGCCGACCACGCAACCTATCACAGTAGATATTGATTTAGTTCGGGTTTCACCGACGACTGTATTGACACCTACAACCCAAGTGTTATTTAGGTGGTATTCCGCAGATTTAGATATTGGTGGGTTTCCATTTCCCGGATTTATTGTGGGTATCGCCTCATTACAACAGCTCGGCATTGACCCCCGCGACCCAAACGCTTTGACCGGGACATTCACTCCGCATGTGGCCCTCGCGTTTGCAGGCGATTTTGTCTTACAAGTCGAAATTTTAGACAGAATTATCGCAACCAGCGACCCTATTCGCGTAAATTTCATAACAGAGCCACCACCGACCCAAACCGGGGGAGTAAGGTTTACTTACCAAAACTTCCCCACAAGACCATCGCCGCAGCCGCAATCGGGAAGCACACATCTTTATGCCATTGAATTTGAGGTTCTTGTTTCCGACAATGAAGCGGTGCAATTCCAATGGTTTAGAAATGGCCGCCCATTTGGAACTCCTTTGAGTGAAGCGGATGCCGCTGCAACTCATGGCCCGGATAATAGGATTACTCTTGAGCTTGCCAATGTAAATTCTGCTAACCACAATGGCGAATGGTGGCTTGAGGCTTATGTTTTTGTTGATGGCCACATGGCATTTAGGGACAGAAGCAGGAGTTCTTTCCTTGAAGTTCGGGAAGCGGAAGAACCTTCTTGGCCGGGCAACGGCGGCGGGGAAGATACGACCGGCAACGGTGCTGAGCCAACTCCGCCAACGCCGCCACCAACACCGCCACCGCCAACTCCCCAAACCCATGCGCAAAATTCAAATGAAATTCGCGAACAATTGCGAAATGACGAGGCGGAAGAAATTGTGTTGGCTTTGGAAGAAGGAGTGGATGAGGTTAGATTATTCGGCAGCGCGCTGAATTTGCTTATTGACGCCGAAACGGATTTGGTCGTTGAAACCTACAGCGGAATGCAATTGACAATATCTACAGAATTGCTTCAAGAAATGATTGCAAGGGCTTATCCGCTTTCGGCCACGGGCAATTTTGTTATTACGGTTCGTGATGATATTGAAATCGAAGCAGGCCAAAACGAAGATATTTATGCCGGACTTGCGATAGAGGTTACAATCAACGGAGCGCAGATTGCGACTTTTGATACGCCGCTAACAATTGTTTACGAATTTAACAGCCCTTCTCCCTATATAAATCCATTTAGGATGACGGCTGTGGACAGCGAGGGCAATAGAATCGGCGGAATTTTCGATGTAGAGGCCATGACATTTACCTTTGAAACCTACAATACGGGCTATTTTACAATAGAGTATATCGAGGATTTGAGAAGGCTGAGTTTGTCGCTTCATTCCGCATTTATTTCGGACTTAGCGCAGCCCGATTTGAATATTGCGCCAATGGATGTTCTTCCCGTAATCCAAGAGGACAGAACGCTTGTTCCCGTCCGCTTCATGGCCTATGCCCTCGGCGCGGATATTGACTGGACGCCCGCCACAGAAACCGACCCGCTTACCGTATTTTTAACGCTGGATGGACAGACGCTTGTTATCCCAATTGGACAACTTAGCGAGGAACTGGCAGAATTGGGCATGGACGTGCCGGCGCAAATAATAGACGACAGAACAATGGTCCCCCTAAGATTCATAAGCGAATTCTTCGGAGCGCAGGTGAGTTGGGATGGGGATGCGAGGAGTATCGAAATTATCAAGTAAACACAGCAATAATACAAAAACACCCACGAGTAATTCGGGGTGTTTTTGTATTATCGACAAAATCTGATTGCCTTGCGCTTTAGGGAGGGCGCGCATTGCGCGCACCTACTTCCCGGGCGAACTTTTTTTGATGGCGCGAATGAGCAAGAAGACAATCATTATGACTATTGCGGGAACGGCAACAAATAAGAAAATGAAATTGACCCACTCAAGGACAAAAATCCAATCGGGCAAATCGAGATGAATAAACCCGGATTCGGGTTGCGCAAAATTAAAAAGCATAAAATACCCCCCCCCTTTCCAAAAGCATAGCACGAAAGCACCGGACTGTCAAGAATTTTAGCTTGCACTTTTTTTGAAAAGTGTTATACTTGTATTAGAAGATTTAGTAAATTTAAGGAGGAGTTTTATGGTTAAGATTGGAATTAACGGTTTTGGGCGCATTGGCCGCCTGGTTTTGCGTAGCGCGGTGCAGCGCGAGGGCGTGGAGATTGTGGCGATAAACGACCCCTTCATCGACTTGGATTATATGGTATATATGTTAAAATATGACACAATCCACGGGCGATTTAAGGGCGACGTGCACACGGCCGACGGCAAATTAGTCGTAAACGGCAAGCCCATCTGCTGTTTTGCAGAGCGCGAGCCGGCAAATATCCCGTGGGGCAAATGCGGCGCGGAATATGTGGTCGAATCCACGGGCGTTTTCACAACTACAGAGGCCTGCAAAGCCCATCTTCAAGGCGGCGCAAAAAAGGTCATAATTTCGGCACCTTCGCCGGACGCGCCAATGTATGTTATGGGCGTGAATCACGAAAGTTATGACGGCGCGGACATTGTGTCCAATGCGTCTTGCACAACGAATTGCCTTGCCCCCTTGGCCAAGGTTATGCACGATAAATACGGCATTGTAGAGGGATTGATGACGACGGTTCACGCCGTTACTGCCACGCAAAAAACCGTTGACGGCCCCTCCGGCAAGGATTGGCGCGGCGGGCGCGCGGCTTCGGGCAATATTATCCCAAGTTCTACGGGGGCGGCGCGCGCTGTTGGGCAGGTTATTCCCGCGTTAAACGGCAAATTGACGGGCATGTCCTTCCGCGTTCCTACACTAAATGTGTCTGTTGTTGACTTAACAATCAAGCTGGCCACCCCTACAACCTATGACGACATCAAGGCCACAATCAAGGCCGCCGCCCAAAACGAAATGGCGGGCATTATGGCCTATACCGACGAAGACGTTGTTTCCGCCGACTTTATTGGCGACGCGCATACATCAATTTTCGACGCAAAAGCCGGGATAATGCTGAACGACACCTTTGTGAAGCTCGTAGCCTGGTATGATAATGAATGGGCGTATTCTTGTAAGATAGTGGATTTAATTCAGCATATGGCGAAATAGAGGTCAGAGTTCAGAGGTCAGAGGTCAGAAATACAGAGGTCGGAATCTGACCTCTGAAAGCGCGAAGCGCATCTGACCTCTGACCTCTTTCTATAGTTTATCCGAAATCTTCTTAATCCCCGCCTCATCCGACCCCAGCCCCGCCCGCTTAAGCAGGTTTGTCAAATGCTTCCTTATCGTGGCGCGAAAAGTGCGCTTCTGGCATAATTCGTTGCCGGAAAGCATTCCCGAGTATTTCATAAATTCTATGTAATCCATCATTTCGTTAAAATCTTCTGCACCTTTTAAAATGTCATAATAATGCATCAATTTCTCACGCGAATAATCTTCGGGAACCTTTAAAATGCTGACTAAAATCCCAATACGAGGATAGGGCTTTCTGTTTTTATTATATCTTACATTGTCGTTTCTAATCTCGAATTTGGTGCTTTCAAGCACAGCGCGCAGCACCAAAATATTATTCGCAAAGCCCAAGGCAACGTGATTTGGAAGCTTTATTTTCCTTTCGCCCAAAAGCTGCAAAAAAACATTTACGGAAACGCCGAAATTCTCCATATATCTCTTGATGAATATGTCATTTTCCAAAGAGGCCAAAAAATCGTCAAAAGCCGTCCAAAAGTCCATGCCATGATATTTTTTTGTAAGGCGGGTGTCAATGGCTTTGGCGATAAAGCTCGGTTTGGTGGGATTTGGCGACAGGTCAATCCAATCGTCGCAAAGTTTTAACAAAACATCCCCCGTAATCGAAAAATTGGAAACCACAAGCAAATTTTTCCCCATTTCCTTTATTTGGCGGCATAAGAAGCCAAAGTCGCCGTCGCCGCTGGCCACGACCACGGTTTGAATACTGTGTCGGCGGCTTATAATCGCCGTAATATCAATGCCCATCTTAAAATCGACCATATTTTTTGTTTTGGAAGAATTAGTGCCGGGCACCAATTCCACAGACACCAATTCCACGCCATGCTTTTCCAAAATCGGCTGAATCTTTGAAAAACTTGGGTTTTTGCGCATATATGCCTTTTGCAAAACTATAGAGCCAACCAAGTCGCTGCCCTTAATCTTTTTTTGCAAGCCCAAAAAGCCCTCCTCCCATTTGCCATTATAGGAAGCAAGCCCCATATTCTCCAAATCGTAAAACACAGCCGTTTTCATCAGTCCACCTTTTGCTTTCTTAGACCTGCCCCTAGCACTCCACAGCCTCAACAACCCCATCCTCGAATTTCAGCACCTTGTTTTTGCCAATTTTTTTGGAATGATACATGGCTTTGTCGGCATTTGTTATTATGGTTTGCAGGGTTTCTTCGGTGCTTGCTTTGTTTGCGCCTTCATCCAGCGTGGCAATGCCAATGCTCACCGTGATGGGAATTTCCCCCTCGCTTGTGGAAAAAATACTCTTGGCGATATTTTCTTTAATACGGCAGGCAATTTTTTTGCCGTCTTCAATAAGCGTATTTGGCATAAGTACAAGGAATTCCTCGCCGCCATAACGTATAACCACGTCATTATTGCGCAAAACGCTTTGAATTCTGGCCGACAAAATCTTCAGCACCTCGTCGCCCGCGCTATGTCCATATGTGTCATTTACGGGCTTAAAATCGTCCACATCAATCATAATAAGCGAAAATGGCTCATTGCGCTCCAGGCAATTCGCAAAAGTTCTTATAGCCTCGTCTTGAAGATAGCGGCGATTATAAACCCCCGTCAAAGCGTCGCTATACGCCATTTTCTCCAAAGTTTCCGCCGCAACCGCCAAACGCTTAAGCTGGCGCAAGTCCTGCATATGCGCAATCACATGGTTTTTCCCTTCAAGCTCAACAATTTCAAGGCTAACCTGCGTCGGGATATTGTCGCCCCTAAGCGTCGCCCACATCCATTCAAAATCTATCCCCGTATTAAAATGCAGGGTGTCGTCAAGAAATTCCGCAAGTTTTTCTTTGGACGGCCTGCCGTCGGGCTGAAATTCCGGGCAGAAGGCGAAAACGCCGCCATAGTCGGAAATTCTGTCATTTACGGCAATGCCCAAAAGCAGCCTGGCCGAGCGATTGCTTATCACAATTTCGTGATTTTGGTCTACAACAAAGCCGCCCAGCGGCGAAGAATTCAGCATGGCCACAATGCGCCCGTAATTTTGCTGTCTTTCGTCTTCTAAGCGCACACTTTCGCGCATGTCGCCAATATAAATCACAAGGCAGCTGCGGTCGCCAATTGGCACGCGCCTTCCGCTAAGCTCGACCGGCACAACCTCTCCATCCACCATAAGCCTGCAATTGCGCTTAAAGTCAGAACCCTCGCCCATAAGGTTTTTCTTGATAATTTCCTTTGTCATGCCGGCACATTCCGTATTGCCGCAACGCCCCGGCGGGCAGAAATTGTCATGCGAAAAATTCAGCTCATCTTTGCTTGAAACGCCGAAAAATTGCAATGCCATGTCATTACATTCAAGCACGCCGCGAATTTCATCCAGCACAATGCAAACTATTGGCGAAAGATTAACCATGGCCTGGACAATCTCCTGCGAGCGTTTAACCTCATCGACATAGCGATAATGCTCTCTCAAGTCCTTCGCATAGACAATGGCAACATTTTCGCCGCCGAGATTCATTGAATGTGTAGAAACCTGCGTCGGAATAACCTCGCCCTTTGTATTTCTAAATATCCATTCAAAACTATTTTCCGAATTCGTAAAAATCGAGTCAATTCTGCCTGCGATAATGTCGCGGGTGGTTGTTGTGCCGTCCATTTGCCGCTCGCCGTGCAAATTGCGCATATGCGCATTAAGCTCGCTTAAATTCGAAACCTCGAAAAATGTCAGCGCAACGGCATTGCAGTCCAGCACCTCGCCCGCGGGATTGGTGATAAAACAGCAATTTGGCGAAGCGTCAAGCATGGCGCGCAGACGCTCTTTCATAAGGCGGTTTTCTTCGGCAATGGCGTGATTTAGGCGCATGTCTTGGAAGAAGACCATAAGCACACGCTCGCCGCTAAATTCGGTTGTAATAACCGTGATATGCCCGGGCAGCGGCGTTCCGTCTTTGGTTTGCAGCATAACTTCAAAAACAATTTCGCCAATTTCCAAAACCCCATACATAATCGATTCAAAGAGGGTTATTGTTTCTGTGCCGTCGGGCTGATATTCGGGCCAGGCCTTGCGAAAATCCGCCATATAGTCTTCTTTATTGTTGTATCCGAATAATTCGGCCGAGGCCAAATTTGTGTCGATAATATTCAATTCCATGTCCATGATGGCGGCGGGAATTGGCATATGATTCAAGAAAAGGCTAAGTTTTTCCTGCACTTCTCTTTGTCTGGCCTGCTCCTTCAGCTCCTCGCTCATGTCGCGGCAAATTTCAAGCACGGCCTCTTCGCCGTCATAATTTATGCGAATTAAAGTACATTCTAAAGCAACGGCTTCATCCTCCGTTGACCATCTTGTTGTTGAAAAGCCGGCCTTAAACGCCTCCTCAATCGCCAAATAGCCCACATCTCGCGAATCTTCGCCGCCCGACTGCATATTGGGATATTGCTCAAGAATTTGCTCAAGGAAATTGTCGACGGTTTCAAAGCCCATTGTTGTGGCCATAACTTGATTGGCGAAGACGGGTTTGTGGGTTTTGTCCCAAATTTGCATGGCGATTGGAATATTTGTCAAAATTGTGTTAAGGCGGTCTAAATTCATTTCATATTCGGCGATAAGCGCCCTTTCTTCGCGCAAATCGCGGCAAAATTCAAGCACGGCGGTTTCGCCGCCATAATTGATTCGATACATCACACATTCCAAAGGAATCAATTCGCCGGTCTTGATATTAACACATTCAAAATTCAATTTTTGATAGCCCAATTTAAAAGTTTCGTCAATTGCGCTGTCGTTAAGCCCGATGGAATTATCGCCTTCGGGCTGGCTTTCCGGCCAAGATTTATAAATATCCCGCGAATAATGCTCAAAATCATCATAGCCCATAATGTCGATTATATAGCGGTTTGCAAACAAAATATTTGAATTTTGGTCCCAAATTTGCGTGGCGACGGGAATATTGCCCAAAATTGCGTTAAGGCGGTCAATTTGCACTTGATGTTCGGCCTCGCGCGCTCTTTCCTCGCGCAAGTCGCGGTAAAATTCAAGCACAACAATTTCGCCGCCATAATTGATTCGATAAAGCATACATTCCACGGGAATCAATTCGCCGGTTTTGATATTAACACATTCATAATTCAATTTTTCAAAGCCCGATTCAAAAGTTTCGACAATGACATCATAACTAATCTCGATGGAATTGCCGCCTTCGGACTGGCTTTCGGGCCAAGATTTACGAAAATCTCGCGCATAATGCTCAACATCATCAAAGCCTAAAGTGTCAATTATATATCTATTTGCAAATAAAATATCAAAACTTTTGTCCCAAATTTGCGTAGCAATGGGCATATTGTCCAAAATGGCATTAAGACGGTCAATTTGCACTTGATGCTCGGCCTCGCGCACCCTATCTTCGCGCAAATCACGGCAAAATTCAAGCACGGCGTCCTGCCCCGCATAATTTATGCGATATAAAATACATTCCAGCGGGATAAGCTCCTTCGTTTTGACATGGACGGATTCAAATTCCATTTTTTGGAATCCCGTGGCAAAGGTCTGCATAACAATATCGTCATTAAGTTCTGTTGACAAAGAGCCGTCGGCTTGAAATTCGGGAAGATGCATTTCTAAATTTTCTATATATTCTTCAAAGTTGTCAAATCCCGAAATTTCAATCATTTTGCTATTGGCAAAAATTACATTTAAGTCCTTGTCCCAAACCTGCACCGCCGTCGGCATATGCTCTAAAATTACGTTAAGGCGGTCAATTTGCACCTGCTGTTCAGCCTCTCGCGCCTTTTCTTCGGTCAAATCTCGGCAAAATTCCAGCACGGCCGTCTGCCCGCCATAATTTATTCGATAGAGCGTACACTCGAAATAAATTGGATTTCCTTCTGAATTCAAGCCCACCCATTCAAGCTTGTTAAACCCTTCTTTGAAGGCCTTTTCAATGCTTGCCCTGCTGGTTTCCATGGAATCTGCGCCGTCGGGCTGGTTTTCGGGAAAGACCCTTCGCAAATCCCTATCATAGTCGTCCATGCTGTTAAAGCCCGTAATTTCAAGCATTTGCCTGTTGACAAAAATTATTTCATAGTCTTCATCCCAAATTTCCACGGCCAGCGGCAAAAATTCTAAAATTGTGTTAAGGCGGTCAATTTGTTGCTGTTGTTCGGCCGCGCGCGCCTTTTCCTCGCGCAGGTCGCGCAGGAATTCAACCACGGCTGTTTCGCCGCCGTAATTTATGCGATAAAGCGTACATTCAAGGGGAATTCCCCCGCCGTCAACATCCACGCCCATCCATTCGGTCTTATAAAAGCCCCGCTCAAATGCGATGGAAACGCCCTCGTCGCTGACTTCTGTTGAAGGGCGGCCGTCGGGCTGAAATTCGGGGAAAATATCTCCCGACAAAATGCTTAAATCGCTATCAACACTTACATTAGAAATTTCCAGCATGGCGCTATTGGCAAAAATTACATTATAATTTTCGTCCCAAATTTGCGCCGCCAGAGGCATATGCCCCAAAATGGCGTTTAGACGGTCAATTTGAATTTGATGTTCCGCCTCGCGCTCCAAATCGGCCTTTATGTCGCGCACAACCTCAAGCACAGCGTCCACGCCGCCGTAATTTATGCGAACCAAAACACATTCTAAGGGGGCGGGCCTTCCTGCGGCATCCAAAGCCTCCCAAACCACCTCGCAATAGCCTTCCGCAAAAGTTATGTCGATTAATTCCATATTAAGGTCGACAGAATTTTTGCCACAGGGCTGTGTTTCCGGGAAAATTTTGTATAATTCGTCAAGATAGTCCTTATTCCTGTCAAAATTAAACATTTCTGCCAAAACATTGTTGGTGAAGACCAATTCGCCGCGCGTATTCCACACATGAATGGCCAGCGGCAAATGGTCAAAAACCGTGTTAAGACGCTCTATTTGCAATTGATATTCTTCGTCATGTGCCTTTTGAATTCGCATATCATGCGTAAAACCTATAAGGCCATATTTTCCGCCAAGAAAAACCCTCGTAAGCGCAACAACGGTTGGAATGGGTTCGCCGTCGGGCTTTTGATGCATCCACTCAAAGACGGCATGACCCCTTTCAAAGGCCTCTGTATTATATTGATGAGCCTTTACGGAAGATGGCGTGCCGTCGGGCTGAATTTCCGGCGACAATTCGTAAAAACGGTCTAAATATTCCTGCGGGGTTGCCAAACCAAATAAAAGCGCGGCGGATGTATTTGCCATGGACAAGGTATCTCTGTCGCTCCAAAAGGTGCAAACGGCGGGCACAAGGCTGAAAAGCGTGTCAAAACGGTCGCTTTCCTGCTTTAGCAGGGCCTCTCGCTCCAAGGTCTTTCTTTCGTCGGTCGCAAAGCTCATAAGGCCGCGCCGACCCTCAAATTCCGTCAAAATAAGGTTCACAAAGGTCGGAACTTCTTCGCCCGCAACGGTTTGGTGCATCCATTCAAATTCTTCATAACCCGTCTGAAAGGCCCGCCTCACATACATCAAGGCCTTTTTTTCGGAAGACATGCCGCAGGGCTGAAATTCGGGCGAAATCTTATAGAAATTGTCAAGATATTCTTCTTTGCTGCTAAATCCAAAGGTTTGCACGGCAAAATCGTTAACCATGGAAATTCTCGGCTCGTCATTCCAAAAAGTGCAAATTATGGGCGCATTGTCCAAAAAGGTTTTAAAACGCTCGCTTTCATTGCGAATAAGTTCTTCTTTTGCATAATGCTCTCTTTGGTCTAAAGTCAGGGTAACCAGACCGGGGCGGCCTCCAAATTCCGTGCGCGTCAAGGAAACTATGACGGGAATAAGCTCGCCCGTATTGGGATTTATATGCACCCAGTCAAATTCCAAATAGCCCTTTTCAAAGGCCTGCTCAACGGTCTGCATAATCTTAATTGAGGATTTTACGCCGTCGGGCTGCCAATCGGGGGAGAGTTCGTTAAATCTTTCGATATATTCTTGAGTGCTTGACAAACCTAAAAGCCTCGGCGATGCATTATTGCACATGGTCATCTCTCTGTCTTCGTCCCAAAAAGCCACAGGAATCGGCAAATGGTCGAAAAAGCCCCTAAAACGCTCGGCTTCTTTTTTGAGCAATTCCTCTTTCTCGAAATGGGCGCGCTGGTCAATTGCCAGGCCGATAAGGCCGGGGCGACCCTCGAATTCCGTGCGCGTAAGCGACATAACGGTCGGAATGGCCTCGCCCGTCTTCGGATTTTGATAAATCCAGTCAAATTCGCAATAGCCCCCTTCAAAGGCGGCCTCAAGATACATTGCAAATTTAATTTCGGACGAATTGCCGCAGGGCTGCACGGGCGGGGATAATTCGCCAAAACGCTCTATGAATTCTGCTGTAGAATTTAGGCCAAAAAGCCTTGGCGAGGCGAAATTGCACATTATAAGCTCATGTCCCTCATTCCAGAAGGTACAGGCCATTGGAACCGTGTCAAAAAACAGCTTAAAACGCTCGGCTTCTTTGCGCAGAATTTCTTCGCGGGCATGTTCTTCGCGAAGGTCGCGGCAAAATTCCAGCGCGGCATAGTCGTCGCCGTAATTTATGCGAAATAGCGAGCGTTCTACGGGCAATATCCCGCCGTTTTTATCAATTAATTCCCATTCAAAAATTATTGGGCGGCCCGTTTCAAGCACCTTGTTCAGCAATTCCAGGTCATATTCATGCGAATTGCGGCCATTTGGCTGAGTGTCGGGGAAAATATCAAAGAATTTTTCGCGATATTCTTCCGTGTCCGTAAAGCCTACAATATCGGCCATTTTGTCGTTGCAAAACAGCATTTTATTGTCCGCGCTCCAAAGATGTATAGCCGTGGGAATATTTTCCAAAATGGCCTGCAGGCGCGCCTCCTCAAGGGCCTTATGCGCCTCCAAAGCCTTTTGCTCCCTTAAATCCCGCGCAAAAACAGACAAAATAAAACGATTTTCAAGCCCAACCCGCACAATGGTCAATTCCATGGGAATACTTTCCCCTTGAAGGGTTCTAAGTATAAATTCGGCTATAACTTTCCCTTCATTTAAAGCCCTGTCTATGTAATATCTTGCTCTTTCGGCCGTAACCGTGCCATCGGGCTGATATTCGGGAAAAATCTCATGAAATCTTGCGAAAAATTCTTGTTTGTCGCGCGCGCCGTATAATTGCAAATTGGCGACATTGCAGTCAAGACAATTTATATCCTGGTCTACAAAAGCCCAAACCAAGGGCATTGAATCCAATATAGACCAGGCCTTTTCGTCCAAAAATCTTCCGCCCATGGGTTCGTCAAAAAATGCGCCGCCGTCGGAACTAAATTCGGTTAAATAGGCAATGCAGCAGGGTTTTCCCTCGAATTCGACGCGCACAAGGCGAATGGACGCGGGCGATTCGTGAAAGTCGCGCCGAACTGTCCATGAAAAGCGAACCATGCCTTGAAGCATGGCCTTTTCGACTTGAATTGTCATAAAATCTTTTGCGACAATATTGCTTTGAAATTTCGTAGAAAAACGTGAGAAAAAAAGCGAGCCAAAAGAGGACTTGCTTTTGATTCCGAAGGATGTTACGGCGTGGTGGTTGCAATAGAGAATATTTGCTTCTTCATCAACCAAGAAGATGGTGGTTGGCGCATGTTCCAAAAACTCAAGCATATCCTTGGTTTCAATTTGATTCATTTCCTCACCCCAATATTGGAGGCTAAATCGGCTGCTTCGATGATGCCTTCATCAAAATCCGAGCCTATTAAAATTAATTCTGTATTTTCGGGCCGCCCGGCAATTATTTTAGCCAAATCAGCCGCGCAAATTTTATCACAATCCTCCAAAATCACCATGTCATAGCTGTCAAAATCGACGGGCGCAGAGTCTGCCGAAAATTGTCCGACTAAAAGACCCGCCCCGCGCGCCCGAAGCGCCATTCCGTCGGCCACAGGCAAATCCTTAGCACCCTCACCAAAATAAACATGTACCATAAAAACCTCGCCAACACGTCATTCCCGCGCAAGCGGGAATCCCCCGCCGCAGACCGTCATTCCCGCGAAAGCGGGAATCCCCAACGGGAGCATTTTGCAAACAATACCAACAAGCCAATCCGCAAATTTTCGTGTTTTTCGTGTTTTTCGTGTTTTTCGTGGTTAAAAAACTTAAACCACAAAAATCACGAAAACCACGAAAATGTAGCCGGGCATTATTTTGGCAACGCTCCATCCTCTATATCAAAAAGTAGTATTCAAAGATTCGTGCGCCCGCCGTCGACCTCGTCACCCTCGCTTCCACGGGCAGCCGGCTCAGACCAAGCACCCTCGCGGCACATAATGGTGCCGACTTAGTGCTGCTGCCGTCAGACCCTGACACGGTTCATCGGTCATTATTGCGCAAGACCTGGCCCTCAACACCACTTACGCGCTTTCACTCAAGCGCTGTCAGGCCTCGGGTCGGGCATCACCCCTGCTATAGCGGATTGCAGGTTTATTGCTTCGCTCGATAACTCTTGACCATCTTGCTTGTCTTTTTGCCGCAATCCTGTGTCGGCAAAATCCTTGTGTGCCTTTGGGCACACGGCGGATTTCGCCTCCTTGTCTTGCGACAAAAATCCTGCGCAATCTTGGTCAAGCCTCATCGAGCGAAGCAATAAGAGGAGCCGCTACTTCCCCGACTAGCACGAATATACCAAGTATACACCATTTTGCCCCGCCAGTCAACATCTATTTTACACCAAAAATTTTTTCCCTTGACAAGCCCGCCCCGCCGTGCTATAATCACAATAGTCAGAAGCAAAAACCATAAGCAGTAAATCAGGGCAATTGGCGCAGCTGGTAGCGCACATCCTTGACGTGGATGGGGTCAGGAGTTCGAGTCTCTTATTGCCCACTTTGGAAGTCAAAAACGAACCCCTATTTTTTTAGAGGCGGGTTTGTCGTAACGACATATTTTGACTAAACAAAAAAGCGATTAAGGCTTAATGCCTTGTCGCTTTTTTGTTAAGGTGTTGTTCCCTGAAAGTGCGCCGGGAATAACACCAGCTCTAATTATTGATTGGTGGCTTCCGCATTGTCAAGAACCGCCAAAATAATTTTTATAGAGCGAAAATTTTTTTGGCTTGCCTCGCAGCATTGACAATGCTACTGATTGATTTTAATTTTACCCTCACTCTGCTAAATCTCGTCTTTTTCTATAAACTTGTCAAGGCTCACACCCAAGGCGACCGAAATTTTATAGAAGGTTTCCACGGAAAAGTTGTATGCGGCCTTTTCGCTTTCAATTTGACGGATGAAGTCATGGGAAAGCGCAACAAGTTCCGCAAGCTGGGCGGCGGTCATTTTGTTAAGCTTGCGGTACTTTTTTATGTTTTTTCGGATTGTATCATAAATTTGTGTATCAAATTCTAATTTTTTCATGTTAGTAATCACCTAACATGATTGTATCAAAACTTTTTTGGAAAATATGTTAGTCAATGCCTAACAAAATGCTTGCAATTTAAAAAGCTGTGTGTTATACTTGCTTAGTGGAAATTATTACATACTAAAGGAGTGTAAACATGAAAAGAAAAATTTTAGCCTTTGGGCT
>JAITMQ010000084.1 GCA_031277225.1 Clostridiales bacterium | reverse complement strand
CCCTGTCGCAATTTTTGGAGGGTAAAATGAATTTTAGTGAAATTTGGGAAAAATTTTCGAGCTATAAGGCTTTGGAGGGAATTGATAAGCCGATGCCCGTGCAGGATGCGGCGATTCCGCCAATTTTGGATGGGCGGGATTTGCTGATTCAATCGCCCACAGGCACGGGCAAAACTCTTGCCTATCTTTTGCCGATTTTTGCGGGCATAAAGCCCGAAATTAAGGGCGCGCAAGGGGTTGTTATTGCGCCGACTTATGAATTGGCGGCGCAAATTGCGCAGGTGGCGAAGGGGCTGGCCGAACGCCCCGAAGATGTCGCGCTTTTAATCGGCGGCGCGGCCAAAAAGCGGCAGGAGGCGGCCTTAAAGCTTAAGCCCCGCCTAATTGTCGGCTCTTTAGGGCGGATTGTGGACTTTATCATGGACAAAAAAATCTCCATGCACCATGTCCGCACCATCGTTTTTGACGAAGCAGACCGCCTTTTTACCGCGCAAAACTTGGATAATATAAAATTTTTTGTAACTTCTGCGCTTAAAAGTCGGCAAATTCTGCTGGTGTCGGCTACTTTGCCGCAGAAGACGCGTGAATTGGCCGCGCCTCTAATGAAGGAGCCGCTTTCCATTAGCACGGGTGGGAAGGTTCCGCAGAATATTCGGCATTTTTATGTAATTTGCGACGGGCGCAAAAAGACCGAGCGTCTGCGCGGCCTGATTCATAGCCAAAAAATCGCGAAAAGTCTGGTTTTTGTGAATATGCCCTATGCCATTGAAAAAACCGCCGCGCGCCTGAATTTTCATAAAATTCCCGCAAAATCTCTACATGCGGGCGGCGACAAGGTGGCGCGAAAGGCGGCGATGGACGCTTTGCGCCACGGCAAAATTAAGGTTTTGGTTTCGTCGGACGCGGGTTCGCGCGGGCTGGATATTCGGGATTTAACGCATGTGATTAATCTTGACATGCCCGCGCGCGAAAAGGACTATCTGCACCGCGCGGGGCGTTGCGGGCGCGCAGGTTCGCCCGGCGTCGTCATCTCAATCATAACCCCCGGCGAGGCCGAAACCCTAAAAAAATTCGCCAAAAAACTCGGCATCGAAATTGGCAAGCTGTAGGGCTTCATTCCCTTGTTTGCAACAATTCCAAAGGCGAGCGGTTGTTTATTATTATTGCGCCTGCGAGGCCGCCCAGGATTGCCATTATTAGGTATGCAAGCCCCGGCGGCAGGAAGTTTGCGGGATTGTCGCTAAGGAGAAGCAGGATTGCGAAAGCTATTGGGATTGCGGCTATTATTGCCGCCATTTGGCCCAGGTTTAAGACGAGGCCGGTTTGTGCCTTGGTATTGCCGAGAACACGCAGGATGGCGGCGTTTTTTGCGTTTTGAAGCATTAAAAGCAGCGACAGGCCAAAGCCTATGATTAAGGCCGTGGCGATTGCCACGGGGTAAAGCGTTCGCATTAGATTCAAATTCGCCTCCATGGGCTGAACCACATTGCGAAAATCTTCATCAAGCACGATTGCCCGCAGGGGATGGATGCGGGTAACAAAAGTGCCGCCGGCAGCAGCCACATTTACGCTGTTTCGCGCCAGCATTGTCGAAATTTCATCTATAAAATATTGGATTTCATGATTTCTTGCGGGGTCAATTGCAAAGCGCGCTAAAGTGAAGCCCGTGGCCGTTCTGCGGATGGATTCAAGGCCGCTTACGGGCAATATAACATAGGGCAAATCGCGGCGATGCAAAACCCCGCCTATGGTCGGGCCGCTATACGCCCCTATGACGACGGCGGGGCGGTAAAAAAACGCCATATTCGACATATTATGCGTGATAAAGGCGGCATCGCCCACATTGAGATTGCGCCTCTCTAAAATGTCGGTATGAACCACTAAAGGGATGGGCGTTTCGGTGTCTTGCGCGTCATGCACAAAGTCGTCCGCGCTAAAACCTTCACCAAACCAAATTTCAAAATCTTCTCTGACGAAATGAATGTCGGCATGACTTCTGCCGCTTTCTTCGGCAAGGGTGTAAATACAATTTGTGGCAAAATGCCAGTCCAGCACCTCCATTATCCAATCGTCAACCGGATTATACCAAATTTCTTCCAAGATTGTCATCTCAAATTGGCCGTCCGCGCCCGCGGCAATGAGATTATACCACGGAAAACCCGCCAAAAGATAATAATCCATGACAAATTCATTCTGCATGATGGTGGTGATTACGGCATGGGAAAGCACATTGTCCATGGGCGCGTCATGTATGGGCTGAAATGCGTCATAGTCCAGCCGCCGAATTTCGACCTCTATTGGCAATGTATGGCGCAAATAATCGAGTTCTTCGGCGGTACGTTCAATTGTCATTTGAAACCAGCCCAAGGCCACAACGAAAAGAAGTGCGACGGCGGCGGGCAAAATACTTTTTAGCGGCGCGCGCACGATGTGGCGGAAAATGAAGCGGAAATGCATAAGCTCACTCCTTTACTTGCAAAAGTTCAAGCGGCGGACGGCGGACTATGGCGGCCGCGCCTGCAAAGCTTCCTATGATAGCCCCCAAAAGAAACGCAAGGAATACTATGGAAATGGTTAAATTCAAAGCCAAAGCAGCAATAATTCCTAGGGCTATTCCAAAAGTCTTAGTAATAATCTGCCTAGCAGAGAGGATGAATACTGCCCTAGGCTTCGCCATTCCCAACGCTCGCATTATGGCGGCGGGCTTTGTGTTTTGGTATAATAGAAGGATGGACATTCCTGCGCCAATCGCTATAGCGACAGCGATTGCCAGCGGGAATAGGATATTCAGCAGATTTAGGTTCTGCTCCATAGGAGCAACGACTAAGCGGAACTCCTCGTCAAAAATTATGATTTCGAGCGGGATGAATAGCCCAAAAACGCCGACATTAAAGAAATTTTGCGCAAGGGGGATTTGAACCTGTTCTATAAAATCGGGGATGTGGTGATTATAGGCGGTCGCGAATGTAATTCGGGCGGTTGTATAACTAATCCGCGCGCCCATAATATATTCCATGGCCTCAAGCGGCAAAATCACATAGGGATGCTCGCGCCTATGCCCAAAACCCGCCTCGGTTTCGCCGTAATATATCCCTATAACTATGGCTTCCTGATAGAAATCCCTTAGGTTTCCTATTTCGGGATTATTCGCTATAAAAGCAAAATCGCTCAATTCAAGGCCACGCCGCAACGCTATTTCTTCATGGAGAATCACAGGAATCGGCTGCCCCGGCTGAAAGACAAAATCTCCATAACCAAAACCCTGCGCAAATTCTATTTCAAAACTTGGGAATAGAATGTCCAGACTATCATTTTGCAAGGTTTCAAGGCAGCTTACGGCCAAATGCCAGTCCATATTGTCATGTTCCCAGCTCAAATTTCTTAGAAAATTCCTCTGTCGCGCCTGCCCGGGCAAGCTCCAAATATCCTCTAAAATTGCCCTATCAAAGCCGCCGCCCGCCCCCGGGCGCACTATATTAAACAAATGCATACCCGAAATTATATAGGCCTCCTCAACAAAGCGATGAAAAATAACATTGTCCAAGGCAAGTTGGGAAACAATATTTTCCATAAGGGCCATGTCCCCATTGGGCCCCTGCGTGGCCATCCACGGGTCAATCCGCCGAATTTCCGCCCTAATCGGCGTGCTGTCATAAAGTTGCGCAATTTCATCCTCGGCTTGCCAAATTGTGTTTTGAAGCCAAATTAAGGAAACGACCGAAAATAAGGCTATCATCATTGACAACAACGAAGCCCAAGGCGAGCGAATAATGTGCTTGAAAATAAACCTTATAGCCATATTATTTCCTAGCCTTTCCCTCTTGCAACATCTCTAAAACAGGCCGCCGCGCGGTCTGCCAAATGCCCGCAACCGTTGCAAGCAGCACAAGCAGCACAAAGCCGCCGCCGATAATCGCGAGCCATGTAAGCGGCATGGACGCTATTTCTGTGGTATAATCCATTAAAGCGGGCGACAAATTGCGATTCGCTTGAAATAGCGCGAAAAACCGACCCGCCAGCGCGCCCAAAACGATTATGGGTAGCCAAAACACGGTTAGGACGAATAAGTTTTTGGCGGCCGTGGTTTTTACGGGGCCGCCCAAGGCGCGGTAAATGGCGATATTGCGCTTGTTTTGGCGTAGGTATATAAAGACCGCCAAGGCGATTATCATAACCGAAACGACTGCGAAAATTACAACATTTATGGCGGCCGACTGTAAAATTGGGTCTGCTGCGTCAAAGAAATTTTGGGCAGTTGTGGGAAAAATTACGATATTGAAGCCAAGGGCTTGCAGAGGTTCGCGGACTTCGGCCATAAATGCCGCCTCATTTCGCGGAGAGTCCAAAACGAAGCTGTAATTCCCCAGATAGAGCATTGTGTTATCCCCAAAACCTTCCGGCAAAACGGATTGAGGGATATAGGCCATTGAACGATATATTGTACCTACGGGGCCCCATCTGGCGGACTCTCGAAAGAACCCGACTAAAGTGAATTCGACCACTTCCGTGGATAATTCCTGCCAATCCGGTTGCTGAAGATGGTGCAAAATGCCATGAAAGCGCGTATTAAGAGTATTGCGGAGGGTAAGTGCCAAGCTGTCGCCAAGCTCCAAACCATGTTCAATAGCTAAATCCGCATGAATTGCAATCACAGGATTTGCCTCTAAATGGTCTTGCAAATCGGGCAGACGGCCTTCAACCAATAGGTGGTCATTCGCTGCAGCTTGAAAGCGAGGCATGGCCGACACATCTTGCGCGCCGGTCAACGAAAGTCCGCGGTGGTTTATATTTAGCAATTCTACTTCATCCGCCAGCCAAGCCATTCCCGCCGTTTGCGCGGCGGGCAAATACCAAATCGGCCCGTCAACGGCGGCGCGGGTATAATTTAAGGGTTGTATATACATGGGTTGTCGCCCGTTTGGGCGCATGAATGTACCCTCAAGGGTTGATAACGCTCTAAAAAAGTACATCTGTCCAATCTCTAAACTCATTTCGGGTGCGTCTTCCGGAGGCACTATAGGCATATTGCTTCCGTTTCTGATAACCTGCGGATGCCCCGTAATCACATTTTCTACGTCCACGCGAATGTCCGCCCCAAGGCGCGTTACAGTCGCGTAAAAATATGTCGTTCCTCTATGGTCATAGGTGTGCTGCACTCCATAGGAGTCGAAAAAGGCTATTGTGCCACTCATGAAATAATCCGCATTTAACATCCCTTCGGGCAGCACCCCCTGAACAGCCGGGCCTGTTTCATAGAAATGCAAATAAGGGCTTTGCGCGATAATTTCCACGGCCTCGCCCATAGTCGCGGGAATCCAATCGGGATGCTGCAAAAAGCCTATAGAGCGGTAAAACCCTTCTATGCGGGCAATTTCATCCCGCACCACAATATATTCCACCGCCCGCGCCACAAAGGCAAAGGCCGCCACCCCCACCAATAAAGCCAAAAGCAAACTGCGCCACGACTGCCTTATATAGGTCTTAAAAAATACATTCGCCCTCATTCTGACCCCCTTAAAACGGATATTCGTTGAATAGATTATTATTGTAACATAAATACAGCCAATTTGCAAGACAAAAAGAGGCCGACATAAATCGGCCTCTAATCCGCCTTTAGGCGGCGTTACCTGCCTAACATTTTCTACTTCAAAGTTACGGTCGCGCCAACTTCGGCAAGCTTGGCCTTAATGGCTTCGGCATCTTCTTTTGAAGTCTGTTCTTTAACCATTGCGGGCGCAGAATCCACCAAATCTTTGGCTTCTTTAAGACCTAAGGCCGTAAGCTCGCGCACAATTTTAATAACCTTGATTTTTTCGGAACCAACAGCAGTAAGCTCCACGTCAAATTCGGTCTTTTCCTCCACGGCTTCGGCGGCAGGCCCTGCGGCCATAACCACACCGGCGGCGGCGGAAACCCCAAATTTCTCCTCACAAGCGGTTACAAGCTCATTAAGCTCTAAAATGCTAAGTTGCTCAATCGCGGCAATAAGCTGCTCTATCGTCAATTTCTCCATTTAATTTTCCTCCTTATTATCTTCTTGATTTTCTGTCGCAACTTCTTCAGCTGCTGCTTCTGCTACTACTTCAACCACTTCTTCTGCAGGCGCGGCTTCAACCTCCGCAGGCGCGGCCTCGGAAGGATTTTCCAATTCGTCCGCAATGGCCTTAACAACCCTCGCAAAGGACGCAATCGGCGACTTAATCGAACCAAGCAATCTGCCCAAAAGCACCTCTCGACTTGGAATATTGGCAATTGCAGTAACCCCCGCCGCGTCATAAAGCGTATTCTCGATAACGGCGGCCTTAAATTCCAGCACGGGCATGGCCTTTTTCTCGCCGGAGATTATGCGGGCGGCGGCCGTCGGGTCTTCATAGCAGATGGCCAGAGTGGTCGGGCCTTCAAGATGCTCGGAAATTTGCGCAAAATCCGTGCCTTGCACCGCAAAATTAATCATGGTGTTTTTATAGACCTTATAGTCCACGCCCTCGTCGCGCAATTTGCGGCGCAAAACCGTGTCCTGCTCCACCGTAAGGCCCCGCGCATTAACCAAAACAATAGAACTCGCTTTGGTTAATTTCTCTTTAATTTCCTGCACAATGACCTGTTTTTTTTCAATTTTCGGCATATTTCACCTCGTTTCTTTTTTAATGCGCGAGGATATAAAAAATCCCCTTGCGCAACCGACGCAAAAGGAAGCTCTTCCATTTCACGCCTCGGCGAGATTTACGCCCCTTTAAAGAGCACTCGCTGTCTATGGCTTCATACACTCTAACACAATTTCCCCGCCCTGTCAAGCATTTTTTTAAAAAAGTGCGCGAATAAAGCCGAAAAGTCCATCGCCGGCAATCAGCCCCGGCCCGCGCGTGGTCATATGCTTTGTGCCGATTATTAGTCTAAGCAGAATTGACGCTAAAAGTACGATTCCGTATAGGGGATGGTTGATTAACAGGCCCGTGGCCAGCATTAGCCCAACGGATTTTTTGCCAAAGGCCAGCTGCAAAATTGCGCCGGGAATGGCCCATATAGCAAGCTCGCGGATTAGGCCGGGATAGGCGGCGGCATTTACGGTATTGGCGTAAAAGATGCTCATGGGCGGGATGACTTCGCCATCCATCAGCACAATTCCAAAAATTACCACCATTGCAATGCCCACAATTACGCCGATTTGCTTCATGAAAATTTGTCGTCTGCGCCCCGCGGCCTCATGCGCGGGGTTTTCGCCGTTTCCGCGAATAATCCAGCCTGTTTTAAGCCCAATTCCCGTGTCGGCAAAACAGGGGCCGACGGAGCCGAGATAGCCCACCAAAATGGCCAGCGGCAGGGGTTCGAAGCCGATTAAAACGCCGATTGTCAAGAAAATTGTAACGAGAGCGAAAGTGGGCGCCCAGCCCGAATGCATGGAAGATGTGCCGGCCAAAATCATGACGACGACGGACGAAATTCCGGCGAAAAGCGTCCATAGGGCGATTTGTCCTGCGTTCATGCCGCTGAAAGTTCCCGTTAGCAGGGCAATTGCCACAGCTCCTGCCGCAAAAAGGGCGATTGAGCCGATTATTGAGCGGATTGCTTCTTTGTCGCTAATTGTGTACTCTTCGGGTTCTGTAATATTTTTCCTGCTGCCTTTGGCTATAGAGGAAATGATTTGGGCTAGGGCGATTATTCCCGCGCCTATCATGATTCCTTGGGCAATATTCGACTGCCCTATATCGAAGCCATTAAAAATCAGCTCGGAGTGGCCGCGCAAAATCATACCCACGCCAAGTGCCGCCATAGTCAGCATATTCGCGATAAAAGCAATGCCGACTCCTGCGGCGGGCAGGCCGAAAAAGCTCGCCACCGCGCCAATCGCCAGGCCTTGGAACAGCTGAAAGCCCTTTTTGCCGCCTTCATCGCCTGCTTTAAGGGTTTCGGCCACGGCCACGCCCATGGGCCATGCGCCGCGCGCCGGGAAAATGCGCGAATCGAAAATCCGCCCGACCACGAAGACCGAAATCATGCTGCCAATCAGCGTTCCCGCGGCCATGGGCACAATTAGGTCAATTCGCCCCATTATAAACATTATGGCAATTGCCACAAAGCCGCAATTTGCCGCCGCAAAGCCCGCTGACGAGGCCATGGAAAGCGCGTAATTCTGGCGTTCGAGATTGCGGAAACGCCGAACCACGGCAAGCGGAATTCGCGCCACAACCATAATCAAAACCGCGCCAATCAAGGAAGTATTGGGCGCAGTCCCAAATTGCCCCATAATCTGCATACAAATGGCCGCCGATAAAACGGCCAGCAATAATCCGAGCACTAAAGTCCCAAAATCCCTCATGCCCACGCCCCTTCCAATTGCTTATGTAACCATAATACGCCCAAAACCCAAACTTGTCAACTTGACTTTTCTGTGTTAAAATTTTCAAGAGGTGATACTATGGAGAAGACTATTTGGGAGCGGGTGCTTGCGATTTTGAATGACCATAGCGTTTTTGGGTATATGGCCACGGTTGAGGGCGGTTTGCCGCGCGTTCGGCCTATGGGTTTTATGTTTGAGGACGGCGGGCGGCTGTATTTTTGCGTTAGCACAAATAAAAATGTCTACAAGCAGTTGCTTGAGTTGCCCTATATTGAATATTCAAAAACCACGGCGGATGCGGTCTGGGTGCGGGTTCGTGGCGAAATTAAATTTTGCGACGACATAAAAATAAAAGAGCGGATTTTTAACGAACATCCCGCATTGAAACAAGCCTATCAAACGCCGGATAATCCCATATTCAAGGCCTTTTATATGGAAGGCGGCGAGGCACTTTTATGTAGCTTCCAAGGCTGGGAAGCCTGCACATTTTAGGCGGCTATAGCCTTCCTAAAAAATCGCACGCACCTGGGGTGCGCACGATTTTTCGTGAAAGCAAACACGAGCTGTGGCGAAGCTGACGAAGCGGATATTAAGCACGCTATAGGGCGCATGAACAAACTGCCCGTGGTCGGGTTTTTGTTATTCGTCATCCATTGCTTCGTCGATTAGGGAGGCGGCGGGGATATTGTTGCTTCTGCCTTCCGCTAAATCGCCCCTTCGGGGCGGCGCAAAGGCATCCATCGGGAAGTCGAGTTCTTCAAAGAAATCGCAGGGATTGGGCGGCATGACATTGCGGCAGGGCGGCGGAATCACGAATCCGCGGGACTCCACCATCAGTGAAACAAGCCTGTAAAGCTTGACAATGGAGAATAGGCCCAGGGTTACAAAAACATGCCTGTGGCGATGCCTGTCGCCATCGTCGTCGCGCCCGCCACAGCGTCTGCGCGAAATTTCGGCAGTAAGCGGAATTGCTTTGGCCTCGACCATCAAGAAGGGGTCGCCGCCGCCAAGCAGGGTTTCGTTATTGCCCAAAAGGTCGGTGAAAAGGCTTACGTCGCGGGCAACAGAGCCAAAAAGGCTAACCCTGCGGTTAAAGCTGTTCGTTGCGCCCACTTCGCCCATTTTGCGCCCTTCAGAACCGAAGAATTTCAGCGTATAGCAAAATACATACTGCAATTCAAGATTCCAAAAACCGTTTCTAAATGGGCTGGGTTCTTTTTTCATAACGATGATGCGTTCCACACGCAAATCGTCAATTGTAACGGAGCGCGCGCCATCGGGCGGCTCTATTGGCCTGCCGTCGAAACAGCGGGCGGGCCCAAGGTCGGGCTGGGCCAGGCAGTCCTTGCTGCGGCAGGAGTCGTAAATTTTCATTGCCAAAATAGGCTCTGATACGACTCGGCCGCCGCCGCTGTGCGGGCCGCATCTACATGGGCCGCTGCAGCCGCAGGGCCTGGCGCGGGCGGCCGCGTGGCCGTGGCCTCCGGCAGGGCTTTGTGGATAATTTCCAAATTCAAAAGCTGCCATAAATATACCTCCTATAGGGGGATACAAAGTCTCTCAAGTCATTGTATGTTGGCGGCTTTGATTTGGTGAGGCGGGGCGCGGAGGCCTGAAGGCCTCTGTGCTGAATTATGAATGTTGAATGTTGAATGTTGAATGAAAAGCCCGAAACCTCAAGTTTTTGAACGTAATTCGTAACGTCATTCCGCGCTTGACGCGGAATCCCCTCGTGATGGTGGGGGATTCCTGCTCATCAAGGGAACGACGGCCTTCGAGGGGTTGCCACTCAACTCCTGATTGGAATGAGTGTCGGGCTGTCCTTGGTGGCGCAGAGCTGCGCTCTGGCTTTGTTACGAGAGCCAGAGCGTAGCTCTGCGCCACGGCGTGAAGCAGTATCGCGGCCTTTAGGCCGCCCTTGCGGGCGGCGATGAAATGCGTCGGGCTTAGAATTCCGGGAGGGTTATGCTTATTTCTTTGCTTGTGCCCATTTGCAAAAAGTTTTTCAGGACTTTTTCCATCGAGGTTTTTAGGTCATGCCGCGCGGCGGCTTGGGCCGTCAAAATCGGAATCGACGCGAAATATTCGCCATTCACATAAATTCGCCCTTCACCAACCGCCGCCCCCGCCTCCAGCGGCGCTTGCACGCTCTCCGGGAAAAACGCCACAAGCTCGATATTTTCGCCATCTTTATGGACGGGCAAAGTCAGCGAACCGTCGTAATAAAGCGCGACTAAAGGCGTTCGAGAGCGCGTTATGCCAAGCTCGCCCGCGTCCTGCCCCTGCGTTACAATTTCTTCCATAATAAAATTATTAAACCCATAATTTAACAACCGCTTAGTATCCACCCATTTTTGCTCCTTGCCCTGCGCCCCCCATCCGCTGGCAAAAACCACAGAAATCAGCCGCAAGCCCTCCCTTTCGGCCGCCCCGACAAAACAATGCCCCGCGCGCCCCGTAAACCCCGTCTTCACACCGAATGCGCCTTCAAATTCGTTTAAAAGGCGGTTTTTATTCCTTATGTCATATGTTTTTTTATTGCTAACCGTTATAAATTGCGGCGTGGCGATAATTTCGACAAAAAGCGGATTTTGCAGGGCATAACGCGTGATTAGCGCCATGTCATGCGCCGTAGAGCGGTGATTGTCGGTATCAAGGCCGCTTGGCGTTTCAAAAACCGTGTCAATTGCGCCCAATTCGTGCGCTTTTCTCGTCATTGCCGCGCAAAATTCGGCAACAGAGCCGCTCATATGCTCGGCAATTGCAACGGCCGCGTCATTTGACGACTGCAGCATAAGCGCGTAAAGCAGGCCGTGCAGGGGAATTTCCTCGCCGGCGGACAGCTCCATTTTGACGCGAGGGGCGGCGGCGGCGCGCTTGCTCACGATAACAATATCTTCCAAATTTGCGTTCTCCAAGACCAAAATTGCCGTCATAATTTTAGTTGTGCTGGCCATGGCCATGGCCTCGTCCGCATTTTTGTCCCATAAAACACGCCCCGAATCGGCCTCAATTAAAATTGCCCCTTTGGCCTCAACTTGGGGTTCTTTGGCCGCGCCCATAA
The DNA here is from genome assembly GCA_031277225.1 of Clostridiales bacterium. Taxonomy (GTDB): domain Bacteria; phylum Bacillota; class Clostridia; order Lachnospirales; family WRAX01; genus JAITMQ01. The sequence goes on along the minus strand of JAITMQ010000084.1, from coordinate 4,203 downwards.
AAATTAAGAAAGCCAAAGCCAATGCAAATATTCTGAATAATCTCATAAACTCACTCCATCACTTTTTTCATAGTTTGCGCTAACAAATTATGTTAATCCATGGAATAATTTGCAAAAAAAATTCCGTCAAAAGGTATACTTTTTGACGGAAGCGGTTTTATGGGCTTTTTTGGCTGAAGGGATTTTTGGACTTTATTAAAAAAGTCTAAAGTTTTTGCGAGAAATAGCCGAAGTATAATTTGAGAGGAATATCCGTCAAAAAGTATACTTTTTGACAGAAAAACCGACAAGGAAGGGGAGATTTGGGATGATGGTTGTCAGAACTAATGTGCTTGCTCTTAATAGTCATAGAAATTTAGGGCTGGTTGGCAATAGCCAAGCCCGCGCCTCGCAACGGCTTTCAAGTGGCTTTAGAATAAATTCCGCGGCAGATGACGCGGCGGGTCTTGCAATTTCCGAGGGGATGCGCGCGCAAATTCGCGGGCTTAATCAAGGCAGCCGCAACGCCCAAGACGGCATAAGCCTGATTCAAACCGCAGAAGGATATATGCAGACGATTACAGAATTGTCGCAAAGAATTCGCGAACTTATTGTACAGGCGTCGAATGATACATATAGCGACGAAAACCGCCAAACAATCCATAACGAAATTTCGCAGCTGACGGAAGAAATTAACCGAATTTGGGATACGGCTACTTTTAACGGAATAAACCTATTCGGCACGCCCGAATTTGACTATAGACCGGATATGGGGCAGGTTGGGAATGTTGTGAGGAATCTTACATTCTCCGGGAATAATGTTGTCGGGCTTACGCTGTCGTCCTTGCAAGCGGCGGGTCTTACTCCAAGAGACCCCCATGAAGTGAGTGATATTCAAGACGCGCTAAATGTGCGGCTTGGTGAGCTTTTTACGCCTAATTTTGGGGGCTGGTTAAGCGGTTTTAATCCTCCGCCACCGGGTACTCCACTGGGATATGGTAATTTGGCGGAATTGATGGCAAGTGCTGCCCCGGCCTCACAAGGGGCGAGGGATGCCATACATCATACATTGGCGTTAACTATGGTTGACATGGTTCAAGCAATGCAGCCTGTAGACGCAATTGCAATGCAGGTTGCGCAGAGGTGGAGATGGTCGGCGGTGTCCAATTTTGTACATGGCCATACCGCCCAAGACCCGCTATTTAACGAAGCCAGGGATTTACATGCCCACGGTCTTCAATTTGGCATTGGCGGAGATGTACACTCCATTATACAGCAGGTTAATTTGGCAATTACTGCCGAGGTGCGGGTTAGAGAAGGGCCGGGGCATGTGCACGGCATGGGTGCTCTTCAAAGCTGGTTTAACTACATTTCGGGCGGCAATCAAAACGCTTGGACAAATGCCGGTGTCGGTGTTGCTACCAATAATGTAATGGAGGGTTTGTCAAGAGTAATGCGTAGCACAAATCCGGAAACCTTGGCGGCGAGAAATAGGATTAATACCGTTATTGCGGACGCAATTCAGGGCATGGTTGTGCCTATGAATCCAGCGCCCGCGTGGACGGCACCGCAGACTGCGGCGCAAATTGGTTTAACGGCCGCTGTTTTGGCTGACCCTGCAACTTGGAGTAACAATGATTTCCCTACGCCGGGGCCGGGCAACAATATAGCGCATGGAATTTTAACTTTACAAGCACACACACTTTGGGCAACACCTTTGCCGCCGGGGCCACCACAGGCGTGGGATGGGCAACAAAAGGCCGGGGTACACCTAAATAATGCCCTAAGTGCCACGGGTGGAGCAATTTTGAATTCCGGCGGACTTGAAGCTTGGATAAATTTAAACTCTAACCATTCCGGAACGGTTACTGCCACTAATCTATATGAATTCTTTAATAATACTGCAAGCTACGGTGCATATCACGGTCAAATTGTAGCCGCAATAACTGAACTTTTTGATACGGTTATTTCCAGCGCGGGCGGATGGTGGTTTATGCAGGGTACGGGCGAAATGCCACCGCCTCCCCCACCAATCCTCCCCGAAGACGAAACGGACGCACCAATGGACGGCGGTATGCCGCTTTTCCGCCGGGAATGGGTTTGGTTGCAGGTTGGGCCGGACAGCGAACATGCCATAAATATTGATGTTTCGGATTTGGTTGAAAATTTGCAAATGTCTTTGGACATGGGTTCGATATTTGGCATTGAGAATTTGCTTCCCGGGCTTGTAACGCCCGGCCATAGCGAATGGAATTCCATAATTCAAAATATTGACAGCTTTTTGGGGGATGTTAGCGAGCTGCGCTCGGCCTTTGGCGCATATCAAAATCGTCTGGAGTTTACCATTGAAAATGCCGACATTGCGTCCGAGAATCTAAGCGCGGCGGAATCGCGAATTCGCGATGCGGACATGGCTTTGGAAATGATGCGGCTGACGGCGGCGAATGTGCTGCAACAGGCGGCGACGGCCATGCTGGCGCAAGCCAACCAAGCCCCGCAATCAGTCCTGCAACTACTACAACAATAAATCGCAAAATAAAAAGCCACTATAGATATAGTGGCTTTTTTGTGCATCGGTGCGCAAAAAGCGGCGGATAAGGATTCCGCCGCCTAGACTAGTTTCTTTCCAATTCCGACAAATTCTTTGTCATCAATACCACATGTTCTAATTCACCATCCGAAAGCTTATTTGTGAAAGTCGTCAGCCTGTTAAGCTGGGTTTTTCTGCGTCTAAGTTCCGGCGTGCTTGGTGGATCAACTTCGCTGTCGTCGTAAAAAGCGCCGACAGAGATGCCGAAAATTCCGGCCAATTTGTATAAATTATAACTTGTGATGCCTCTGTCGCCGCGCTCCATAAGGCCCACGGCCGCAGGCGAAAGCCCTAAAATCTTCGAAATTTCCTCAATGGAATATTTTGCGTAAATGCGCTGTTTTCTGACATTTTGCCCAATCATGACATTAAATTGCTTCTTGTCCAATTTGGGTTCGTAACTTTTAGCTACCTTTGGCATAACAACACCTCGCTCTCTTAATTTTGAAACTGCTAATTACTAAATTATAACATTAAAAGTCATTTTTTGCAAGTATTTTTTTTCGACATATTTCGACAGTTAGTATCAAAGAGTGGGCGACAAAATTCATCCACGGCTGAAGCCGTGGATGAAATTGTAGATGGACAAAATAGTCGTCTACAAACTAAGCTATTTCATACAAAATAGTTTACTAAAAATGGAATGGACTGCTCGATTAACGACAGTCCACATTGTATCTGCATTCAATTTCATTTTCACTTGCTTTTGTTAACCTCTCCCAATAGCTGATTTTGCTTCAATCACCTAAACTTGACACCACCAAAGCGACTACTGCCAAAAAGGTTCACTAAGATTTGCTTTGAAGCCACGAAGCAATGTGCGAATTATTTACTATCCCGAGCTTTTTCCTATGCCTCTTTATTGTTGTTGTGCTACATTTCAGGATTTCTGCTGTCTTGGGGTTAGTGATGTTTTTATCTTGGCTGCATCGAATTAATTCGCTAAGCCACAAATGCCCATAATCTAGGACTATCACCCTGCCTTTTGCTCGGGTTCCTTTTACTTTTTTGTATTTCATACCGCAAACAGGGCAATGGAAAAAGCCTATAATTTCGATGCTGCTGCTACGAAATTCCAAACAAACTGCACTACGGGAGTGATAATGTTCACAAATAGGATTTTCACATATGTATGGCGGATTCCCAAACGGATTTTTCACAGCTTCGCTATTTACAAAATCCCTAACAGAATCTTTGGCAACACACATCAACAGAATATGCTGTAATGGCAGGAATTTACTTCTCATGCCCTTATTTATGTTGATACGAGATAGCCACTTGGGCGATATCTTCATGTCAAAAAATAATGCATTAAGAAATTCACTTCCCCAATAATCATTTACAGCACCACTTAAAGCATTAGGGTAGCTTCGAGTTCCGTGAAGTGATGCCATTTTGGTGTCACGAAAGAAAATCAAGTATTTGTTGTAATCATTTTCATCCCAATTTACCGATAGCCCATTTTCGAGCAACCATTCGCTTTCCTGCCCTATTTTTAAGCATTTGTCTTTAAATTTATCGAATATATCGACAGTAGCAGGAATGGAATCGACCCTCGCTTCATCTGAAGCCGGATAGAACATTGTCCCAGTTTGCTTAATTGATACGCGTGAATCGATAAGACGGGTTTGGTG
>JAITMQ010000072.1 GCA_031277225.1 Clostridiales bacterium | reverse complement strand
AGTCAACGAATATATTCGTTGACTTGGTGCGCATTTTATGCGTCCGGGCTCATAAAAAATCCCGCACATTTTGGAGGATTGTGCTCGAAAGGGCATATTTGACGCTTACGGGCGGTCTGACTTCGGAGGCAAGTGCTGCTCGCGCAAGAATGAAGTCATTATCTCGCCGCTATACCCATTTCAGCCAAGCCGTGGATTTGCCGAGGCAAAACCACAGGCTATGGATTCCTTTGAGCTAATTTTAAACCACAGCTTTACAATTATTTGACGCCATGCTATAATGAAAGCAAAAACTGGAGGGAATTATGAAGAAAATTAAGAATGTGCAAATGTTTGTAATGGGGCTTGTTGTCGGATTGTTGCTTGTAGGCACAACTGTTTTTGCTGCAACCGCCATAGCCTCGGCAACATTTAATGACACGAGGGTAATTTTTAATGGTGAGGTGCTGGATTTGCCCCAGCCGCTAATTTCGGTCATTTTGGAAGGGCAGACGAATGTCATCAATTATATGCCCGTTAGGGCCGTCCTGGAAGCCATGGGCTATGTTGTGGACTGGGATGGGGAGAACAATGCGATTCTTGTTTCAACTCCGCAAATTGAACAACTAGAGCAAGTTACTTTAGATGGCTTTGTTCCGTTGCTTGACTTTGCAATGTCGCACGATATAGATGTGGACAGCCGCGTGGGTTTTAGGAGGGGAGATATTGAGCTTGTTTTGCCCGTTAATTGGGTAGCGGCTGGTGGCGCATTTTATGTCGCAACTGCTGAAGGTCGCCCAGATATTTCGGTAACGGTTATAGTGCATGAGTACCGCACAATGATAAATGAAGCAGAAATAACCCAAGCTCTTAGAGCCGTGGGTCTAATGCAATAAGCAGCAAAATGATTTAATAGCTAAACCGCCTTAATAGGGCGGTTTTTTTATACAAAAATATAGCCGACAGGCTTTAAATGGAGGTCAAAATGAAACAACATTTAATCCCTATGAATTTAGGATTTTTTAACGAGGAAACGGAAACCCATGCAGACAATGCAGAAGCCGGAGCACCACCACCAGTCACGCCCCCTGCTAATGAGGCGGAACCACCCCCGGCGGCACCGCCGCCCAAACCCCCTAAAACATACTCCGAGAAAGAGTATAATGACATGATGGTTAAACAGCTTAATGCCGGGATTGCCAAGGTAATGAAGGAAGGATGATATTTTAATGTTATAATAAGCATAGCGGCCTCCTACCCTACCACAGGAAATTGGCCGCTATGGAGTGTCAATCAGTCAAAAGGCTACTCATCTATATTTTAGCTGAGTAGCCTCTTAAAATCAAGGAGGTTCTCAAATGACGCTATTAAATCTCAAAAAACGCATTTTCCAAGAGTTGGAGGAGTTATTTGCCATGGCCGCCGCGGATGAAGCGGCGGGGGAAATGGATGACTACCGCAAAAAGCTGGAGCGGATTGCCAAAATAGCAGAAATTTTGGGTATGAAGTTAGAGATTAAAGATGTTGTTTTGGACTTAAAGGAATAGGTTTGCGTGAACAATATTTGGTGCGGTAATAGGTGCGGTAATTAAAATATAAAATGGCTTGAAAAACCCTTAAATGCGCTTAATCATTTTGGGGTTTTAAGTCCATTCAAGGCCAAGAAAATCCCCCGTAAAATAGCCTTTGCAGGGGATACATATGGGGTTTGCGGATGGAGGGATTTGAACCCCCACGCTTATTAGGCACAGGATTCTAAGTCCTGCGTGTCTACCAATTCCACCACATCCGCTTGCGTTGTTTTGCGCGCTATGGTATAATAGCATAGATTTAGCGGGATGTCAAGGGGTGATTTTTTGCGGATTTTTATTAGCGGGGGCACGCGCGGAATTGGGCGCGCGCTGGCTTTGCGTTTTGTTGATTTGGGATTTCGCGTGGCTTTTTGCGCGCGAAATTTTGCGGAAATTCCCGGCGGATTTGGTGTTTTTGGGGATGTGGCGAATTTTGCGGACTGTGAGCGCATGTTTGCGACTGTTTTGTCGGAATTTGGCGGCTTGGATATTTTGGTGAATAATGCGGCCGTGGCGCATGTCGGCTATTTTGCGGACATGCAGCCCGACGAGTGGCGGCGGCTTATCGACGTGAATTTGGGCGGAGTTGTGAATTTAAGCCATTTGGCGGCGCGGCAGATGCTGTCGCAGGGTGCGGGGCAAATTGTCAATATTTCGTCGATTTGGGGGCAGGTTGGGGCAAGTTGCGAGGCGGTGTATTCTGCGACAAAAGGCGGCGTTAACGCCTTTACGCGCGCACTCGCAAAGGAGCTTGGGCCTGCGGGAATTAGGGTGAATGCGCTGGCCTGCGGCGTTGTTGACACAGAAATGAATGATTTTTTAAGCGACCAAGAGAATCTTGAACTAAAGGCGCATATCCCTTTGGGACGCTTCGCAAAACCCGAAGAAATCGCCTGTGCTGTGGAATTCCTAATTAAAAGCGAATATATCACAGGGCAAATTATTACGCTGGATGGGGGAATGATTTAAGTAATCAAACAAAGCGGCTCATTTCCTTGCGCAGGCGGCCTATGATTTTTTTCTCCAGGCGCGAGATATAGGACTGGCTTATGCCCAGCATGTCGGCCACCTCTTTTTGCGTCATTTCCTCGCCGTCGTTTTTCAGGCCAAAACGCATTTCGACAATGCGTTTTTCGCGGTTTGTAAGCTTTTCCAGCGCGAGATAGAGCATTTCGCGGTCTACTTCTTCTTCGATGTCGCGGGAAATTGTGTCGACTTCCGTTCCCAAAATGTCGGACAATAGCAGCTCGTTGCCGTCCCAATCGACATTAAGAGGCTCGTCAATGCTAACCTCGGTCTTAAGCTTTGCATTGCGCCGCAAATACATCAAAATCTCGTTTTCAATGCAACGCGAGGCATATGTAGCAAGCTTGATTTTTTTGTCGGTTTTAAAGGTGTTTATGGCCTTAATCAGGCCGATTGTGCCAATGCTGATTAAGTCCTCGACATTTAGGCCCGTATTCTCAAATTTGCGCGCAATATAGACCACGAGGCGCAAATTATGCTCTATAAGCACATCGCGCGCCTTGTCGGCGCCGACACCCCCCTCGCTCAGCCGCGCCAAAAATTTCGCCTCGTCCTCGGATTTAAGCGGCGGCGGCAAAATATCGCTGCCGCCTATATAATAAATTGTGCCCGCCCGCCTGCGCAAGACCTTTGCAAAAAATTCCCAAATCTTTCTAATCATCCCCGCCGCCTCCTAGTCGCAAATTATAGGGTTCATCAAGGCGGAATATTCGCCATCACCCAAGTCAAAATCACAAATTCCGATAATTACGTCCCCCGTGGTGATTGGGGTTTCGCCTAAAATTTCTATTTTATCGGGTCTAAACCCTGTTAAAACGCCGTTTTGCTTGCCAATGGATTTAAATGGCAGCATACGTATCCTCGTCTGCAAATCTGCTTCCCTAAAGCTTTTTGCAATGCTTTCCAAGTCATGTTGTTGCTTATTTTGGAACAGTTTGACTATAGATTCGGGCAAAATCGGCGAAAGTGCAGAAAATTCCGCGATTATTACAGGCTTTTGGCTTATAGGCTCTGTCAGCGACATGCCCGTGTCCACCAAAGCGCGCATTTCCGCCCTTTTGCCCCCCAAATAAATTCCAATTTGTTTAAAAGCCTGCTTATCCAACATTTTATTCGCAATTTGCCTCCGCACGAATTTGATTATACAAAATGATATGATTATTGCAATTATTAAATGTACAGGCGCGGCATATTCGGCGGCGAAGCCCGCGGTTGACCAAGCTCGCATGGGCAGGACATTCATCACAACCAAGGCAAGCCCGCCCAAGGCGAATGCGCATATATAGGCCACTCCCAGCAAAACACCTAAATCTCGCCATTTGCGTGGGCGCAGGGCCAGCCAAATTCCGGGGGCTAAGACTACGAAGGATGTGAAGATGTTTAGGGCGACGCGCGCGGGGGTGAGCAAAATCAGCAAATAGAACAGCGCAGAGGCCGCGCCGCCAAGCAAAAGCCGCCATAGGCGGGGTTTGCGCCTGCATAAGACCCCCGTTAGCCATAGGACAACGGTGTTGATTGCAAAGTTTATTAAAAATACCATATCAACATAAATAACCATGGAAATATTATACAGCTCGGTCGGGCAATTTTTTGTAATTTCAGCCAACCCCGGCATATAAAATTTTTGACAAAATAAGCAAAATAAGTTATACTTGGGATATGAATGAATTAAGCGTAATGGCGGAACGATTCAAGAGCAGGCGCAGGATGAAAGCAAGGCGCATTTGCCGACAATTTGCGCGCGACAAAAAGGCTGATTGAAGTCGGAATCGCCCCGCGCTGGCAGGTTTTTCTCACAAAGCGCGGGCTTGGCGGGCTTGAATAAACTATGGGGATATTTCTTTGATTTCGAGGGCGTTGCGCCGACTATGTTTCCGTCATTCCCGCGAAAGCGGGAATCCCCTCAGAAGGGGATTCCGCGCGAATTTGCCAATATATGCCGCGAGGGTGTCGAGCTTCTCGGACAGCCGGAATATGCCCTTCTTGAGGAGCTGCTTAACGAGAATTCGCCGCCAAATATGGATGTGGACGTTCACAGCATTGCAATTAACGCGGATTTTGACGCTTTTCCCAATATTGCCGAGCCCGCCGAATGGTGGCGGCTGGGCAATCTTAAAAAAGACGGCGCAGATGCGATTATTAAGGCATTTCGCGACGAAACCACGCCGGGCGCAAAGGCCAATCGCGAAATTCCGATTCGCGATTTGGCGCGCAAATATGGCGTTTTGCGTAGCAAAAAATTATATCGTAAAGAAGACCTCATTTGTCGATTTATGCATGAATGGGGGGTTGAATTTCAGCGAAAGGAGAATGGTTTGTCTACGCAGCCCCAAGTTTGTCAATGTGAAAAAAGTATTTGCAAATCGTTAAATTTATGCTATAATTGTAGTATATTGTCATGAAGGGGGTGGGTTTATGTTTGATAAAGGCGAGGCTGTGGTTTATCCCCTGCATGGCGCGGGGATTATTGAGAATTTGGAAGAAAAATGCATTGACGGCGAAACCCGCAACTATTATGTCCTAAACCTGCCTTTGGGCAATCTAACCATACTTTTATGCTGTGAATCCGCCGAAAACACGAAGTTGCGCAAGGTTATGCCCAAAAATGATATTGAAGTCATTGTTAAGACTTCGGCAAAAGTGCCCAAGCCCGCAAAAGCAGAAAGTTGGGCGGTGCGTTACAAGGAAAATATGGACAAAATTCGTTCGGGTATGCTTCGCGAGGTGGCCGATGTGTTTTTCCAGCTGCATTATAAGGAAAAGGACAAGGGTCTTTCGGGGGCGGAGAAAAAAATGCTGACAATGGCGAAAAAAATCGTGATGTCGGAAATTATGTTGGCATATAATATTGACAAAATTGAGGCCGAGGAAATTTTGGAGCGTTATGCCATATAGCAAAAAAGAGGGCGCGACAGCCCCTCTTTTTTGAGCAAGTTTTGCAAGATAACATCCCGCCGGGTTTTTCCGGCTTCTTTAGATATTATCCGCAAGACTTGGCTTTTTATTCATAAAGTTACCTTCTTGTGGTGGGCGCAATCGTCGTATTGGGCAGCTCTATGCGATTGGCTTCATTGTCAAGCCTGCTGTTAAGCGGGTCTGTGGGCGGGTTAAGCCCGTCGCCCAAATAGCGCCCGTCCCTAAGCTGAAGGTCTTGTTGCCTAAGATAACGGTTTTGCGCCCTTGTGCGGTCAACGCCTTGTCGCGCGTTTCTGAATCCCTCGGCAACAGGCCTTCTCATGCGGCCAAAACGCCCATAACTGCGGTAATTATTGTCCCTTGCGCGAATTTCGCTGCTTTCCACCACATTTTGCCTTACATCCCCCGGTCTGTCAAGTCCTGCGGCATTATTTGCCAGGCTTCCACAACCTGTGGCAAATAACGCAACAGCAACCACGGCAGTTCCTGCTAAAGTTCTTAATCTCATGATTTTATCCCCCTATATCTATATTAAGAGGCTTTTGCGCCATTGCGCGCCTCGTAATATTATTTTGACCAAGGGGAGATTTTAAATACGAGTAGGGTTTTGGGTTTTAAGGTTCAATCTTACAATTGGCGAAATTATAGGCTTTTTTGGAGGTCGTTTATGTATAATATAATGGAAGAAAGAGCGAGTGGTGTTTTATGTCATATAAGCTCGCTTTATAGCGAATTTGGGATTGGCGATTTGGGCAAGTCGGCATATGACTTTGTGGATTTTTTGGTTTTGGCCAAGCAGTCCATTTGGCAAATTTTGCCTGTTAACCCAACCTCTTTTGGCGATTCGCCCTATCAAAGTTTTTCGACTTTTGCGGGAAATCCGCTGTTTATTTGCCCGCAAACCTTGCTGGAATGGGATTTGCTCGCGCCAAAGGATTTGCTTCATGATATTAATTTCCCCGAAAATAAAATAGATTATGCCGAAGTAATCTCTCTAAAAGAACGGATTTTTCGTAAGGCTTATGCAAATTTCAAAAATTCGCCATTTGCGCGGGCTTTTAAGATTTTTGTGGAAGAAAATGCCGACTGGCTGGTAGATTACAGCCGATTTTTGGCGTTAAAATCGCATTTTATCGCCGCGCGAAAGCATCTTCCCTTGCCTAAAGGCGAAGTTGCGGACTATTATTATGGCGCGGTCTGGTCAACTTGGCCCGAAGTTTTGCCGGAAGCGGATGCCGATGAAGTCGGTTATCATAACTTTTTGCAATTCATTTTTTATAAGCAATATGCCGCGCTTAAGGCTTATGCGAATAAAAAAGGCATTAAAATTGCCGGCGACATCCCAATTTTTGCGGCCTATGACAGCGCGGACTGCTGGGCAAATCGCAAGCTTTTTAAGCTGGACGCGAAAGGCCGCCCAATCGCCGTTGCAGGCGTGCCGCCCGATTATTTTGCCAAAGATGGCCAACTTTGGGGCAATCCGCTCTATGATTGGCGCGCGCATAAAGCCGAGGGCTATAAATGGTGGATTGCGCGCATTTCCAAGGCTTTGGAGGTCTTTGACATTCTGCGGCTGGACCATTTTCGCGGCTTTGAAAGCTATTGGACCGTGCCTTATGGTGCGAAAACGGCTAAATTGGGGGCTTGGCAGCCGGGGCCGGGGCGCGAATTTTTTGGCGCGCTAAAGGGCGCGCTTGGCGAGCTTCCGATTGTTGCCGAGGATTTGGGCATTATCACGCCTGCTGTGGCTAAATTGCTTAAAGAGCTGAATTTGCCGGGCATGAAGGTGTTGCAATTTGCCTTTGACAATACTAAGAATAATACTCACATGCCACATAATTTTGATACAAATAATATAGTCGTCTATACGGGCACGCACGACAATGACACGACTTTGGGCTGGTATGCGACCGCGCCCGAAAAAAGCCGCGACCAATTTCGCCGCTATCTCAATGTTTCGGGCGAAAATGCGCCGCATGACCTAATTCGCGCGGCTCTGCTAAGCATTGCAAAAATCGCCATAATTCCCGTGCAAGACCTGCTTTCGCTGGATTCGGTGCATCGCACAAATACGCCGGGCGAGGCCGCCGGGAATTGGCAATTTCGGCTGAAAAAGGGCCAAATTCGCGAATCTCACGCCGAAAATTTGGCCTATTTAACGGAATTGTCCTGTAGAGCTTGACTTGTGCCGAATTTTAGGCTATAATCATTACTCCACCAACTAAATCTTGCCAAATCTTTGCGGTCTTTTTGCCGCAAGCCTTCGTCAGCTCCTCCTAGCGTGCCACGGGCACGCGTCGTCGTCGCTTCCTAGTCTTGCGACAAAAATCCTCGCAAATCTTTTGGCAAGCTTTAGTCGGTGGAGTAATAGCAAAACGCAAGGGGGCGAGTTTGCTGAATCAAGAAAAGACCATATTTACAATATTTCGCGAAGCGAACGCGCTTTATGGCAAAAGCCTAAAGTTTCTTTTTGTTGCGACAATCTTGGCTTTTGTGCCCGTATTTTTGTTTCGGGCATTTTTGCCGCCGGTGAATTTGGGCGGTTTGGCAGACGAGAATCTGCTGAATCTTTCAATATTTTTCGGAATCGAAATCATATTTTTCACGCTTATAGTCGCCACCACGGTCTATTTGGCCTCCTGTCAACTAAGCGAAGAAACGCCCGATTTTGACGGACTTTTCACCGCCGTTTTGCCAAAATTCCCCAAAATGATAATCACAACCCTCCTGGTCGGTGGCTTTTTATTCCTTTTATTCTATTTTCTGGGAAGAACCTTTTTCGTGATAATCCCAATATACTTCGCCGTTACAATGATTTTTTTCCAACATGTCATAGCCGACATGGGCCGCTGGGGCCTAAATGCCGTGTCGTTAAGCCGTTTTTTGGTGCGCGGCCGCTGGTTTCGCACATTTTTCACCTTTGGCCTAATCGCAATCGGCTATATTGCCGTGTTTTTTGTCATGAATTTGCTTGGTTCAACCCTCGCAAACGCCCTAAATCTCGGCAACAGCCCCTTTTTCCACCTGCCATTCTTCATCTTGACAAATCTGCTCTTAACTTATTTTTCGCTGGTAGTTGCCATTTGGTATTTTGACATTAAACGCCTGCATCAACAAAATTTGGAAATGCTGGAAAAATTAATCTTTGAAGGCCTGCGTCAAGCCCTCGAAAACATGGAAAATATCGGCCACCACGATTGGACAAAATCCCCAGAAAATAGCGAAAAACCGGACCAGACCGAAGAAAATGAAGAAAAAAACGAAAATAAAGAGCCTTTAGGACAAAATTCCTCTTGACAATTGTCCCATAATATTATATAATCCAGTATGCCAGAGAATTCCGGCGTGCAGTCGTGGCGGAAGTGGTATACGCGCAAGACTAAGGATCTTGTGAGCCAAGCTCGTGCAGGTTCAAGTCCTGTCGACTGCAGCGCCGACCGAGAGGTCGGCAACTTCCCCCCCTTAATCTATTTTAACCCCCTTCGCACCGGCACAATAGTGTCGGTGCAAACTTTTTTGCCAACAGTTGACCTTTGCGCCTTTTCGTGCTATAATATGAATGAGGTGAGCTTATGCCAAAACCCGGCACAAAATTAGAATACACATTTCGGAGCGATGTTTTGTTTAAGCTTCTTTTTATACGGCATCAATATTTGCTGAAAAGGCTTGTTGCCACGCTTTTGAGCATTGAGCTTGAAAGCATAGAGAATCTTGTTGTTACGGATACGGAAATGCGCCCGGAAGAAATCGGCAAGAAATTCTGTCGTTTGGATATAATGATGGATGTGGATGGCAAGAAGGTTAATATTGAGATTCAGAATCGCAATGAGGGGAATTTTCCGGAGCGGGTTTTGTTTCATTGGGCAAAAATTTACTCGGCATCACTGCCCGAAGGCGAGAATTATATTAGTCTGCCGCAGACTATAATTATTAGTATACTTGATTTTAGGATGTTCGATAGCGATGAGGTTCATTCGGAATTTAAGTTGCTGGAAACAACGCGGCACGAATTGCTGTCAAACAAACAAATCTACCATTTCTTTGAATTGCAAAAGCTTAAGGATTTAGACCAGCTAGACTTGCAGAGCGAGAAAGATTTGTGGCTGGCATTGTTCAATGCCAAAACCGAAGAAGAATTGGAGAAATTAGCATTAAATGGAGGTGAAGTCATGGTTCAAGCTGTGGAAGCTTATAAAAGTGTAACCGCAACGGAGGAATTCAGAAACCTAGAATGGCTTAGAATGAAAACGGCGCATGACGAGGCTTCGGCGATTGGGAATGCGGAGAGGCGTGGCGCGGAAAGCGAGCGTCGAAAGTGGCGGGGTGTTGTTGCAGAAAAAAATGCGAAAGTTGAAAAACTTCACGAGGAAGTTGAAAAACTCCGCCAACAACTCGCCGCCCTGCAAGGCAGAAATTAGGGGTGAAGTCATGGTTCAAGCTGTGGAAGCTTATAAAAGTGTAACCGCAACAGAAGAATTTAGAAACCTTGAATGGCTCAGAATGAAGACGGCGCATGACGAGGCTTCGGCGATTGGGAATGCGGAGAGGCGTGGGGAGAGGCGTGGGGAAGCACGCGGAGAAGCGCGGGCGAACAAAAGATGGCAAGCGGAAGTAGAGCGGCTTCGTCAACGGATAGCGATTTTGGAGAGCGGTCAAAATAGTTAATCATGCGGGGTGAAGTCATGGTTCAAGCTGTGGAATCTTATAAAAGTGTAACCGCAACAGAGGAATTCAGAAACCTTGAATGGCTTAGAATGAAGACGGCGCATGAAAGATGGCGGGGCGTTGTTGCAGAAAAAGGCGCAGAAGTCAAAAACTCCGCCAACAACTACCCGCTTCGCGCCGAAAAAGGCCTGTAGCGCATATTACAGGCCTATAAACATAGGAATCAACCCGATTATAAAGCCCAGAATTCCCCCCAGCGCGGCAATCCAGCGCAATTGCTTCCCCGCCACGGACAGGATGATTTTTTCCACCTCGGCCACGTCCATTTCGTTAATTTTGCCTTCAACTATGCGCGGAATATCGATTGCGCCGACAACGAATTCGCCCGCCTTATCAACCAAAAAGACTATCAGCGGCCGCACAAAAACGGCCGCTTTTTGGTGCATTCGCGCCGGGATAATTTGCTTTGGGCGCAGCTCTAACAGCGCCGCCGCCGCCTTTTGCGGCAGCCCCTCCGCCTTAAGATGCTGCGCCAAATTCTCCAGCGCGCCCGCCGCCCAATCCCGCGCGCTCTGCGGCAAATCGTCAATTTCCAACGCCAAAACCCACTCCAAAAGCGCGTCCAGCTTGTCATTCAACGCCTCTTGCCCGTCCTCGCTGCCAAGATAATCTGTTAAATTTTTTGTGATACTTTCGTAAATCTTATCGGGATTCGCCAAAAGAGCCAACAGGCCCTTTGTGTTGTCTTTAATGAGTTTCGTTACGGTTTGGCGCAAAAATTGCCCCCATTTGGGGTGGTCTATAATGCTTTGATAAATTGTGGAAGCGTCGCTAATTCGCCCGCGCAAATATTCCGCCATATGCGCCACAAGCCCCGCCGGAAGCACATCCCCAAGCGTCTTGCCCCGCCCCGCATTCTGCAAAAAATCCTGCGTTGCAATATGTAACAAACGGTCAAAAATATCCTCGGCTTTAAGGCTTGTCCGCCCAAAAATTTCCTCCTCGGAAATCGTAAAGGTCTGCGAAATCATCTGCGATATATTGCGATTATCGTCCAAAAATTTCTCAACAAAGCCCGTCATTGTGCGGGTTAGGCCGTCAATTGCCTCGTCATTCACCACGGCCTTAACCAAGGCCTCATGCGTAAGCACCGTTTCACCCAAAACCTCGCCTATTTTCTTGGACAATTGCCGCTTTTCCTTCGGAATCAAGCCCGGCGTAAAGGGCAGGACAAAATTGCCGAGCTTAATTTGCCTATGCGGGCGAAAAAGCATGGTTATGGCCAAAAGATTGGTAAAATAGCCGATTGCCGCGCCCACAAAGGGAATTAAAATCACCATACGTCGCGAACCACCCTTTTTAAGATGTCGTCTTCGTTGATTTTGTAGGAAAGGGTCATGAGGCTGTCAGACAGGCAAACATTCTCAACAATGGCATTTTCCGGCAGGCGCAAATCGGAATTGGAAAAATTCCAAATGCCCTTAACCCCTGCATTTACAAGGATTTTACCGAGATTTGCGGCGGCGTGGTCGGGCACGGCCAGAGCCGCAATGTCCACGGAATTTTCGGCCAAATAATCCTCCAAATCCTCGACATCCATAATTTCAAGGCCGGCCAAACTTTGGCCAATCATTTCGGAATTATTGTCGAAAATTGCTGAAAAAACGAAGCCGCGCTTGGAAAAATTCGGATAATTTGCGATGGCCTGCCCAAAATTGCCACAACCAATCAAAATTATCTTATACTCCTTGTCCAGCCCCAAAATATGCTTAACCTCGTCATACAAAATCTCGACATTATAGCCATAGCCCTGCTGCCCAAAACAGCCGAAATTGTTGAGGTCTTGACGGATTTGGCTGGCCGTTATGCCCATGCGCGCGGACAAATCCTGGCTGGAAATGCGAACAATGCCCGCATCAAGCAAATCCCCCAAATAACGGTAATAACGCGGCAGGCGGCGAATAACCGCCGTGGAAATCTTCTTGTTTTTCATTCGTAAACCCCCTTAATCTAAATTTTTTAGTCGAAAGGTCATAAAATCCTTAGGCTCAAAGCCCATTTTTTCCCAATAATCTATAATACGCTGATTATCGACCAAAGCAAACATGCCCACACGGCCGATTCCTTCGGCCCTTAGGGCGTTAATTCCAAGATTAACCAATTTGGTGCCAATCCCATTCCCGCGCCGACTTTCCTCCACCGCCAATTGGTAAATATATCCACGCCGCCCATCATGCCCACATAGGATAATGCCGATAATTTCGCCATTTTCTTCGGCCACAAAGGTGGTGTCGGGATTGTGTTTGATATAACGCTCCATGGTCTGGTAATTATTGTCAACAGGATGGGGCTGCACCCCCTCGGTGGCGCGCCAAAGCGCGTGCACCTGCTCAAAATCCTCAATTTTCATATTACGATAAATCACAAAATCCCTCCTATTCATATCTTAAGGCCTCAATTGGGTCTAATTTGGCCGCTTTATTCGCGGGATAATAGCCGAAAAACAGGCCAATCATCATTGAAAACAGCACGGCAACCAAAATTGTTGCAATATTTGGCCAGCCGGGAAAGCCCAGCAGCAGGCCGCCAAAATAACCAAGGGCGATGCCGACGGCTATTCCTAAAATTCCGCCGATTCCGCAAATTAGCATGGCCTCAACCAAAAATTGCGCGCGAATCGAGGAATTGCGCGCGCCGAGTGCCTTGCGCATACCAATTTCGCGGGTTCGTTCCGTTACGGAAACGAGCATAATATTCATAACCCCAACCCCCGCCACAACCAGCGAAATGGCCGCAATCACCGCCACAGCAACGGACAGAATTCCCATAATCTCATTGGTAAGATTTAAAAGTGTATCCATTGTTGAAGTACCTATCCTAAAAATTGGATTATTTTCGTAAAAAGCGTCAAAGAATTGGCGAACGCGCGTTGCGAATTCTTCAAAGTTAAGGCCGGGAATGGCCGTAACCGTGAGGTTTTGATGGCCAACAATGCCGCCGATAAACATTGTGCTTGTGGCCAGCGGGATATAGATGTCGACTTGGCCCGTGCCGCCGCCAAATATGGGCGGAACGAGAGCCGCATGTTCATAAATCCCGACAATTTCGAAGTTTAGCGGCCTGCCGCCTACACTTACGGAAATTTCCCGGCCAAGGGCATTGCCTTCGGGGAAGCTTATTTCGGCGAAATCGCGGCTTATTACGGCGACGAATGCATGGGATGCCATGTCCTCGTCCCGGATGAAACGCCCGCCAACAATATCCAAATTATGGGTTATGGCATAGCCCGGATTTACGCCAGTTACATTCACGGCAAGGTCGCCAACCCGCCCCATTCCGACAAAATTCGATAAGGCAATGGCCGACACATAAGGGCGATAAATGCCGTAAAACTCGTCAATCATGGCATTTGTGATTAGGTCGCGCCCCGTTGGAATTGGGCTTGTGCCGGTGATGTCCGTGATGAAATTGGCATTGTAGGCGCGCACAAAAACGCCAATATTCGTCGCCCCCATGTCATGCATTTCGCCTGTAACGGCGGTGCGCATAGATTCGCCGACGGTTACAATGCCAATAACCGCCGCCACGCCAATAATAATGCCCAGCATCGTAAGCAAAGAGCGCATCTTATTAGTTCGCAAACCCTCAAACGCCAATCTTACATTTTCCGACAAATGCATTCTATCCCATCCAATCCTCAAGCGCAAGCCCGTCTATATATTTAAAGTGTTTGGTATTTTTTGTAATCAGTATCAAGTTATTTACCATACAGTATGAAGCCAGCAGAATGTCGCCATGTCCGATTGCATGACCCTTTCCTTTGCGTTTTAACTCGGCAAAAATCCTTGCGGCTTTATCCCAAAGCAAATCACCGGAGAAATCATAAAACTGACCGATTAGCTGACGTTTGCGCAAGCCGAAGAAAACCGCCTCCTTCTTTTTGGAAGGATTATGATAAAATCCACACATTACCTCATAAAACACTATGGGCGGAATCACAATCTCGTCCTTCCTATCCAATATGTCATTTAAGCGAGCTCTTGAATTCTCATTTCCATTTACAATTTCAATAATTACATTGCTGTCAATAGCGTATTTTCGCATACTCAATCCCCCTCAAAAATCGGCATTTCCCGCCCCCATTCCATCCTGGGAAAATCGGCAGGGTCAAGCTTTTCATCAATAGCATCCAATTCCGCAAACCATTGCGTAAGCCATTCCTTTGTTATTGCCTTTTCGTTTTGCTCGCCTTTGGCCTTGGGCACTTCCAACACTTCTTTGTACTTAAATTCAATCCTAAAGCGTTTGCCTATA
>JAITMQ010000034.1 GCA_031277225.1 Clostridiales bacterium | reverse complement strand
TTTTTTATATTCTGAATCAACTCGCTTAATGCCACCCACCGCCTAACATCCAAATCATTTGCACTACTATATATAATCTTATCACGACTTGTCCCAAAAAGCAATAGATTTTTTTGTCCGTAAAAGCAAAAAAGCGGGGCGTTGTCAAGCGTAAATTTAAAAACCCCCCTGCCTCGGCTTGAGGCAGGGGGGTTTTGCTACTTAGGCAATTGCGTGTTTAGCTGCTCAAGCTCATTTCGTCGGTCTTTTAGCTGTTGCTGATGGCTTGGGTTTTGGGCGTGTTCTTTTGCTTTTTCAATGAAATAGCCCGCACTTGCGGCGCGGTATTTTGCTATTTGTTTCCATTGTTCCTGGCTCGTTTGCTTAAACCATGCGGAAAATCTTGCAGCGTCCTCTATATCTGCTTCGATTAGGTCGGCATAATCTTCAAAAGTGGCGGGCAGAGCCTCACTTGCAAATTTTCCCACATTGGGAACAAGCGGGCTACTGTCAGTCGCCAGCAACACCGCCGCCACCTTATAGGCCTCGTCAATATCCTGCACCTTGGGATTTGCGCTATATCGCTCATCCAAAAAAGCGGCGAGGTCTTCTTTTAAGGCTTTCAAGGTATCCATAAGCCCCCCTTATCTTCGGGCGGGCATTTCGCCGTTATCATAACCATTACGCGCACCGCTGTCGGAATAGGCCTCAATCAAATCACAAAGCCCATCCCAAATCGCAAGCTTGCGCGCCAAAATGGCTTCGTCGCTTGGGGTTGTGCGCCCATATCCTTTTGACGCAATTTTGCCTATGTCCTCAATAGTCGCCTTTTTGTAGGCTTTTAGTTCGTCCAGATATTTCATTTTATCATTCCTTTCCTAGGTTGATGGTGGGATTAAAATTAACAGCTGGGTAAACGCCAAAGCCGTGCCGATGGGCAGCCCCGACATTGTGTTTGGCACCTCAAAATAAATGCCGGTGTCGTCAAAAAACAGCGGCACCATCACATTAATGCCGCCGGGCGGCATTATGAACAGCGTGCCGACCGTGGGCGCGCCTTGATAAAGAGCAAGCGGCGGATATTGCGCCGCCGTGATTATCGTATAGCGCACATTTGGCGAAAGAGTTTGCACATGGTCGGTTGCACCTATGCCCCAACAATTGTGCTGAAAGCCCGTAACAATCACAGCCACGCCTACATTTGACAGCGGCGCAGATGCAGACCAAATCTCGGTTACAGTCGAAAGCCCCGTAAACGCCTCCACCACCGCAAGCCGCTTTTCAAGCTCGGCATAAAGTTCATAGCTTACGGAATTAGCCATTGCCGCCCTCCATATCGGGCACAACAAGATAATTCACGGCCGCTTTTGCCGCGTCCGCTAACAACAAATATTGGGTTTCCTCAATATTAAGATTTACCCAAGCAGGGGTTGTCAGCCCCGTATTCCACGCCCAAAAGCTATTTGTGGCGGTTACATAGGCAAAATCCGCCATTTCTGCCATGGGATAGGCCGTCTGCAAGGCGGATTCGGTTGCAAATTCGCCTTTGAAAATATTGATTCCTTCGAGTTTTAACATCATCAGTTCATAGCTGACTGTATTCATTAAATCACTCCTTAATCGGGATATATTACCCATAAAATAGCCGGGTCATTTTTTTGTTGTTCGGGCAAGGCCAAAAATGCGCTTTCCGATATACGCTTCATGGCAAAATCGCCGCTTTGACCCGCCGTTTGAAATGCAACTTTGGCCATTCAACCGGGGCTTTAGGATTGCCACCATTAAACACTTGATTGTCAAACACACGCCCAAAAGCCTCCATCTTCAGGAATAAGCGCCTCTGCGCCACTTCTGTTTATCATATTTGCCATAGAATTTCCTCCTTTAATCGTCTGCGTAGCTTGTGCCACGAATTATGGCATTCATGCCCGCATTAATATTTGTGCCGCCTGCCGCTGCGGGCGGTGCTGTGTTTTTGCTTTGCCCAAAAAAGCTGCCCACTTCCGCCGTCTTGGTCTGCGGCTTTGCAAAGTCAAACCCGCCATGGCCTATAGCCTCGTCCATTATTGCGTCAAGGTTTTTAACGCTAAATGTGCCGCCTTTTTCGGCATAGTCGGCTTTTGCTCCAAGGGTTGCAAGCAACAAATCGGCTTGCTTTGCCCATTGTGAGGGCAGGGGAGTGTCGTATATAAGGCGGTCGGCTTCATGCCCCGCGAGCCTAACGAAGGTCAGCCCGATTGTGTGTAAAGCCTTGCCCGTGGCTTTGTTAAGCTCGGCCATTACAGCCGCTTTGTTGCTAACAATCTCCACACTATTAGCCATAATACCCTCCAATAAAAAACCGCCCTTGTGAAAGGCGGTTTAGCGTGTCTTTTTTGTTTCATCCCCATTTTTAAGGGCTTGCTCAAACTCTTCCGCAGTCCAAGTAAAGCGTTCTTCTCGGAAACGCCTTGGGTCTTTGGGTTTTGCTTCAATTTCGGCAAGATATTTTTCAAATTTTTCTTTATCAGTCATTTGGAATCACCTCCGCAGTTATGTAAAATATTCCCTGTTCCTTGTGCGCATTCGTTACAAGTAATCTGCTTCCCCTCGCCAACAAAAACTCGTTTTCGTTTGCATATTCCGAATAATTCTTAATAAATGCGCCCCTGCCTGCTCCTCTCGGAACTGTAATGTCCATCCGCAGATTCGACATTTTGCCAAAAGAGCCCGCAACCGTTGATGCGCTCATAAAAGCCGGGTCTGTTAATTCACGTCCTACTAAATTCTCAAAAACCCCGTCATAATTAGGGGTCATGTGCCTTATGGCGTTTGAATCCATCCGCCTATGGACATTTATGGCATCTTCAAGCTCAAATTTAGAGATTGCCGAATCTAATCTTGAAACCAATTGACCCTCTATAAAATTGCCATCCATAAATGAACGGGCTTCTTCGTCGGCCCTCAAATATCTGTTAATATCTCTAAAACCATCACTAGTATAGGCTTTTATCATTCGCTTTTCATCATCCGTAAGCTCGCCCATCCACCTTTGATAGCTTTCGCTTTGTCCGAAATATTCGTCCGAGGCCACCTCGTTTTCAAAAACTTTAGTCTGCATACTACTATTATAACCCAATTCTTCTGCGTTGTCAAGTGTTTCACCATAAAAACCCCCGCCATCCCGCAAAACTTTGTAATCATGCCCACAATGGCAATTAATGCTTTGCTCTGCGCTAAGGCTTGGGTCAAGCGGATACAGCGGCCTCTCGCCATTTGGCAGCGTAAACCTGCCATCCTCATCAGCCTGCCTGCCATCCATTGCCATATGGTCATCCCTCGGAATCATAGCAACAGGAATATGCCGCCAAATTTTGGCCGTGCGAATGCCATATTCCTCCATGGCTTGCTCCGCCGCCAAATAGCGGCCTTGATTATGAACCCGCGCGCCCTCGGTGCGCGCACTCGTGCGCGCGCGCCTAAGCTCAAAGCCCGTAACCGTCTGAATTTGTCGGGTCAAAGTTCTGCGGGTTGCATCGCCCGAAAGGATGGCCTCTGCAAACATATTTTGAAGCCGTGTATTCATGCGGTTTTGTGCAGATTGATTCCAAAGGTTGCCATAGGCGATTTGCGTAAAAGGCGAGCGGCTTATGCCCGGCACATTGCCCACTAATAGGGCGCGCAACTGTTGCGGATTATACATTGCCCAATTAATCCGCGCGCCGCCCACGCCTTGCCATTGCCGTATAATATTACCCACATTCGCGCGGTATCCCTGCCCAAAGATGTTAACCATCTCATTCTCAATCAAAGCCGCCGCCACTTCCCCGCTTCGCGCAAGGTCGGCCGCAATATTTTGAGTGATTCCGTTTGCGCGATTAATCCGCAAAAAATAATTGCGCCGCGCGTCTGCAATCTCCATATCCGACAAATGCGCCCAAAAGCCCTGCGACAATTCCACCTCGAATTGGTTAAACCTATCAAGCACAGCTTGATGACGCGCAGCCGCGGCCCGCGCGGCATTGCTATAAATACTTTGCAACCGCCTCTCAAGCCTCGTCGTCATTTCCATAGCCTAAAGCCTCCGTAGCAAGCACTTTCTTAAGCTCATCCACATCAATATCCGCCGATACAAGCGGGTCAAGCTTAATTGCTATTTCAAGCGGCAAACCCCTGTCAACCCATCCTTGCAAGCTTCGGCTTCTGGCCTCCTCGCCCGTGGTCAACTTAAACGGCGTATAACGCACAACTTCCGAACGAATTCCCGCAACCGTCATAATATCCCTGATGAATTTTTCCAATTCGCTCCACATTATGCCGATTTTGATTTCTTCGTTGAATTGACTTGCGCGGATGGCTTCAACGGCAACCGAGGCGCGCCCGCCAAGATTGTCGCTGTCAAAGGCCATTGCGTCGCCGTAAATGCTTTCTTTAAGCTCTTTCATAATTTTTTCATGCGCATTATGCGGCGGCTCTAATGTCTGCGGCATAATCTTGGAATTGCCGCCCTGCTCGGCAATTATGCCAAGCTTTTGCGCGATTTCTTTGATTTTAATAAGTTCTTCAATATTGCCCGAATAGCCCGAAATAAGCCAATAAATGAACTTTGATTTAAGGGTTTCATCAATATAGCCCGTCTTAAGCAAATCATAGGCGTTTATCTGCGTCTTAATCGGCAAAATCAACTCGGAGCGGTTTTCTTTATTGGTATGCAATGGCCGAATAGGAAATGTGTCGGGATTTTCCACGCTCTCAATAACCTCGCCCGTAAGAAATGGCCTCGAAGTATGGCGATATGGTTTGCGCTCAGAAATCAGCTCAAGCTTGCCGTCGGGCTTAACCTTGCCGTCATTCCCGGCCGCCTGCCTAAAGCGGCTTATGCCCTCGCGCTCATAAAAATAGTAATTCCAAGGCAAATCCTCCCGAAGCCTCTTAAAACTTATGCCCGCAACAATCGCCCCCGATTCTTCATCATAAATCGGGATGAAATTCTCGGCGGGCAAATGCGTCAACTTCTCGCCATCCCAAAGCCCCCAAGACACGCCGCGAATATATGCGTCTTGTGTCATATCTCGAACGGTGTGTTGAAATCCGGCGCCAAATTTGTCAACCACGCCCTCATCAAATGTCAAAGGATGTTTGAGCAAATGCCCCACGTGCTGATTCGTAATCTTGCCAAAGAAATTGCTGTAAACCGGCTGTTCGGGTCTAAGATTCAAAGTAAAGCCCGTGTCGGCAACAATCCTATCCCTCAAGGCCTTAAGCTTAGGATTTTCGCCAAGATAATATTTATAGGCGTTTTGCATGGCTTTAAGCTCTGCACTTGCAAGCCACGCCTCGGTTGTGTCCTTAATCGCCGTGGCCAAATCGGGCTTTTTTTGCAAGTCTTGTAATGTGATAATCATGTGACAAAACCTCCACGCTTCCACGCCGCCTCTGTTGCATATCTTACGGCATCGATTGTATGATTGTCGCGGTCGGGATAGCCACTTAAAACATTTCCGTATTTATCCCGCTCATATTCATAGGCGCTAAATTCTTGTGCTGCCCGCGGGCAACGCTTAGGGTCAATGACAATGGCATTTAACCCTTGAAGCCATTTAAACGAATAATCAATGCTGCCCGGCCCTTTTTTGGC
Organism: Clostridiales bacterium; assembly: GCA_031277225.1. Classification (GTDB taxonomy): domain Bacteria; phylum Bacillota; class Clostridia; order Lachnospirales; family WRAX01; genus JAITMQ01. The sequence continues at coordinate 1,215 of JAITMQ010000034.1, read as the reverse complement.
ACCAACAGCGCGGCGAAGCCCCGACAGCATATAATCTTGAATGGACTTTGGCTCTGCGCTGTCGCAAACAACGGTTTCGGAACGCCCGACACCCTTTCCAAGGATAATTTCGACGGCCCTGTCATTTGTGATTTTATTGCCGACCGATTCGTCGAAAATATATAGCGTCATGCTGCCTTTATGCAAATAGCAGCGCACAAATGCCCATGGGTCGGGAAACCAACCGAAGTCTACACCGTTTAATATCCTGTCAAATGTGCGGATAATCCCGTCATCAATAGCTTCTATTTTGAGATTCTCAAATACAGTATAGCCGCTACCGACGGCAATACCGTCATATTCGTGCTGATACGCCCGCAGATTGACCTGTTTTGTATGCTCTGCAATGTCGAAAAACTCTTGACCAAGCCAATCCTTCGGCGCGTCCATAAAGTGGCTGTGATGTATTGTGCGCCTGTCATTTACGACAAGCGCGTCTTTGTTAATCCAATGCAATTTTGAAATCGGCGTATTATATGAAGCAAGGACGATTGCGCCATCCCCGCCGCGGATGGCTGACTGATAAATGCTTCGGACGGCTTCGTTGCCGCCTAATTGGTCTTTTTCCTCAAGCCACAAAACGCCAATATATTTGCCCTGCGGCGGCCTAATGGATTTGATTTTATAGGGATTGTCGCCGCCCCTAAAGTAAATGACCTGCCCTGTAGATTTGCGCTTAATTTCCATCGGGCTTTTGGTGATGTGGAATTCTTCGGTTAATCCTAAGATGTCAATCGCCCAAATAATTTGCGCAAAAACGCTGTCTTTAATGGTTTCTGCAATCTGTCTTATGGCCAAAGCGCACATATTTTCATTGCGCATAATTCGGTCAATCAGCTTAAGCGCGCAAAAAGACGATTTAAGCGAGCCGCGCCCGCCCTTAAAGTCGTAAAATGTATATTTGCCATTGTCAATTTCGCGATTAATATCAATAAAGGCTTTGCCTATAACATGCGCGGGCAATCCTTGGTATCTAACGCCATCTTCTGCTCTAACAATTTCCGCGCTCATCTTGTGATACTGCCCAATCGCACGGTTAAGCCCGTCGGAAATTCTTGTGGTTGCCGTTTCGATTCTAAGCGCGCGGTTAATGCTTGCCTCTGCGTTGGTTTGGGTTGCGTTTGTCGCTTCGCCGCGCTCAAGACCTTTGGTTTTGGTTACTGTGTCGATAACCAT
>JAITMQ010000024.1 GCA_031277225.1 Clostridiales bacterium | reverse complement strand
TCTGCTGTTTCAATTGCTTCAACATTATTTTCCTGCACAGCAGATAACTTGCTTTCATACTCCCTAAGCCAATTCCATATGGTATTTTTGCCTATCTTACGGATGCGTCCCACGGCTCTGCCGCTGTTGCCCTCAAGATAAAGCTGCACAGACTCTCTTTTGAATTCTTCGCTGTACTTTGGAGGCTCAAAAGAATACACGGCTTTGCATAGTTTGCAGCGGAATCTCGGCTTGCCTTTGCTTGTAGTGCCGTGCTTATATTGCTTTACTTCGCTTTCACACTTAGGGCATTTAAGTTGCCTGTTTTCACTCATAATCATCACCAAAGTACATTTTAGCATATTTTGGTTGGTATGTCAACTTTGGTTGGGCAGGGCCTTAAAATAAATCATGCTTCAGGCGGCGGTCTGTCAAATCAAAAAGGCGATTAGTTCTATTAGTGCCACTACGAGAATCATGCAAATTCCGACGCGGATGCTTTCGAGGGATTTGATGCGCTTTATGTCCCGCGCGTCGGTCATTTCAGAACCTATTGTCGAATCGTCAAGCAATTTGCGGCTTACTGTCAAACGGGCGGGCAAAATAAGCCTGATTATGCCCGTAACAATTGCCAGCGAACCCAGAGCAAAGCCCGTAGTAATCGCATAATTAAACATAAATCGCTGGTCGACAATCAAGCCGTAAATTATGCCAATGGCAAAAGCCCCCGCAATCAGCAAAGCCGACATACGGAGGATTACCCAAAATTTCGCTAAAATTTCACGCATTAGGCCTTGCCCTCATTCACCACATGGCAGGCCACAAAACGCCCGGGCGTTGTTTCTTTCAGCTCGGGGTCAATATCCTTACACGAATCCTTGCGTTGGAAACATCTGCCATAAAAACGACAGCCCGGCGGCGGATTTATGGGACTTGGCACATCGCCTTCAAGAATAATACGCTCGCGCGTAATATCCACATTCGGCACGGGAATCGCCGAAAGCAGGGCCTTTGTATAGGGATGCTCCGGCGCCAAAAACATGGATTTATAGTCGCTCATCTCCACAATTTTGCCAAGATACATAACCGCAATATTATTGCTGACATGCTTAATTACGCCCAAATCGTGCGAAATAAACAAATATGTCAGACTAAGTTCTTTTTGCAAATCGCCCAGCAGGTTCAAAACCTGCGCCTGAATCGACACGTCAAGCGCGGAAACAGGCTCGTCATGAACAATAAACTTAGGATTAAGCGCAAGCGCACGCGCAATTCCCACGCGCTGGCGGCGGCCGCCGTCCAGCTCATGCGGATAGACATTTTCCAGCCTAAGGGCCAGCCCAACCGTGTCCATAAGCTTACGAACTTGCTTCATCAAATCATCTTTGTCCGCCGCCTTTTTGTTGATAATAAGCGGCTCGGAAATGATTTGGCTGATGGACATACGCGGATTAAGCGACGCAAAGGGGTCTTGAAAGACAAATTGCGCATTTTCCCTAAAGGTGCGGGTATCTTTTTTGTTGAGCTTAAGAACATCTTCGCCCTCAAAAATAACCTCGCCGCCCGTCGCCTCTATAAGCTTAAGAATTACGCGCCCCGTCGTGGATTTGCCACAGCCGCTCTCGCCTACAAGCCCAAGGGTTTCGCCGCGCTTAATTTGGAAGGAAATGTCATCAACAGCGTGCAATGGCCCCTTCTTCGTCTTAAAATATTTCTTAAGATTCTTTACGTCCATTAAAATATCATTCACGCTATGCACCCCCTTCTTCAAAAAGCAAGCATTTCACAAAATGACCCTTAGCCACTTCCACGCGCGGCGGCACAACCTCGGCACAGCGCGACGTTGCATGGTCGCAACGCGGATGGAAAGGACAGCCGCCCGGCAAATTCATAGGGTCGGGCATAAGGCCTTTTATGGGCTTTAGGCTCTCTTCGTCTTTTTCTATGTCCGGAATGGAATTCAGCAGCCCAATCGTGTAGGGATGCTTTGGATTCCGGAAAAGCTCGTATTTATCGGCCGTTTCAACGGCAGAACCCGCATACATTATGGCAACCTTGTCGCAAATTTCCGCAACAATGCCCAAATCATGCGTAATCATGATTAGGGATGTGTTGAATTCGACCTTGAGCGCCTTCATTAGCTCAAGAACCTGCGCTTGAATTGTAACGTCCAGCGCGGTTGTCGGTTCGTCGGCGATAAGCAGCAGGGGATTACAGGCAAGCGCAATTGCAATTCCCACGCGCTGGCGCATTCCGCCCGAAAATTGATGCGGATATTCCTTTGCGCGTTCGGGGCGAATTCCAACTTTTGTAAGCATTTCCGTGGCCTTTATGCGCGCATCCGCCGCCGAAAGATTCTCGTGCAGCAGCAGAACTTCGGCAATTTGGTCGCCGACGGGGATAACGGGATTAAGGCTTGTCATGGGGTCTTGGAAAATCATAGAAATTTTAGAGCCGCGCACCTTGCGCATTTCCGCCTCGCTTAATTTCAGCAAGTCGCGCCCTTCAAAAACAATTTGTCCGTCCACAACCATGCCCGGCGGGCTTTGCACCAAGGACATTATGCCAAGTGCCGTTGTTGTCTTGCCCGCGCCCGTTTCTCCCACAAGCCCGATTGTTTCGCCGGGCTTAAGCGTAAAAGTCAAATCATTGACGGCATGAACTGTGCCTTCTTGTATAAAAAAGTATATTGAAAGATTCTTTACATCAAGTAAATATTCTGACATCTTAAACCTCCTTAGCTCCGGCTTTTTTTGCTTCAATTGCTTGAAGTTGACGCTTAAAACGCTTTTTGGAAAAGCCCGCAGAACGCAAGCGCGGGTCAAAGGCATCGCGAAGCCCGTCGCCCATCATATTCAGCGAGAAAATTATCATTGCTATGGCAACGCCGGGGAAAACCGTCATATGCCATTCGCCGGCCAGCATAAAGCGGCGGCCATCCGCCAGCATCGCACCCCATTCGGGCGTGGGCGGCGCAAGGCCAATTCCCAAGAAGGAAAGGGCGGCGGCAGAAGCAATTGCGCCCGCCAAGCCCATTGTGGCCTCAACAATAATTGGTGCCATGCAATTTGGCAAAATATGTTTGCGAATCAGCCTAAAGTCGTTAGCACCAACGCTTCGCGCGGCCTCGACAAATTCCTGGTCGCGAAGGGTTAGAACTTGCGCGCGCGTAATCCGCGCATAGCCCGGAATCGCGCCCACACCAACCGCAATTATTATCGTATGCAGTCCGGGGTCTAGGGCCGCCGCAATCGTAATCGCCAAAAGTATTGTCGGCATTGCCAAAATAACGTCAATTACGCGCATTATTATATTGTCCGAAACGCCGCCATAAAAGCCCGCAATTGCGCCAAGGGTTACGCCCAGCGTCATAGAAATTGTTACAACCAAAAAGGCCACCAAAAGCGTAATTCGTGAACCATGCGCAATGCGCCCAAGCATATCGCGCCCCAAATGGTCTGTTCCGAAAATTCCGACGCTTTCGTAAATGGGATTGCCATAATCGTCAAGGAAGCCCGTGTTAAAGGTATCTCCGGGCCGCACAAGGCGCGCCGGCAAATTTTGTATGTCATAACCGGGGTCAAATTCTGTTCCGGGCGCAATCCAGTCGGCGGAAATTGCAAGCACGCCCATAAGCAAAATCATAACCAAGCCCGCAACGGCAAGGGGATTTCTTCTAAATCTGCGCCAAACCTCCATAAATCTGTCAAGCCTTTTTGTGCCTGCAAATTTTTCGGGGGCCATGGCTTCTTTGCTCATTTGCTTTTGTGGATTCACATTCGTCATTATAATCCCCCCTTATCGATATTGCGAACGAATTCGCGGGTCAATGAAAGCGTATAAAATATCAACCAAGAGATTAACAATGCTGAATGTAAAGGCCAGCAAGAGTGCTACGCCAAGTACAACAGGGCTATCTCTATTTAGTATAGCTTGCATCATAAATCTACCAACACCATTAATCGAAAAGATTGTTTCCGTAAGTATAGCACCGCCCAGCAGGAAGCCAAATTGCAGCCCCGCCACCGTTGTAACGGGAATAAGCGCATTTTTAAGCGAATGTTTGAAAATAATCTTAAAAGGCGTTTGTCCCTTTGCCCTGGCGGTTCTGATATAGTCCTGCCTTACAACCTCAAGCATGGACGAACGAGTCATACGCATTATTATAGCGGCCGCAGAAGCACCAATCGTAATTGTGGGCAATATCCAATGATGCCAATTGGAAAATTCTGTACCCACGCCCGCCGACCAGCCCAGCGAGGGCAGAACCCCCAATTCTACGGCAAAAATTAAGAGCAATATCATGCCAAGCCAAAAATTTGGAATTGACACAAATAAAAGCCCAAGGAAGGTTGCGCCGGCATCCGCCCAGCTATATTGTTTCATTGCGGAAATAATGCCCAAGGGTATGCCGATTAAAAGCGACAGAACAACGGCCATGCCCGCCAAATGCAATGTTGTCGGAAAACGTATTAAAATCTCGTCAAAAAAGGGTTGGTCGGTACGGAAGGAATTTCCGAAGTCCAATGTAACCACGCCGGCGATATATCGCCCAAATTGCACAATAAACGGGTCTTCAAGGCCCATTTCCGCGCGCAATTGTATGATGGCTTCGGGGGTGGCTTGTTCGCCCAGGCGGTTTCGCGCCGGGCAACCGGGAGAAATGTATAAAAGCGTGAATGTAACTAAAACAACACCAAGCAAAACCGGTATCATCATCAAAAGCCGCCGCAAAATAAATTTATGCACCATCTCACCTTCTTTACTCTCGAATTTTTAGAAAAAGGGGCGACAAAGACTTGCTCTGCCGCCCCTTTTACTCGTGGCTAATCAAAAACCATAATTATTTCTTATTCAAACCAAACACGTCCATAATAGTGATGACCGGCAGGATTGATAACCATATTTCTCATTGCAGGGTTGATAGCCATAGCTTCTTGACCTTGACGCAAGAAAATTTGCGGAGCTTGGTCGCGAATCATTTGCTGTGCTTCATAGTAGATTTCAAGACGGATGGCCGGGTCTGTTTCCGCGCGGCCTCTGTCAAGAAGTTCGTCAAGAGGATAGTATGTGAAGCGAGAGCGGTTGTTTGGCCCATGCATGGTGGAATGGAACAATGGATGCAAACCATAGTCGGCATCTCCCGTTACGGTCGTCCAGCCCAAAATAAACATATCATGTTCGCCAATTTCGGTTCTTGCAAGATAGTCAGACCATTCAAGGCCTTGCACTTCAAGCTCAATTCCTATAGGACGAAGAGCAGCCGCAACCATTTCGGCAACGTCTTGACGCATTGTATTTCCTGTGTTAAACCAGATTGTAGAGTTAAATCCGTCGGGATAACCGGCTTCCGCCAAAAGCTCTCTTGCGCGGGCTTCGTTTCCGGCTTGGCTGCCTGTGTTATAAGGCTGTGTGTTCGCAAAGCCCCAAACAATGCTGGACAATGGGCCAACGCCAACATAGCCGTTGTCGCCCCAGGCCGCGTTAAAGATTGCCGTTGTGTCAAGAGCATAAGCAATTGCACGGCGCACAAGCGGGCTGTAAAGATATGGAGCTTCGCAATTGAAGCCAAGATAGTCTGTTCCCAAAGTTTGTCTGCGAAGCAGTCTTACGCTGGGGTCTGCGGCGGCGACAGGAATGTCGGCAACGGCAACACCTAAAGCGACGTCAGCTTCGCCCGTCTGCACGGCCATAAGGCGTGAAGATGGGTCTGGCACTTCTCTCCAAGTGATAGTTTGAACCACAGGGATTGGGCCCCAATGGTTAGGATTGACGACCAGCTCAACTCTGTCGCCGGAAACCCAATTGGAAAGCATATAGGGGCCTGTTCCCACAGGGGCAAGGCCAAATGCATCATGACCAACTTCAAGATAATGGTCTCTGGGCAAAATTCCCGCCATGGGATGCGCAAGGTGGCGCAAAATTGGGGAGAAATTCTCCAGCAAATGCACGGTGAATTCATAAGTGCCTTGTACGGTTACATGGCTAATCATGCCCGTAATGGCGGCAGCATGGGGATTGTCGGCGGCTCTGTCAATTGAGAATTGCACGTCATAAGCTGTAAGCGGGTCGCCATTTGAGAAGATAACGCCCTCGCGCAATACCATTGAAACAGTCTGAGCGTCGATAAAATTCCAGCTGACTGCCAAATTTGGCTCAATTTCAAATGTGTCATAATTCATGTTTACAAGTGTGTCATAAAGATGCCTTGAAACATGGGCAGATGGAGCGTCGTTAGACCAATGCATTAAAGAAACGGCCAAGGACGCAGTCGCGATTGTTACGCTGTCTTGCGTTGTCGCGGTTGGATGGGGAAGCATTGTAACACCATCGGGATATGTACCGGGTGCAGGGGCGGGGTCGGCGGGTTGGCCGG